>NZ_JBHUDH010000039.1:16672-29932 GCF_042678005.1 Halolamina salina | reverse complement strand
GCTGCGCCGTCGACGAGAGCGAAGCTCTCGTCTGCCAATCAGAAATCTTCGATTTCTGATGATGGGCCTCGTGCCCGGCACCCTGCGGTCGCAAGTGGTCAAGCATCGAGATGCTGTCGCGGTTGCTGTCGGTATCAACGACAAGCGAGATACCGACGCTATCACCGAACCCACCGAGAGAGTCTCACCAGACCTTCGAATACCCGCGGCTCCCGGTCGCCGGAGAGCCACCACAGAAGTAAACGCTCTACCGAACGATCCGACAGCTCTCGCCGGCACGCTCGACGTAGCCGGCCGACTGCAGCGACCGCAGCGTCGGGAGCAGTTCGATCAGCTTCAGGTCGAGCGCCTCGGCGATGCCGTCGACGGTCGCTTCCACGACCGACGAGAGGTAGACGTAGACGAGCTTCCCGGCGGTCGAGTCCACGTCCGCCGGCGGTTCGGTGCTGAGTTCCGTCGTCGCGTCCGCCCGATTGGGCTGGGTCTGCGTCATTGAGTACGCCGACGAGTTCGACATCCGTAAATGTTGGTTACAACGATCGTCGAACACGCGGGTCCCGTCAGTGTATTCTGGGACTCAGTGCCGGACTGCACAGTTGGGGAGGGAGGGAGCTAACGCTAGCTCCGGCAGCCTCCATCGCTCTCGAAGCGTCGTCGGTCCGTGCCGGCTGAACCGTCGAGCGTTCAGTCCCGCAGGCGTCGCCACGTCGCCAGCGAGATCGCCCCCGCGGCCCCGAGCAGGCCGAACCCGGGGGCGCTCACGCTCTCGCTGTCGGCCGCCGGCGTCGACGTGGGCGGAATTGAGGACGACGTCGGGCTGTCTGGGGTCGACGACGGGGTCGGCTCAGCGGTCGGCGTGGGCGTCTCCGTGTCGGTCAGCGCCGGCGGCGACGCCTGCTCGCCAGCACGGTTCGGGAACGTCACCAGCGCGCCCTTGCCGGCGTTGTACCGCCCCCGCGAGTGGCTGCTGGCGACGAAGAACTCCTCGGTGGCGTACTGGGCGGTCCAGAACGTCCACTCGTGGGGGTCGCGCCACCACGCCAGCAGCGCCGGGTTCCGCGGATCGCTCACGTCGTGAATCTTGACGCCGCCGTCGTACCACGAACTGTAGAGGCGATCGCCCCTGATCTCGAAGTTGTGCGGCGTGGTGTTGATCTCCCCCTTCTCGGGGTTGCGGGAGTCGGGCGCCTCAATGGTCGCGAGGCGCTCCGGCTCGGTCTCCTCGCGTACGTCCCAGAGTTCGACCTCGCCGAGGGGTTGGATATCCGTCCCCTCCGTGAGTTCGGTCGGCCACGCCTCCTTGTTGAGGACGAGCAGCGAGGCGTCGTCGTTCACGGCCGCCGTGTGGTGGTTCCCCGGCATGCTTAGCGAGTGAACGACGGCGTCCTCCCCCGGGATCTCCGCGAGCGTTTCCGGCGACCGACCGCCGATCCGGGTCACGGCCGTCGGCGCTGCCGGATCGCTCACGTCGAGGATGAACGTCCCGGCGTCCCACTCGACGACGTACGCCCGGTCGCCCTGCGCGTACACGTCGTGGGCGAACCGCAGCAGGCCGTCCACCTCCGCCCACGCCGGGTCGGCGTCCCGCGGCGCCCAGCGGCCGAGTTCCGTCGGCTCGTCGGCGACGCCGACGATCACGACCTCGCTCCCGTTGACCAGGTACGCGCGCTCCTCGGTCAGGGCGGCGTTGTGGATGGGGAACTCGGTCTCGTGGAACGCGACCCGTTCCGGATCTTTCGGGTCCGTGACGTCGTACAGCAGGAATCCCTCGACCACCGGCTCCTCGTGCCCGTTCGCGGGGCAGGCCACGAGCAGCAGATCGCCGGTTGCCTTCACGTCGAGAATCTCCTGCATCGGCCCGCCCTCTCGCTCCGCCAGCAGCCCCGTCCGGCGCTGGAGGACGGCAGGCTCGCTCGGCGTCGAGATGTCGACGACCGCGAACCCGTCCTGGGTCGCGACGTACGCCGTCTCGTTCTTGGGACCGACGACCGCTTCCGTCGCGCCGGTGATCGAGACGGAGCCGAGCGGTTCGAACGGTGATTGTGCGGCCGATACGGTGGCAGGGAGGGCGCCGACGGCGGGGATCGCACAGCCGGCGGCCCGGAGGAACTGACGCCGGTGCATCGCCCCGACGGTGGGCGCAGCGGAGCAAAAGCGTGCTGGAGGCTGAAACGGGAACTGTCGTTTCCCCGCCCCGAACTTGTTCGGAACCACGGGTAGGGGCCGAGAGCGCGTAGCGTCGACCATGTCCGGACTCTCACCGTTCGGCGGCGGGAACGACGACGCCACGTTCGACGAGGAGGGGGAGTTCGTCCCCGAACATCTCCCCGAACCCGGGGGGTTCCTCGACGGCCACAACGTGCTCCTCGCCGACGAGCACGTCGCCGTCCACGAGATCGCACACGAGCTGTTCGAGGAGCGCGGCGTGTACGACATGACGTTCGGCTACAACCTCGCGCGGCTGAACTTCGACACGCGCCACCCGGAGGCTGGCTTCCGGTACGCCGAGGAGGCGGACGACCCGGCGGTGCTGCGGGCCGAGTTCACGCCGACGACGGCGTTCTGCCCGCAGACCCACACGCTCACTGTCGGCGCGTTCCGGGCCTGGAACGGGGTCGACGACCGTCACGACTACGAGATCGTCCGGATCCGCGCGGCGCCGATGCATCAGGAGAGCGACGCGGTCAACGAACAGTTGCGATCGCTGGAGGAAGAGTACCGGGAAACGGGGACCGTTCCGGAGGAAGACGACGACGATGCGCCGGCGACGGACTCGCCGGACGTGCAGTTCTGACCCCGCCGTCGACGTTCTCCCTGCCGCTACCTCCCCGCTTCCGGACTACGACTCCTCGGCCGCCGGAGCGAGGACGATTATCGCCGTGCTCGGCTCGACCGCGTGGGGAGAGACCGCGCGGTCGCCGCTGAACCGGGCGAGTTCGCCCGACTCCAGTTCGTACGTCTCGTCGTCGAGCGAGACCTCCAGCCGGCCGTCGAGGAGATGCAGAACGACGCTCGTCCCGGGGTGGGTGTGTTCGGGGACCTCCTCGCCGGCGTCGAGTTCGAGCCGGACCGTCCGGGGGTCGCGCTGCTCGAACACTTCCGCGTGGGGCGCGTCGGTCAGGTCGTCGATCGCGGTGATCTCGGGCATCGACGGGATTCCGTCCGGGTCGGGCCTGAGCGTTCGGCCGAAGACGTTCGTGCCGGCGGCTCAGTCTCGATCGGGTGACGCCGACGCGCCGTCGGACTCGACCGCCGCCCACGTGCCGAGCAACACCGCGAGTAGCGACTGGGGGGCGTGCTCCCGGACGACGCCGGCGACGTTCACGACGAACAGCAGCGTCCCGGCGAGGACCGCGACGCCGCCGACCGCCGGGACGAGCCACGGGAGGCCGAGCAGGCCGTCGGCGACGAGCAGCGCGGTTCCGGCGAGGAAACACCAGAAGTCGGTGGCGGCGAGCCGGTCGTTGTACAGGTCGTCGACCATCGGCACCGGCTCGTACCCCAGTCGGTCGCTGTAGCGGTGGACCCAGACGACGAACGGGACGACGTGGTAGACCGTGCCGAGGACGACGAAGCCGACGACGCCGAGCAGGAGCAGGTGGCTCACGCCCGGCCGGCCCAGCAGCGCGGGTCGGGTGAGCGGGTCGGCGAGCCACGCGGGCAGCGCGAGCGCGGCCCACAGCGCCGTCGTGACCGCGACGACGGCGTACCGCGAGAGCATCGGCGTCCGCTCGACCTGCGTCTCCCAGAGCCGGCGGGCGAGCACGACCGCGAACGCGACGAGCGCGAGCGCGACGAGGACGCCGCCGGCACGCGCGACGGTCGCCGATTCCGCGAGTCGGCCGCCCGCGAGCAGGAGCACGCCCGCCGGGTAGCCGAACTCCTCGAACCGACCGAGAGGGACGTCGATCCCGTGGAGTTCGGTCTGGGTGAACATCGTCCCAAGCTGGTAGAGCGCGCCCAGTACCGTCGTGAGCACGGCGCCGAACACCGCGAGCGTCGCGTGGGCGCCGACGACCGCCGGCCGGGGGGCGGGGAGCATCGACGGTCGAGCGAAGCCGACCGCCAGCAGCAGCCCCAGCAGCGTCGCGAGGAGGAAGAAGCCGAGCGCGAGCGCGAAGTGGCGCTCGGTCGTATCGAACGGCCGCGCCCGGGCCAGCGTCCGGCCGATGTTGTAGACGAACACCCAGAACCCCAGCAGCATCGCCGCGCCGAAGGCTGGCAGGAGCGCGAGCCGCCCGGCGAGCAGGCCGGCGGCGAACCCCACCAGCCCGCCCGCGATCAGCGGGAGCTGGAGGGCGGCGAGCCGGTTCGAGTGGAGGTCGACGCCCGACCAGACCGGCACGAACTGCGTCATCGCGCCGGCGATCGTGAGACAGACCCAGCCCACGAGCAGCAGGTGGGCATGGGCGAGCGACAGCAGTCCCAGTCGGAAATCGGCGACGGCGGCGAGGCCGGCGACCGCACCGAGCGGGAGGAACGCGCTCGCGACGAGGAAGTGTCGCAGCGGGACGGTCATCGGCGGCTGGCGGTCGGCGTCGACGTCGCCGGGGATCGCGCTCATACCGGAGCAACGGGTCCCAGCGGCCTCCCGATGGCTGCGAACACGTTCGGGTCGGGGTTACTGCTTGGGGAACCGCGCCACGTACTCGTCGTCGTCGCGCTGTTCGACGCTGTAGCCGTCGGCGTCGAACGACTCGACCTCGGCCTGCATCTCGTAGAACAGGGGTTTGGGCTCGTGGTCGTTCACGATCACCAGTTCGTCGCCGCTGTCCAGCGAGTCGAAGGCGTCGTGGATCTTCGGGTGGCGGTTCGACGGCGGGATCTCACGAACGTCGAGTGTGGTCTCGGACATCTGTTCGAGGTAGCGGGCGGCTCCCCCAGAGGGTTCTTCCGAAGGTGTTCGGCTCGGACCGGCCGGGGAAGCGTCCCGAACGTGTTCGGCAGCACCGATTGGTGCGGCAGGGCTGTACGATCAGCTATCGA
Organism: Halolamina salina; assembly: GCF_042678005.1. GTDB lineage: Archaea > Halobacteriota > Halobacteria > Halobacteriales > Haloferacaceae > Halolamina > Halolamina salina. The sequence continues at coordinate 24,946 of NZ_JBHUDH010000039.1, read as the reverse complement.
TGCCATGTCGCAGCGACACCCTCACCGCGAACGATTCGGGACCAGTCGTGGACGCTCGCTGCCCGCCGACCGCGCCTCGATCGGCCGGGCCGCGAGCGACGCCGACGAGCGCAGGGTAGCCGACGATGAACGCGTCACGACTACCGAGCGATGACCGGACAGCTGTACGGAGCGAGCAAGCTCGCAGAACGGAGAACGATGGAACGTGACCCGATCGCGGTCGAGGCGCCGCAGCTACAGGACGTGCTCGACGCGCTGGACGATCCGGACTGCCGAGCGATCATCGAACAGCTCGACAGCCCGATGGCCGCCAAGGAGCTCTCCGAGGCGTGTGACATCCCGCAGTCGACGACCTACCGCAAGCTGGACCTGCTCAGCGACGCCTCGCTGGTCGACGAGCGGACGGAGATCCGGGACGACGGCCGCCACACGACCCGGTACGTCGCGGACTTCGAGGAGATCCAAGTCTCGCTCGACGAGGACGGCTCGCTCGAACTCTCGATCGGCCGCACGGAGTCGACGCCCGAGGAACGGCTCTCGGCGCTCTGGTCGGAGGTGCGCACCGAAACATGAACGTCGCCGTCGTCGTACTCAAGACGCTCACGCTCGTCCTCGGCGGCTCGATCACGCTGTACGCGGTCCGGGCCTACCGGCGTAACGGATCGGCGGCGCTACGGGCGCTCGCGATCGGGTTCGGTGCGATCACCGTCGGCGCGCTGCTGGCGGGGATCGTCGACCAACTCCTGCCGGTGAACAACGAGTTCGCGCTCGTCGTCGAGAGCGCGTTCACGACGCTGGGGTTCGGCGTGATCCTCTACTCGCTGCACGTGGAGTAGAGTTCGGGAGGGAACGTCCCACACCGCTCGCCGTCAAGCGGGCGTCGGGAGGTCCACGTCCTCTCGGCGGCCTCGACAGACAGCCGACCCGGAGCGGATCGAACGGGCCGGGAACCGCACTCTACGCACTCTTCCACTATCGATACAGGTCGAACCGTCGGAAAATCGTCCCCAAGAGCACTGCGACCGGGATAATCTCCAAGCGCCCGACCCACATGTTGACGATCAACATCGCCTTGGCGGTGTCGGGCATGCCGGGGCCAGTGATCCCGGAGTCCAGTCCGACGTTGCTCTGGGCGCTCATCACGTCGAACACCACGTACTCCAACGGGTAGGCCGGTGCCAGAACACGCAGGAGGACGGCGACACCGACCGCGAGGAAGGTGATCCAGAGGACGAACACGACCGTCGCCTCCGTGTACTCGCCTTGGAGCTGTTTCTCGTCGAGCTTTCGCTCGCCGATTCGGAGGTATCGGATCGCACTGTCGGGACGGAACACCTCTTGAATCTGCCAGACGGTCCCCTTGACGAGGGTGGCGACCCGGATCAGTTTGAGCCCGCTGGTCGTCGACCCGGCGGCCCCGCCCGTGAGCATCCCCAGACACGTCAGCAGCGTCGCTCCGGCGCTCCAGACCTGCTCGGTTCCGCCGCCGATCGTCGCGCTCCCGAACCCGGTGTTCGACGCGGCCGAGACGAACTGGAACAGGCTCACCCGGAACGTCTCTTCCAGCGTGGCGTACTCCCCGTTCACGTAGAGTATCGCCGTCAGCGCGAGCGATCCGCCGACGAACCAGATCAACACCCACCGCGTCTGGAGGTCCGAGTAGAAGTTCCGGAGTTCGCCCTTGAACAGCAGATAGTGGATCGGGAACGCGATGCTGCCGGCGATCATGATCGGGACCGTCGCGTACTCGATGATCGCGCTGTCGTAGTGCCCGATCGACTCCGCGTGGACCGAGAACCCGCCCGTCGCGATTCCCGTCATTCCGTGGTTGATGGCGTCCCACAACGGCATCCCGGCCAGCAGGAACAGCACGATGGAACCGACAGTGAGACCGACGAAGATTTTCCAAATCTCCTGAACCGTGGTGACGATACTCGGGTGGATCTTCTCCGAACGCGCCTCGCTCTCGTATAGCGTGTACGACCCGCCCCCGCCACTGCGGCGGAGGATCGCGACGGTCAGCACGATGACGCCGACGCCCCCGACCCACTCGATGAGCGACCGCCACCAGTGCAGCGACCGCGGGAGCTTCTCCTCGACGGCGGCCATCGTGAGACCGGTACCGGTGAAGCCGCTCATGCTCTCGAACACCGCATCGAGCGGGTGTCGGAACACCGCCGTCGTCGAGTCCATCGGTGGCGTGTTCGCCCAAACGGGGAACGGGTCGAGCTGAATCGTCCACGCGATGAGCACGAACGGCAGCCCCCCGAGGACGCCGACCAGCGCCCACGCGGTCGCGGCGGTCACCATCGCGTCGCGTTTCTCCGGCGGCGCTGCGTCCCGATACCGGCGGGCGAGTGCGGTGCCGATCCCGGCCGTAACGGCGGCGGAGACCAGAAAGGCGGGGATCGCGAAGAACTCTCGGTTGACGGCTGCCACGACGATGGAGGCGACCATCATCAGCGAGACAGCCTGTACGATTCGACCGACGTCGCGTCCGACCGTCTTCGTGTCCACTCTCATCGTGACTGATCGGGTAGCGTTCCGAGGTAGCGGCCATCAGTTTCGGACGCCGCGACGACGAACGGTATCGCGCCGAACGCCGCCGTCACGAGCCAGCCGAGCGCGGCGACGATCATCGCGTGGTAGCGTTTCGGCTCCGGAGCGTCCGCGAGCTTGTACGTCGCTCCGCCGGCAAGCGCAGTGACGCCCGCAGCGGCGAGAAACGCCAGCGTGCTGTACCACTCCCGGTAGAGCGAAGCGACCAGCAGCGGCACCAGCATCAGCTCCCCGATGCGGATGTGGAGGGCACCGACGTCTCCGAGGGCGGTCTTCGGAGCGGTCGCGACGTCGAGTCGGCCGACGGATGAGTTGGACATGATGGCGAGGAGACTGTTCGTTAGTTACGCTTCCCGGTCTTCGTAGTGTCCGAAGACGTCCGTCAGTTCGGGGTCGGCCCCGGTGGCCGAGTAGACGGTCAACAGATCGTTCGCCTCGATCCGGGTGTTCCCTCGGGGGGTCAGCGGCCGGTCTTCGCCCTCACGCTCGATAGCGACGATCAGAGCGTCGTCCCCCAGAAGGCCGCCCTCACCCGCTTCAGTGAGCGTTTTCCCGGCGATCGGCGCGTCCTCCGTAACGGTGATCTCGAACACCTCCGCCCGCTCACCGATCCGCATGTAGTCGACGATCGCCGGTCTCGCGACCGCCCGATAGAGATATCCGGCGATGAGCTGCTGTGGGTTCTCGATCGTGTTCACGCCGATCTGCCGGAAGAGGTTCATGTGCTCCGCATCGTGTACGACCGACGTGATGGCCGGAACGTCCAGTTCCTTCGCGAGCAGACACACCATAACGTTGGTCGCGTCCTGATCGGTCGTCGAAATGATCGCGTCGGCCCGCCCGGCGCCGGCGTCCTCAAGCGTCTCCATCGTCGTCGCGTCCGCGTTCAGAACCAAGCAGTCGTACTGTTCTGCGATCGCGTCGGCTTTCCGTGCGTCCCGCTCGACGACGACGACCTCGTTTCCGGAACGAGTAGCGATGTCGATGAGCGGAGAACCGATGTCACCCGCTCCGACGATGATGATGTACATAGATGTGAGTTATCGGATGATCGTCCGCGAGTCCATCCCGCGTTTCAGTTCGTTCATGCTTCGTAGACCTCGCAGCTGGCAACTGGCACGACGACACACTGGAAGACGGAGACCGACATCTCAGCCCTCCTCCGATTTGCCGTAGACCTTGCCGAGATAGTGCCACCGATACTGGCCCGCCCCGTCGTCGCCCTCCGGCTCCCAGGTGACGCGGTAGGCGAACGGGCCACGGGCGTCCCCCCTCTCGTCGGGGCGTTCTACGACCGCAATCGTGTACGTGCCGTGGTCCTCCACGCGAAGGAGGTCCTCGCCGGGCCGTGACTCGATGGCGTCGGTGAGCGGCGGATGCGCGTCGAGAAGCTGTTGGGCGTAGTGAACGATCTCTCGGAGTTCCGCGTCGCTACACCCCTCGAGAGTCGCGGCGACGTCCTTCGGGATACCGTCCGGGGTATCGATCTCGGATCGTGTCATGGGTGTTGGCCAGTTCGGTCGTACACCGCTGGTCGGCCGTCGAACGGGACCCTGGTGGTCCCCGTGCTGGCTACTCCATGGTAGATCACCGATGCAGAATAAGTGTTGGCATTCAATTTTTGCTACGAAAATATACGACCCATATTTTTCAACTTGCAGAATCTCGGTGGTCGTGTGAGAGCCATGCGCGGTCACGACAACGAACTGACCATGCTCGTATCGGGGATTAATTATGCGTACTGACCCTACCCCGAGTATGGAATACCGCGTCGACGAGATCGACAAGCGGATCCTCTACTATCTGGCGCGTGACGCCCGGAACACGACGGCGTCGGAGATCGCCGAGGAGATGGAGGTGACCGCGGCAACGATCCGGAACCGGATCCACCAACTCGAGGCGGAGGGGATACTGCGCGGGTATCTCGCCGACATCAACTACAAATCCATCGAAGGACACGTCACCTACCAGTTCAGCTGTACGGCCCCGATCCCGGAGCGTGACCGGCTCGCCCAGTCTGCGCTGGATGTTTCCGGCGTGGTGGCCGTCCGAGAGTTGATGACCGGGAAGACGAACATCGCGGTGACTGCGGTCGGATCGAACACCGAAGACATCAGCCGTATCGCGGGTGAACTGTCCGACATCGGCTTGGAGATCGAGGACGAGAGCGTCATCGAGGGGGAGTACCACCAGCCGTACAACCCGTTCGGGCCGGAAGACGCCCCCGTCGGGCCGTCGTTGACTGACTTCATGAGCCTCGCCGGCGGCGCAGAAGTCGTCGAGTTCACCGTCTCGGAAGGCGCCAAGGTCGCGGGGCTCACCATCGAGGAGGCAGTCGAGGAAGGGCTACTGGCCGACGAAATGCTGGTGGTCGGGATCGAACGGGACGGCGACGTACTGACGCCGAAAGGTGAGACCGTCATGCAGACCGGCGACGTCATCTCGCTGTTCTCGAAGTCCGGGCTGGAGAAAGGAGCGCTCGAAGTGTTCGGAACTCAATAACGCGGCCCGACTACGCACGCCCGGTGCGAGGCGCATTCGTGGACCGGCTGACTGTGGGCAACGCGACAGGATCGTGACTGTCGAACAGTACGGAACGCGCGGGACACACGGTTTATTCACGCCGAGCCCGCGGCCCGGTCACCGGGAATTATACTCCCGTCGGCCGACTCGGGGCCATGGCACTCGCGAACCCGGACCTCTCCGAATCGACGGCGTTCATCACCGGCACGACCCGCGGGATCGGTAAACAGCTCGCGCTCGCGCTCGCCGATCACGGCTGCAACGTCGTCTCGACGGGGAAGACGACCGACGGCGACGAGACCGAGCTCGCTGGCTCGATCGAGCAGACGGCCCGCGAGGTGCGCGAGCGCGGGCCGGAGTCGCTCGCGCTCGAACTCGACCTCCGCGACGAGGACCGCGTGGAGACCGTCGTCGACGAGGCGATCGACCACTTCGGCGAGGTGGACATCGTGATCAACAACGCCAGCGCGATCCAACTGGCGAATATCGCCGACCTGCCGGCCGACCGGTTCGACCTGCTGACCGACGTGAACGTCCGCGGGAGCCACCTCGTCGCGCACTCGTTCGCCGACCACCTCGCGGGACAGGAAGGGGCGTGGCTGCTGTCGAACTCGCCGCCGATCGTGACCGACCGCTCCCCCGGGAAGGCGCCGTACGCGTGGTCGAAGCTCGGGATGTCGTTCATCACGCTCTCGCTCGCCGAAGAGCTGGCGAGCGACGGTGTGGGCTGTAACACGTTCTGGCCGGTGACCACGATCGACACCCGCGCGAGTCGCTACTTCGAGCTCGGAACCGAGGACGACTGGCGCACTCCGGAGGTCGTCTCGGACGCGGTCCTCGAGATCCTCGCGCGCGATCCGTCCGAGTGTACGGGCAACAGCTTCTACGACGAGGCGCTGCTCCGGGAGGCGGGCGTGACCGACTTCTCCGAGTACAACGTCACCGACGGCGACCCGGCGCCGATGTCGGCACGGATGTTCGATCCTGAGTTCCAACGCGAGGCGTGATCGGTCCGCCGCTCGAAGCGGGCCTCACAGCCTCCTGAATCGACCTAAGTAGGCGTTCAGCGACCGGAACCAGTTCTATCACGGCTGGACTCCAAACGCCCGGCATGAATCGGAGACGAACGGTCGCCGTCGTCGTCCTCGCGATCGCCGTTGCCCTCCTCTACGGCCTGTTCGGCTACCACCCGGCGGCCGCGGGCACCGACGCCCCGTTCGACGACGCCGAGCCCGACGGGTCGTACAGCTCCAACATGTCGCTCTCCACGAACGGAAACCAGTTCGTCGCCTACGACATCAGCAACGACGAGCCCGACGGGGAGATGCTCCTCACCGCCGAGTTCGAGGACGTGACGTACACGACGTACTGGCACGAGAACCGCTCCGTGACGCGGTCGGTGGCGTCGACCGCAACGCAGTACGAGCAACTGCTCGAACTCAGCGCGGACGAACGGCTGGTCAGACAGAACAACGAGACGATGACCGCCGTCGTGGTCGACACGGACGAGGAGTCCCCGGGCGGTGGGCGCAGCCTCCTGCTGACCGTCCTCGAGTACCCGGAGTACGAGCGAACGGGGACGACGACGTACGAGGGACGGAAAGTCGCCGTCTACGCCGCACAGAGCGGGTGGTACAACACCGCCAACTTCGAGTCGGGCCGGACGGCGTACAACGTCGAGTTGGCGTCGGGCGTCCTCTACGTCGACGCGGAGACCGACCAACTCCTCTACGCGAACGTCACGTTCCGGTTCGTCCGCGCGGAGACCGTGGGGGAGTACCTCCTCAACAAGCACCTCCGCGGGGAATCAGCGACCACGTCCATCGACGTCGCCGTCGATCCCGGACCGACGAACGTCACCCGGCCCGAGTGGGCGCCGGAATCGGACGACTGATCCGGAGGATCGCTGGACGAATCCGAGGAGAAGGCGGCGATCGGGCGGGGCGAGTCGTTCCTCAGACGCTCCGGCGGCGGACCAGCCGACTTGCCAGCCACGTGCCCGCGAGGCTCCACGCGACCAGCGCCGCCACGAGCACCGGCGGCGTCACGCCGGAGCCGACCAGCACGTCGGCCATCCCGCCGGTCACCGTCGGCACCGACTGGAGCGCGAGCACGCGGAACGCGGTGGCGGGGTTCGCGAGCACGAAGGCGGCCAGCCAGTCCGGCCCCACGAGGTCGGCGGCGATCAGCCCGACGGAGACGAGGTCGTGGACCAGCGCGACCCACACCCACAGCAGCAGCGCGCCGCCGAGGGCGTGGGTCTTCTCCGCGGCGAGCGTCGACAGCAGCACCGACAGCGCGAGGAACGCCGCGCCGCCGAGCACCGCCGCGCCGACGAGTCCGAGGTACGCGGCGGTGAACCGCCCCTGGGCCGCGAGCCAGAGCCCGCCGACGCCGAAGCCGGCGACGACCGCGCCCGTAAACACCGCCAGCCGACCGAGGTACGTCCCGACGACGATGCGGCCCCGCGGCACCGGCAGCGCGAACAGCACGCCGAGCCAGCCGGACTCGTCGCGGCCGACGACGGCGTCGGAGCCGAACAGCAGCGCGACCAGCGGAAGCAGCAGCGCCGAGAGCTCGACGAGGCTGACGACGACCGCGTCGGCGCGGACCACCCCGCCCTGCCCGCCGAGGGCGATGACGAGCAGCGACAGCGAGGCGAACAGCGCCGCCAGCGCGAACGCCCAGCGGTTCCGGACCGCGAGGGTGAACTCCAGGCGCGCGACGGTGGCGACCTGATCGAGCGCCGACCCCTCGCTCACCCCCGTCGGCAGGGCGAACGCCGGCTCCTCGGTGACGCCGTCCTCCTCGGCGCTCACGTCCGTCATCGTTCCACCTCCAGAGTCTCTCCTCGACTGCCACCCGCCTCCGCGATCAGGGCGCCGAAGCCGGCTTCGATGTCGTCGCCGCCCAGCTCCCGCAGCTCGTCGACGGGGCCGTCGAACAGCAGGTCGCCGTCGTGGAGCACCGCGGCGTCGTCACACAGCGCCTCGATCTCCGAGAGCACGTGGCTCGTGATGACGACGGTCAGATCGGACTCCTCGCGCAGGCGGTCGAGGATGCGGTGGAACTCCGCGACGCCCAGCGGGTCGAGGCCCGCGGTCGGCTCGTCGAGCAGCAGCAGCCGGGGGCGGTCGAGCAGCGCCGATGCGAGCGCGAGCCGGCGGTTCATCCCGTTGGAGTAGCCGCCGA
>NZ_JBHUDH010000039.1:16359-16625 GCF_042678005.1 Halolamina salina | reverse complement strand
CAGCACCGCGGCGCCGGCGACGTTGATCAGCGCGCCCGCGTCGCCGCTCGTGAAGGCGAGGTCGATCGGCGCGTTCGGCCGCGGGCACGCCGCGGAGGCGGGCGTGGTAGCCGAGCACCTCCCGGCCCGTGAGCGCGTCCGGGAACCCCGCGTGCTCGGGGACGTACCCCACCACCTCGCGGAGCCGGTGGCCGGCGTCGGTCACGTCCTCCCCGCCGACGCTGACCGTCCCCGAGTCGGGGGTGAGGTGGCCGACCAGCAGCTTG
>NZ_JBHUDH010000039.1:14874-16280 GCF_042678005.1 Halolamina salina | reverse complement strand
GACCTCGCCCTCGACGGGGTCGTACAGACGCAACAGCAGCTTGAGCAGCGTCGACTTCCCGGCGCCGTTAGTGCCCAGCAGGCCGAACGTCGTGCCCGCCTCGATCGACAGGCTCACGCCGTCGAGCGCGACCACGTCGCCGTAGCGTTTCCTCAGATCAGTCGTCTCTATCGCGTGCATAGTGATCCCTCCAGTCGTGTGGCGAGCGTTCGAGCGGGTGGTAGTCGACGACGCCCGGCGCGTCGACGATCGGGAGCGTGCGCTCGGCCCGGCGGATCGCCTCGAACGCCGGGCTGTTGGTGAACACCGCGGCGGCAGGGTTCTCCCGGACCAGCTTCTCGACGAGTCCGGCGGGGCGGTAGCGGAGTTCGCTCACGCCGTCGTCGTCGAGATCCGCGGCGCCGGCGTCGCTCCAGTAGTTGCCGCGCTCGGAGCCGTTCCAGACGTGCGTGTCGCTCGTGACCGCTTGAACGTGTCGGCGGTTGCCGACGAAGCTGTTGCCGACGACGCGCTCGCCGCTGGTGCCGGCGGTCAGGTGGAAGCCGATCTGGTTCCCCAACAGGAGGTTGTCCGTGATCTCGTTGTCCGCGGAGTTCAGCGAGTAGATCCCGCGTTGGTTGTCGACGAGCGTGTTGCCCCGGATCATCGAGTAGTCGATGCGCTTGAGCAGCAGCCCGTGGCCGCTGGTCCCGGTGTTGTTCGCGGCGGTGTTGTTCACCACCTCGATCTCCTCGGAGAGCATCAGCGCGTACCCCACGTCGTTGTCGACGGCGGTGTTGTTCACGAGGCGGTTGCGGTGGGAGTACATGTAGTGGACGCCGTAGCGCAGGTCCCAGAGCGTGTTCCCCCGGGCGGTCACGTTCGACGCCCACGAGTAGTAGATGCCGTCCCGGGCATCGGTGATCCGGTTGTCCTCGACCAGCGTGCCGGTGGTCTTCCAGAGCTGGATGCCGTTCCCGCGGTAGGACCGCGGCGTCACCGACTCCCGGCCGACGATCGTGTTGTTGCGCAGGGCCGCGTCGTCGACGCCGTCGACCCAGACGCCGAACGTGATCTCGGTCAGTCGGCTGTCGGCGACGGTGACGTTTGGCGCGTCGATCCAGACCCCGGCGTCGTTGGTCGAGGTGTCCATCCCGGAGTTGCGGATCCAGAGATCCCGAACCGTGACGTTCGCGGCCGCGACCGTGAGCACGTCACCCTCCTGCCCGCCGTCGATCACCGCGCGGGCGTCGGGCGCCGTCGTGACGGTCACCCCCGTGGTGTTCACGACGACGCGCTCGTCGAAGCGGCCGCGGAGGTACACCGTCTCGCCCGGCTCGGCGGCGTCGACGGCGCGCTGGACGGAGTCGAACGACTCGTCGCCGACGGTGGCGACGCCGGACTCGGTCACGGGGTCGAACGCGAAG
>NZ_JBHUDH010000039.1:471-14849 GCF_042678005.1 Halolamina salina | reverse complement strand
CGACGTGGGGGCGACGGTCACCCCCGCGAGCGCGGCGGCTACGACGACCACGAGCGCGACGAACGCGCGTTCGAGTCCGGCGTCGTCCATCAGTGCTGTCCCTCCGTTCGGCCGACCCGCTTCCGCAGGCGGTCCGGCACCGCCCGGATCAGCCGGGGCAGGTCACCCACCGTCGCGGTCGAGTCCCGGGCCAGCCACGCGACCACCAGCAGGCCGATGGCGACCACCGTCAGGTAGGCGCCGACGCCGAACCGGGAGTAGCTGGTGATGTTCGCGACCGCGTACTTCCCCCACAGCGGCGGCGTGAACGGGTCGACGCCCACCACCGGCGCGTCGGGGTCGAGCGTGTGGCCCGCCTGGTAGAGGCGGTACTGGATGTCCGCAAGCAGGATCCCGAACACCAGCACCGAGCCGACCAGCTGTGCGGTGAGCCCGCGACGGAGCTTCCGCGCCGTCGGCGCGACCGCGACGAACAGGCTGGTCGCCGCCACGCCGACGAACGCCAGCGGCCCGAGCGACCACTCCGGCACGTCGATCGCGTCGGGGTGGGGCTCGTAGTTCGGCGGCCAGAACACCGGGTCCGGGTAGTAGAACCCGACGTAGTGGTTCAGGCGAGCGATCTCGACGTAGTCGCCGCTGATCCGCGGGTAGGCGTACAGCCCCAGCGACAGCGTCTCGCTGGGGTACTGGACGGCGTCCATCCGGATGTGCCACATCGGGAAGGCGAGCGCCGCCACGAGCAGCACTGCCGCTACGAGCGGCAACAGCCGCCTGATCTCGCCGAACTGGCTCGGTTGCGGGCGTTCCATGGTCCTACTCGGACGGTTCCACGATCATTCGCGAGCGCATCTCCAGGTGGAGCGCGCTGCAGAAGTACGTGCAGTAGATCCAGTACACGCCCGGCTCGTCGGCGGTGAACGTCACCTGCCGGGTGTCCTGCGGCGCGAGCGCGAGGTTCACGTCGTGTTCGGGGATCGCCAGCCCGTGGACGATGTCCTGGGTCCCCTCGATGTTGGTCGCGGTCAGGGTGACCTCGTCGCCCTCCTGGACCGTGAAGTCACGCAGGCCGTACTCGCTGCGCTTGACCGAGGCGTACACCTCGACGGTGGAGTCGTCGACGCGCTCGACCCGGGAGTTCTCCTGTGTGACGTACTCCTCGTCGTAGTCCTCCTTGTTCCACGTCTTCGCCGGCTCGATCTTGTCCTTGTGGGCGAAGATCGCGTCGTGCGGTTCGGGGTAGACGGGGTGGTCCGCGACCAGCTCCATCCCGCCGGTCTCGTTGTCCTCGTCGTTCCCGATGTAGATCAGCTGGTCGTTGTCGGGGTAGATCGGGCCGACCGGGAGGAAGCGGTCCTTCGAGAGCTTGTTGAGCGCGACCAGCCAGTCGCCGGTCGGCTCGGTCGACATCCCCTGCACCGCCTGGATGTGGCCGGGGTTGTAGTGGACGTCGATCTTGCCGAGGATCGGCTCCTCGGAACCCTTCTCGGCTTCGACGGCCGCCTCGATGTCCCACTTCACGACCTGTGAGTCGATGAACAGCGAGGTGTACGCGTGCCCGCGGCCGTCGTAGGTGGTGTGCAGCGGCCCCAGCCCCACCTTCGGCTGGCCGACGATCGTGTCCGCGGGGTCGTCGGCGGTCCCGAGCTTCTCGATGTCGACGATCGACACGGTCGGCGAGAGCTTCCCGGCGACCATCCCGTACTTCCCGTCCGGCGTCACCTCGACGCAGTGGGGCGACTTCGGCGTCGGGATGTACCGCACGATCGGGTTGTCGCCCTCGTTGTGCGGGCTGGATTTCGTCCCGTCGACGACCGGAACGCCGTTGATCTCCTCGTACTCGCCGGCGTCGACGAGCTCCTGGATCGCGGGCACGTCGAACGCCTTCAGGTCGTCCCGGTCGTTCTTGGTCATCTCCTCGATCTCGACGCCCTCCTCGTCGTTGTAGGAGGAGGCGAGCACCCAGCGGCCGTCCTTGTCGGAGTCGACGATGTCGAGCTGGCCGTCGACCTCGACCTGCCAGAGCACGTCCATGCTCTCGGGGTCGAGCGCGGTGAACACCGAGACGTACTCCTCGGGGTTGTTCACGTCCCGGCCGTCGTTGGGGATCGGCGTCCGGAACTCGCTGTTCGCGAACACGTAATCGGTGTCCGGGCTCTGGATACAGCAGCCGTGGACCGACTGGACGTTCGGGATGTCGACGATGGCGTCGGTCTCGAAGTAGGTGAGGTTCACCCGGGCGACCCGACCGTTGGCCTTGTCGTTGACGAAGATGTACTCCCCGTCGTACTTCCCGTCGGTCTCCGAGAGGTTCGGGTGGTGGGAGTCACCCCACGTGTAGTCGCCGGCCTCCTCCAGCATCTGATCGGTGCCGTCGTCGAAGCCGTACCCCTTGGCCGGCTCGCGGTTGAACACCGGGATCCGGGTGAGCTGGCGCATCGACGGGATGCCGTACACCCGGATGTCGCCGGCGTGCCCGCCGGACCAGAAGCCGTAGTACTCGTCGTGTTCGCCCGGCGGCACCTTGTGGTCGGGCACGTCGCCGCCGCCGTTGTCGGTCTCCGTGTCCGAGCTGTTGCCGAGGCTGTTCGTCCCCGCACAGCCCGCGAGCCCGCCGACCGCGCCGACGGCCGCCCCCGCCTTCATCACGTCGCGGCGGGTGACGCCGCCGCCCAGCGAGGGGAGCGTCGGCTCCGGATCCGGAGCCTCCGGCCCCTCCACATCGGCGAGCAGTTCGTCGAGCTGCTGTTCGTGCTCCGCGAACAGCTCCTCCTCGGTCTTGTGCTCTCGTTCTTCCTCGCCCTGTTCTTCGGCCGGGGTGTCGATCTCGTCTGTGCTCATATCAAATCACCCGCACGTAGCCGACCATCCCGTTCATCTCGTGGGGGATGCAGTAGTACTCGTACTCCCCCGTCGTCTCGAACGTGTGCTCGTACGTCCCGCCCTCGGTGATGTTCCCCTCGTCGGGGTACGCCTCCACGGCGGCGTCCTGACTGTCGAAGCCGCCGGAGGCGAAGTACTCGGCGCCGTCGGGGATGTTGTCCTCGTAGGCGGTCACCGAGTGACCGATCGAGCCGACGTTCTCCCAGGTGACCGTCGTCCCGGCCTCCACCTCGATCCGCTTGGGGGCGAACGCCAGCTGGTCGTTCATCTCCACCGTACTCGTCTGCTCCCACGACTCGCCGCTGCCGCCCGAGTCCGTGGACGTCGGCGTGTCGGTCGGAGAGTCGGTGCTGCTGCCGCCGGAACAGCCGGCGAGCCCCAGCCCGATGCCCGTCGACGCCAGTGCGACCACGTACCGTCGCCGCGTCATGTCCTCAGTCATGGTTCGACAGGTCGACGTTGGGGACGACACCATTAGAACGGTCCAGCGAATTCCCACGCCGTCAGAACTTCCGAAAGTGTTCGGCCGTGAGTATATAAACAGATCCGGCGCGACCGCGTCGTCCGTTCGGTTTCTGGATCTTTTTGCGAAAAACAACCTCGTTACCCCGGGCGACCACGAGCAGACGGGTCTCGTGCGCGGTCTCGGCCGGGCTACCCCTCGATGACCGGCTGCGGCTCCTCCTCCAGTCCGGCCGCGAACTCCTTCATCACGCGCTCCTCCGCGCGGTGGAGCGTCTCGCTGACTGTCGACTTCGCCAGGCCCACCGCGTCGGCGAGTTCGGTCAGGGAGCACTCCCGGGGCGTGTCGTAGTACCCCTGCTCGATCGCCTCGCTGACGATCGACCGCTGGCGGTCGGTCAGTAGCGCCTCGGAACCGGCGACCTCCTGCTGGAGGTAGTCGACGGTGAAGGAGATGCCGAGCGCCGAGAGCTGGTCGCCCAGATCGGAGATGGCGTCCTGTGAGGCGGTCAGCGTCCACGTCGCCTCGCCGTCGCTGATCTCGAACGGCATCTCCAGCGGGAGCCCGGAGTCGCGCGCGGCCAGCAGCAACAGCGGGAGCCGCGTCCGGAACTGGATCAGACACTCCCGGTTCCCGCGCTGGAGCACCTCCACGTCGTCGACGGAGTCGTGGGCCGACACGTCCGCGACGACCGACTCGGGGTCGCGGGCGGTGACCTCCGCCAGACCGACGCCGCCGTCGGACTCGGTCATCGCAGCCAGGATCCGGATCGTCGCGTCGCCGTGAGCACGGGTGATCTCCCCGGGCCAGGTCCGTTCGGGGATCGTGAGCGTGAGCTTGGCTTCGGGCATGGCTCTACAACTGAGTCGGGCACGGATAACCCAGTCGATACTCCCGAACATGTTCGTAGAATCTTCATCCGACGGCGGTCGGTGCCGCGACTGCCGAACTCGTTCGGCACAACTGCCTCCCCCACGGCCGGGGAGTTGGAGGTATGCCCGACAAGACGCTCGACGCTCGGGAGATCGACGGGGAACCGTTCGGCCGGATCGTCGACGAACTGGAGGCGCTCGGCGAGGCCGAGCAGCTGGAGCTACTCAACAGCTTCGAGCCCGAACCGCTGTACGGCGTGCTCGACCAGCGCGGCTTCGATCACGAGACCGAACAGGTCGCCGAGGACGAGTGGCGCGTCGTGATCGAGCACGCCTGAGTCAGTCCTGCCAGATCACGGTGATCGCGCCGTCGCCGTCCTCGACGGTCTCGTAGCTGTACCCGCGCTCCTCGAGCCGCGGGTAGAGGTGCTGGGGGCGGCGGTCGTTCGTCTGCACGAGTACGGCGTCGTCGTCCAGCTCTTCGAGCCGTTCGAGCGTGTTCCGGAGCGGCTTCGGCGGCGGCAGGTCGCTGGCGTCGAGGTGGTGCTGGGGTCGATCCAGGGGGGCGTCGTCGAATCGGCCCTCGAGGTCCGGTAGCTGGTCCGTGGCCATGGGTGTCCCTCGGTGTGGCGTCGGCGGGAGGGTTGTGCCGAACTGGTTCGGGATGTCGGCGTCGCCGTGGCACGGCGCCGGCCCGAGCAGTGGATCTCCAGGCCGCGCTACTCGTCGAGTTCGAGATAGCCCCGGTGACAGTCGGGGCAGATGTCGCCCGGGCGAAGGTCCCTCGTCGATTCCGACGAGGTGATTCCACACTCGGGACAGCGGAGCGCCGCTTCGGTCGTCTCCAGATACCCCCGCCGGCAGTCGGGGCAGATATCGCCCGGCCGAAGCTCGGTCGTCGATTCCGGCGAGGTGATCCCGCACTCGGGACAGCGGAGCGTTCCGTCCGTCATACCGGTCTGGGCTACGTCCGACCACTTAGTTCCCGCGCCGCCCCTCGTCGCCCCCACCGACACACTCATGGATTGACACGCCCGATCGGGAGGCATGCACACGCACGGTGACGACGATGTCCAGTGAGGCGGACGAGCCGGTGAAGACGATCTGCCCGTACTGCGGCGTCGGCTGCGGGATTCGTGTCCGCGAGGGCGAGGAACGGGGGGAGATGAGTTTCATGCCGTGGGGCGACGCGCCGGTCAACGAGGGGAGCGTCTGCATCAAGGGCGGCGCGGCGACGCAGGTCGTCGATCACGAGGACCGGCTGACCGAACCGCTGATCAAGGAGGACGGGGAGTTCCGAGAGGCGACGTGGGACGAGGCGCTGAGCCGAGTCGTCGACGAGATGGAGTCGATCCGCGAACGGCACGGTCCCGACGGGATGGGCTTTTTCGGCTCCTCGAAGACGTTCAACGAGGAGAACTACCTGCTCCAGAAGCTGGCACGGCGGTACGGGACGAACCAGATCGACAACTGCACCCGGATGTGCCACGCCTCGACGGTCTGGGCGCTGCGGACCAGTCTCGGAATGGGGGCGATGACCAACAGCATGGCCGATCTGGAGGACTCCGCGGACGTGCTGTGGATTCAGGGCGCCAACCCCGGCGAGCAGCATCCCATCGCCAACAGCCAGTACTTCCGGCAGGCGGTGCTGGAGGGCGCGACGGTGATCCAGGTCGATCCCCACGCGAACAAGACCACCGAGTCGTTCGATATCGAGGGCACCGAGCGCCACATGCATCTCCAGTTGGAGCCGGGGACGGACATCCCGCTGCTCAACGTCGTACTGAAGACGATCCTCGAACGCCACGAGGAAGAGCCGGATGCAGGGTGGATCGACGAGGAATTCGTCGAAGAGCGCACGAAGGGGTTCGAGGACCTGAAGCAGACGCTCGCCGACTTCGACAAGGAGGCGGCCGCCGAGGAGTGCGGCGTCCCGCTCGAAGATATCGAGCGTGCCGCCGAGAAGTACGCGATGGGGACCGACGCCGCCATCTTCACCGGGATGGGGATGTCCCAGCACACCTGCGGCGTCGACAACGTCCAGAACGAGATCAACCTCGCGCTGCTCACGGGGAACCTCGGCAAGCCCGGCGCGGGTGTGAACCCCCTGCGCGGGCAGAACAACGTCCAGGGAACCTGCGACGTGGGCGCAATGCCGAACGTGCTCCCGGGGTACCAACTGGTCGACGACGACGAGGCCCGCGAGTCCGTCGAGGAGGTGTGGGGGTTCGAGATCCCGGCCGAACCGGGGCTGACGAACGTCGAGATCTCCCACGCGATCGGCGACACGGTCCACGGCCTGTACGTGATGGGCGAGAACCCCATCATGAGCGAGCCGGACGGCAACGCGACCGAGCAGCGGTTCCGCGAGGATCTGGGCTTCCTCGTGGTGCAGGACATCTTCATGACCGAGACGGCCGAGCTCGCGGACGTAGTGCTGCCGGCGACGACGTGGGCCGAACGCGACGGGACGGTCACCAACACCGACCGCCGTGTCCAGCGGATGCGCGGCGTCCACAAAGTCCACGAGAACACGCGCCACGACCTCGACATCCTCTCGGAGGTCGGAACGCGCCTGTTCGACGAGGGGTTCGACTTCGACGGGCCGGAGACGGTGTTCGAGGAACTCCGCGAGGTGTGTCCGATCATGCACGGGATGAGCTACGACGCGCTCGGGGAGGAGGGGCTGCACTGGCCCTGCTACGAGCCGGGCGACGAGGGCGATCCCTTCCTCTACGAGGAGGAGTTCGAGACCGAGGACGGCCTCGGCCGGATCGAGGGCGTCGTCCACCAGGAGCCCAAGGAGACGCCGGACGAGGAGTACCCCCTCGTGCTCACGACGGCGCGACTGGAGGAGCAGTACAACACGGGGACGATGAGCCGTCGCTCGCCGACGCTCTCCCGCCAGCAGCCGGAGAACTTCGTCGACGTCCATCCCAACGACGCCGAGCGCTACGGGATCGAGGACGGCGACGAGGTGCGGCTGCGCTCCCGCCGCGGGGAGATCACGGTCCGGGCGGACGTGACCGAGGCCATCAAGGAGGGTGTGGTCTGGACGACCCCGCACTTCGCGGCCGCCTCGGCGAACCGGCTGACGAACGACGTGCTCGACGAGCGGTCGAAGATTCCGGAGTACAAGGCGGCCGCCGCGGAGATCGAGGTGGAGATCGAGTCAACGGGTGGGGCGTCCGCGGACGACTGAGCGCCGACAAGAAAGTGGGCACGGAGGGGTTGGGAACCACGGTCGTTCCGCTACGCTCTATCCCTGCTTCAAATCTCTTCGACCGATCACAGATCAGCCGCTCGCGACCGTTGCTCGCGGCGGAGAAATGGGGACGGAGGGATTTGAACCCCCGGTCGACTGATATCTCCGGTGCGCCTCGGTCCTCCAGAGGGTCGTCGTCGCCGAGCGATGATCAGTCGCCGACTCGGTATATCAGTCTGGAGTTCGTCACCGGGCGCGTGGCCTCTGGAGTCAGTCGCCATCCCGGGCTTGGCCACGTCCCCTTGCACTCCTCGCTACATCCGTTCGGTGTAAAGGGATTTCGATCCGATTCAGTCCCGGTCGATCTCGGCCCAGTCGCACTCCTGGCACTTGTACGCCGTGACGAACTCCGTCACACTGGGCATGTAGCCGACGCTGATCACGTCGCCGCCGCACTCCGGGCAGTCCCGGTCGGCGTCCTCGATCGGTTCGGCCTCCAGCACGTCGTCGCCCTCGACCTGTTCGGCCAGCGATTCCGGCGTTACCATCCGTCCCTGCACGACGCGGTTGCTCATGTCCCACCTCTCGGCCTCCGGGGCCGTAAGCCCTGTCGGTCCGCCGCGGGAGAGTCCCGCGGGAACTACCCCCACGGGGCGGATAGGCCCACAGGGTTTTTGCCCTCGGCCACGTCGGCTCGGGTATGGGATTTGGATCGTACGACGAGTCTGAGCAGGAGAACCAGAACCAGGACACCAACGATCAGGCCGAGGGCGTCGACATCGACGGCGGCGAGGAGGGCGACCTCTCCTTCGAGTCCACCGAGTCGACCGACGAGCTGGTCGGCAAGCTCGACGAGATGCGCGACGACGAAGACGACGAATAGGCCCGTGACCCCCGCGTCACGAGCCCCACTTCGTTCTTGATCGAACGACCGAACAGCCCCGGCTCAGAGCCGCTCGAGTAGCTCCGCGAACTCCTCGATGTCGTCCATCTCCTTCCGCAACACGCCCAGCGCGCGCCGGAGCGAGCCGTGCTCCGCGAGGTAGGTGACCCCCACCGCCGACTTGAGCGCGTTGCCGGTGCCGCCGGTCACCACCGTCGGCCCGAGCTGTGCGACGGCGTCGTCGCCGACCGAGATCAGCCAGCCCGGGCTCTCCCAGTGCCACTGCTGGAGGTCGACGAAGCCGCCGTCGGCGGTCGCCGCGGCGACGACGTTCCGCGCCGCCGTCGCCGAGGCCCGCACGGCTGCAGAGGCGCTGGCGGGCACCGGCTCGCCGTCGGCGTCGACGATCCGGACCGCGTCACCGAGTGCGAACGTCCGCTCGTCGAGGCGGAGATCACCGCGGACCTCCGGGCGATCGCCGCCCATCGCCTCGTTCCCGCGGATGCCGCCGGTCCAGACGAACTGGTCGTAGTCGATCGTCCCGCCCTCGGTCGTGATCCTCGCGTCGTCGGCCGCGGTCACGGTGGTCCCCGTCCGCACATCGACGCCCTGCTCGTCGAGGAGTTCCCGGGTCGCGCGCTGGAACTGCTCGGGGAAACCGGGCGCGACGGTCAGCTCCTGTTCGAGCAGGACGATCTCGACGCTGTCGGCGACATCCCGCTCGCGGGCCATCGCGGCCAGTTCGCCCGCGACTTGCACGCCCGAGAGGCCCGCGCCGCCGACGACGACAGTGCCCGCCCGGTCGGCATCGGTCACGGGATCGTCGTGACCCAGTTGGTCGACGACCGCCTCGAACTCCCGGCGGATCGTCGCGGCGTGTTCCAGCCGCTTCAGCGGCGTCGCGTGCTCCTCGACGCCCGGGATGCCGTAGTACGCCGTCTCGGCCCCGAACGCGACCACGCAGTAGTCGTAGTCGAGCGTGTCGCCGTCGGCCAGCGAGACGGTCCGCGCGTCGCGGTCCACGTCCGTCACTTCCGCCTCCCGCAGCGTCGCCCGGTCGAGGATCTCCTCCAGCGGCACCGAGATGTCGTCGACGTAGTCAGGCTCCCGGACCGCCCGGTGGAGCTCGTGCTGGACGAGGTGGCTCCCCGTGTCGTCGACCAGCGTGAGCGTCGCCGACGCCGGGAGCCGCCGCTCCAGTTTCCGTGTCACCGTGAGGCCGGCGTAGCCGCCGCCGAGCACCAGAACGTCCATGGCCGAATCTTGGGCCTCCGGCGACAAAACGGTGTTCACGCCGGAGTTATCGCGTTCGCGGCGGCTACGAGACGCCCTCGCTCGCGGTGAACGCCTCGTAGTCGCCCTTGTCGATCACGGCCCGGAGCTGTTCGGCCACGTCGTACACGTCCGCGTAGCCGACGTACAGCGGCGCCGGGCAGATCCGGATCACGTTCGGTGGGCGGTAGTCGACGACCACCCCGCGCTCGCGGAGCGCCTGACTCACGCGGTCGGCGTCGGGGTGCTCGACGGCGACGTGGCCCCCGCGACGGTCGCTCTCGGCGGGCGTGCCGACCGAGTAGTCGTAGCCCGCCTCGGACAGATCCTCGACCAGCGTCGCGAGCAGTTCCGTGAGTTCGAGCGACTTCGCCCGAACGCGGTCGATCCCGGCCTCGTCGAGCAGGTCGAGCGACCCCTCCAGCGGCGCCGCCGACAGCATCGGCACGGTGCCGATCTGCCACGCGCCGGCCGACTGCTCAGGCGTGTAGGTGAGTTCGAGATCGAACTGGCTGGCCTTCTCGTTGCCCCACCACCCGGGGAGCGCGGGCGTCAGCCCGTGGTAGCGCTCGTTCACGTACAGCCCCGCGATCGATCCGGGGCCGGCGTTGAGGTACTTGTAGGAACACCAGACCGCGAAGTCCACGTCGGCCGCCGAGAACTCGTGAGGCACCGCGCCGACGGAGTGGGCCGCGTCGAACCCCGCGAGCGCGTCGTAGTCGTGGGCGAGTTCGGTCAGCCTCTCGACATCGAACAACTGACCCGAGCGGTAGAGGACGGTCGGCATGAACAGGATTCCCACGTCGTCGTCCATCGCCGCCGCGATATCCTCGTACTCGATCGTCCGGCCGTCGCGGCTCTCGACCAGCCGGAGGTGTTCGTCGGGGTCCAGCCCGCGCTGGCGGAACTGCGCCCGGATCGCGTAGTGGTCGGTCGGGAAGTCGAGTTCGTTCGCGACGACGACGTTGCCGGAGGCGTCGACCGGCGAGTCGTCGAGGGCGTCGGGGGCGTCCATCTCCCGTGCCGGCACGTCGGCGACGTGATCGAGGAACGTCCCGATCAGGCTGTGGATGTTGACGGTGGTGGAGTTGGCGACGACCACCTCCTCGGGATCGGCGCCGACGTACGGCGCGAGGCGCTCGCCGAGGTGCTCGGCGTACTCCCACCACGGCTGCTCGCCCTCGGTCCACCCCTCGATGCCGCGCTCGCGCCACTCGTCGACCACGCGGTCCAGCGTCCGTTCGGCGTCGTCGCTGATCGGTCCCAGCGAGTTCCCGTCCATGTAGAGCTCGCTCGGCACGTCGAAGCGGTCCCGGAACGCCGACAGCGGGTCGTCGGCGTCCCGCGCGGCGGCGTCCTCGCGGGCGATCGAGAAGGGGCTGCTCATGCACGGTTCTCCGTCCCGCCCGACAAAGGCGTTATCACACCGGCCGCCGTCGATCCCTCCCCACCCGCTCACTCCTCGCCGGCCAACTCGGCGTAGGCGTCCCACGACGGGTCCCGCGGCGGCTCGGTCCACTCCTCGCCTCGGAACCGGACGCCCGATCCCGCTACGACTTTCCCGACCTCGGCGACGGGCGTCCCCCGGCGCTCGATCGCCGCCCGGACCGCGTCGGCGTCCTCGGGCGCGACGGCGAGAACGAGCGTCCCCGAACTGGTGGCCTTCCACGGGTCGATCCCCAGCGCGTCACAGACCGCCTCGACGCCCGACCGCATCGGCGCCGCCTCGTGGCCGATCTCGAACCGGACGCCCGCGCTGCCGGCCATCTCGCAGAACGCCCCGAGCAGGCCGCCCTCGGTGGCGTCGTGCATCGCGGACACTTCTCCCCCTTCGGCGGCGGCCACGGCGTCGCGGACCAATCGAGCCTCGTCCAGCCCCGCGGCGGCGTCGGCGACCGTCTCCGGGTCCAGCCCGCGTTCCCCGAGTTCCTCGGGGTACAGCGACGCGAACAGGCCCGCGGTCTCGACGGCCGGCCCGCGAGTCACGAGCAGGCGGTCGCCCGGGCGCGCGCCGTCAGGGCGCACGACCGCCCCGGGGTCGCAGACGCCCATCGCCGTCGCGGGGCCGAGCCACGGGAACTCGGCGCCGGGGTAGCGCGCGGTGTGGCCCGTGAGCACGCTGATCCCCAGATCACGACACTCCTCGTGGATCGCGCCCCAGAGCGCGTCGAACCCCTCGTCGGTGATGGACTCGGGCAGCGAGAAGGAGATCGCGAGGTGGCTCGGGAGCACGCCGGCGACGGCCACGTCCGAGAGCGCGATGTGGACCGCAAACCGGCCCGCGCGCTCGAACCCCAGCGCCGGGAGCACCGAGATCGGGTCGGTCGCGACCGCCAGCCCGGTTCCGTCGAGGTCGAGCAGTCCGAAGTCCACGCCCGCAGTCGGCCCCAGCGCCACGTCGTCGCGCTCGGCGCCGAGTCGGGGGGCGATCCGCTCGGCGAAGAAGCGCCGATCGATCTTGCCGCGGTCGGTCATGCCTCCGGCTGGGACCGGCGAGGACGTATGCCTGCCGACCGACGGCCGTCACTCCTCGACTTTCTCGGCCCGCAACGGGCGCTCGCCCGTCAGCCGACAGTCGAACCGCGGGTGCTCCGCGAAGTGACGCACGATCAGGTGGCGCCGCGAGCCGGTGATCCCCGCGTCGCCGACCGCCTCGGCGCCGAACTCGGGAGGCAGCGACTCGAACAGCTCACACAGTTCGCCGAAGGAGTCGAACACCTGCTCGTTCCCGGGCGTATCGGCGCCCCGGCGAGCGACTGCGTAGCTCCCGTCCCGTCGGTACTGGCCGACCGTCCGGAACAGTTCCAGCCGGCGCTCCAGCGCGTCGCCGACGGACTCCCGCAGCGCGAGCGCGGCCTCCCGGGGCAGCCGGTACGTCTCGCCGTCGACGGTCAGCCGGACCGCACCGTCCTCACTCTCGACCGCGACCGCGGTCTCGTCGTCCGAGAAGAACCCGATCAGGAGCGTGCTGACTCCGCATAGCCGATCGAAGTACCGCGACCGCGAAGAACGTGTCGGCTGTCAGTGAGGCGTTGTCACGCCACGGGGCCGTCGACTGCGAGGAGTCCGTCGTCGGTCGGCGTGGGCGTCGGTGTCGGCGTCGAGGTCGGCGTTGGAGTCGGCGTGTCCTCCCCGGATTCGGGCGTCGCCGTGCCGGAAGCGGGCGTCGCGGTTCCACCGGGTGTCGGCGTTCCCTCGGTCTCGCTGCCGTCGCCCGATCCGTCCTTGTTACCGAAGATGTCGGTCTCGATGGTGCGCTGGATGGAGTCCAGCCGTATCTCCACGGTGTCGCCGCCGAACGAGGAGAGGTCGATCCGGGCGTAGAACGTCACCTCCAGTTGCGTCGTCTGGTCGTTCTGGAGGTGGCTCACCCACCACTCGTCGAGGTTCTCGTTCTGCAGCGCCGTGGTCGCGCGGACGGTCTCCGTCTCCCCGGGGGGGATGCTGACCGCGCTGTCGGTCGCGCCCTCGCCCATCGTGACGTTGTTCATCTCGATCACGTAGCCAATCTCCGAGATCGCGACGGGGTTGAGATTGGGGTTGTACAGCTCGAACGCGGTGTCGATCTCGGTGGTCTCGTTGCTCACCGCGCCCCACTGGCCGCTGGTGCTGTTGAGCCAGAGCACTGGCTCGGGAGCGAACGGCCGATCCACGTTGATCGGGCGGTCCTCGTCGCTGTTGAAGCCGCCGATGACGTTGGTGTTCACCGAGCGCTCGATCTGGGGTTCGAACGACTGGCCGAGCAGGTCCGAGTGGATCGAGGCGTCGACGGTCAGCGTGGTGTTCTCGTCGTTCTCGACGTGGCTGACCCACCACGCCGGGATGCGGTCGTTGTTCATCAGCGTCGTAAGCGGGATCGAGGTGTTGCCGCTGGCGTTCACGCCCAGCCCCTCGCGCCCGCCGGTGGCCATCCGCACGTCGTTCATCTCGACGGCGTAGTCGATCGTGAGCCCGCCCAGCCGCACCCCGAACGGGTTGGGGTTGTTGACGACGATCTCGGACTCGATCGTCGTCGTGGACTCGTTCACCGGGCCGAACGCGTTGTCGACGCCGACGACCGAGGGCGCGCCGATGATCCCGACGGCCCACGCTCCACCGATCGAGAGCGACAGCACTCCGAGCACTGCGGCGGCGATCTTCAGCGTCGACGCCGCCGCGAGCTTCCCACCCAACATGGGCGGCCATGAACGTCGCTTCCCCTTAGACGCATCGGGCACGGGCCGGAAGCGTGTCGCTCATGCTGTCCGAGACCCTACATTCGGTATGGACGAACGCGCACGGACCGCAGTCGGGCTGGCAGCCGCGGCGGTGCTCGTCGTGGGGGGGACGCTCGCGACCGGCTACCTCCCGAGCACGCCCCGTTCGCAGCTGCTCGCCGGCGGCCTGATCGTCGCCGGCTTCGCGCTGGGCTTTCTCACCCTCGGGGAGTTCGAACTCCCCGACTAAGCGGCGCGGGACGCCCGGAACGAGTTGCCCGCGATCAGCCCACAGCACAGCACCGCCGCCCCCATCGTCAGCAGGGGGTTGAGCAGCCCCCCGATCGCCAGCGGGATCGCGACGGCGTTGTACAGCAGCGCGAGCCGATCGTTCCAGCGCCGCCGCCCGTAGCTCTCCGCCGAGTGGTCGAACGCCGCGGCGACGCCCGAGAGGTCGTCCTCGACCACGGCCAAATCCGAGGCCTCGGCCGCGAGCGCGGTTCCGCTGCCCAGTGAGATCCCCAGATCCGCCGCGGCCAGCGCCGGCGCGTCGTTGGTGCCGTCGCCGACCATCGCGACCGGCCCGTCGGCGCGCAGGCGCCTAACC
>NZ_JBHUDH010000039.1:0-381 GCF_042678005.1 Halolamina salina | reverse complement strand
CCACGTCCAGCCCCCGGTCGGCGAGGCGTTCGAGGGTCGACTCCCAGTCGGGTCGGGCCTCGTCGCCGACGATCACGATCCCCGACGCCGCGCCGTCCTCGCCGACGAGCACCGGCAGTTTCCCGGCCTCCCGCGCCTCAGCCGCCCGAGACGCGACGCCTTCGGGCACCGACCAGCCGCGCTCCGCGAACAGGTCCGGGTTCCCGACGAGCACCTGCCGGCCGTCGACGGTTCCCTCGACGCCGGTCGGGTGGCTGGTGAACGACTCGACTTCGGGGGTGTCGTCGCCGAACGCCTCGACGATCGCCGCGGCAGCAGGGTGGGCGGCCCGTCGTTCGAGTTCGGCCGCGGCCGCGAGCAGGTCGGCGGAGGCGTCGTGGT
>NZ_JBHUDH010000038.1:9372-11553 GCF_042678005.1 Halolamina salina | reverse complement strand
CCTCGAGGAACGGCGTCTCCCGCTCGGTCAGCGAGAGCGACACCGTCGCGTCCTCGCCGTCGAGGACCGACCGGAGATGCGCTTCGAGCGCCACACGGAACCCCTCGGCCGTCTCCGGCGGGACGCTCCGGCGGTCGATCGTCACCGCACAGCGGGCGGGGACTTGGTTCGTCGACTCGCCGCCCTCGATCCCGGTCGGTACCAGCGTCGCCGCACCCAACTGCGGGTGGGCGTCGACGTTGTCGAACGACTCCAGCGCGCCCAGTAGTCTGCCCGCGGCCGAGACGGCGTTGACACCCGATTCCGGGCTGGCGGCGTGGGCGGCGATGCCCTCGACGGCGATGGTCCCCTCGAACCGCCCACGGGCGGCGGTACAGACGTCCAGCCCGGTCGGCTCGCCGACGACGTAGGCGTCAGGTTCGGGATCGGACGCGGAGAGCGGTGTCACGGTCGCGCCCGTCTCGCCCGGGCCGCCCGGGGCCACTTCGCCGGTCAGCAGCGCGTGGGCGCCGGTCGAGAGCGTCTCCTCGTCCGGCGTGACCGCGAGCGTGAGGGTTCCCTGCTCGATCTCGGCGTCGAGGAACGCCGACAGCAGCGCGGCCAGCGGCCCCTTCGCGTCGCAGGCGCCGCGGCCGCGGATCGTTCCCCCGTCTCGCTCGAAGGGGACGTGCGGCGCCACGGTGTCGATGTGGGTGTTGAACACGAGGTGGGGCGAGCCGGAACCGCGGCTGGCACGGACGTTCCCGGCGGCGTCGACGCGTGGCTCGTGACCGCTCTCCCGCAGCGCGTCGAGCAATAGTTCGCGGGTGCCGCCCAAGTCCTCGGTCGAGTCGTCTTGGACGGCGTCTTCGAGGAACGAGACGGGATCGAAGCTCATCGCTCGCTCCCCTCGTCGAGTCGGTCCGCGCCCAGCGCCGCCTCGCCGGTGACGCCCGCGATACGGTCGTCCTCGGGGACGGGTAGCTCCCCCTCGAATCGCTTCCTCGCGGGGCCGCGCAGGCGTGCGGGACCGTCCTCGGGCACCGCGACGGCGAGATCGCCGCCCGGCGGCGTGACAGTGATCCAGTCGGCGCCCCCGTGGAGCCGACCGAGTCGCTTCGCCGCGGCGGCGACCGCGACCGCGCCGGTGCCGCAGGCTCGCGTCTCGCCCTCGACGCCGCGCTCGTAGGTGCGCTGGCGGAACCCCTCGTCCGCCGCCGACGCGAACGTCACGTTCGCCCCCTCCGGGAACGCGTCGGCGTGGCGGATCGGCGGCGCGACGGCGTCGATATCGACCGCGTCCACGTCGTCGACGAAGACGACCGCGTGGGGGACGCCAGTGTTCACCGCCGTGACGGCCAGTCCCGCGGCGGGCGTGCCGTCGAGTTCGTCGAGCACTGCGTCGACGAGTGGTTCGTCGGCTGCCAGTGGCACGTCTGCGGGATCGAACCTCGGAACGCCCATCTCCACGGCCACCTCGTCGTCGACGACCGCGCGGCGGGTACCGGCGGGGGTGTCGATGTCGAACGTCGTCGCGTCCGTACGGTCTGCGGCCCACGCCGCCACACAGCGCGCGCCGTTGCCGCACATCTCCGCGATGGAGCCGTCGGGCTGGACCAGCGTCATCGTCACCCTCGGCGGGGCGGCGTCCGCGTCGAGCGAGAGGAACAGCACGCCGTCGGCGCCGTGGCGCGCGCCGGCCTCGTTTTCGACGCCGACCTCGCGGTCGCAGTGAACGCGGGCGAACGCGGCGCGGTCCTCGACGGGGTCGCCGTCCGCGTCGACCACCACGAAGTCGTTGCCCGCGCCGTCGTACTTCTCGAACGCGACCGTCATACGTCCCCCTCGTCGGTCCGACGGTTTGAGTCTCCCGCCGCGTCGAGCCGACTCACGTCCGCGAGCGTCTCGCGCCGGCGGAGGATTTCGCCGTCGACAGTGACCTCCGCGGGCCGGGGGCGGGAGTTGTACGTCGAGGCCATCTCGTAGCCGTACGCACCCGCGTTGCCGACCGCGAGTAAGTCCCTGCGCTCGGGCCGGGGGAGCGGGCGGTTCTCACAGAGCAGGTCCGCGGTCTCACAGACCGGCCCGGCGACGGTGACGCCGACCTGCTCACGCGCCGAGGGGTCGCCCTCGGATCCGAGGTTCCGCACCGCGTGGTAGGCGTCGTACATCGCCGGCCGCAGCAGCGTCGTCATTCCGGCG
>NZ_JBHUDH010000038.1:0-9200 GCF_042678005.1 Halolamina salina | reverse complement strand
GTCGGCTTCGAGCTCCCGAGCCAGATCGCCCATCCGGCGGACCAGCTCGCGGTGGTTCGCGAGGTCGTCGCCCGAGATTCCCGAGCCGGCGTGGGCGTGGATGCCCGCGAACGCGAACTCTCCGTCGATCCGGGCGGCGATGTCGGGCGCGCGGTCGAGCCCGACGCCGAACTTGGGGTGGCCGCCCGTGACCACCTTCTCGTGGTGGCCGGCGCCGACGCCGGGGTTGATGCGCAGCCGGAGGCGCCCGTCGAACCCGCGTTCGGCGAGGCGGTCGACCGTGTCCGCGGCGCCGGCGGTGATCGTGAGTTCGGGATTCTCCTGCCACGCTTCGACGACGCTGTCGAGGTCGCCGGCGGGCGGATTGACCGCGGTGTAGATCACGTCGCTGCCCGGGATTCCGGCTCGGAGGGCGCGGCGCACCTCGCCCGCCGAAGCGCACTCCACCGCAAGCCCCTCGTCGTGGACGGTCTGCAGGGTTTCCCCGGCTGTGTGGGCCTTCGCGGCGTACTGGATCTCGGCATCGGGGAACGCGGCCCGGAGCCGCCGGCAGTTCTCGCGGACCCGCGCGGGGTCGAACACGTACAGCGGCGTGCCGTGCTCCGCGGCGAGCGCTTCCAGCGTACTGCGGTCCCAGTCGTCGAGCCGCCGGACCGCGGGGCCGCCGTCGGACGCCGCCGCCCGCTCCTCGTCGCTCATTCCCGGAGCGCGCCTTCGCGCTGGGTCGCTTCGAGCGTCTCCTGTTCCAGCCCCGTCGCGACGACGGCGGGCTTGTACGCCTTCCCGGGGATCAGCTCCTCGTCGGAGACCGAAGACTCGACGTAGCGCTGGAACGCGCGGCGTTCCGGCGGGAGGCGGCCGTAGTGGACCTCCTCCTCGACGAGGTCGTAGACGGGGATCCGCGGGGTCAGGAGCGTGTCCTCGCCGACGACGCTGTTCTCGCCGACGACGAACCCCGACGTTACGCGGCAGCCCGCGCCCAGCGAGACGCCGTCCTCGACGACGACCGGCGCGTCCTCGACCGGTTCGAGCACGCCGCCGATCAGCGTGTTGGCGCCGATCTTGACGCCGTCGCCGATCTGAGCGCAGGAGCCAACCACGTCGTTGGAGTCGACGAGGCTGTCGTCACCGACGCGGGCGCCGATGTTGACGAAACTCGGCGACATCATGATCACGTCCTCGCCGAGGTAGGAGCCGGGGCGGAGGACGGTGCCGTCGGGCGTGTTTCGCGCGCCGCGGTCCGCGAGGTCGTCGGTCGAGCGCAGCGGCAGCACGTCGTAGTAGTCGACGCCGCCGTACGTTCGGGGTTGGGTCTCGCGCAGGCCGAAGTTGAGCAGCACGCCCCGCTTGACCCACGGGACGGCCTCCCACTCCGCGGGGCCGACTTTCTCGGCGGCGCGGTACTCGCCGGCCTCCAGCGCGGCGAGAAACGCGTCGAGGGTCTCCAGTTCGCTGCTGCCCGCCTCCTCGGCGGTGAGTCCGTCTTCGTAGCGGTTCCACAGGTCCGAAATCTCGGTTTCGAGGCTCATTGGTAGATGTTGGATGTGTCGCTGGTCAGTCCTGCAGTAGTTCGGCGAACTCGTAGCGTCCCGGTTCGCGGTCAGCGACGGCGACGGCGGCGTCGAGTGCGCCCTCCGCGAACACGCCGCGGTCGCCCGCCGAGTGCGACAGCGAGACGGTCTCGCGGTTGCCCGCGAACAGCACCTCGTGCTCGCCGGTCACGTCGCCGGCCCGCCGGGCGTGGACGCCGATCTCGTCGGTCTCGCGGGGCTGCTCGCCCTCGCGGCCGTACTGGCGGTCGGTCAGGTCCGGGCGTTCCGCCTCGACGTCCTCGACGAGCGTGAGCGCGGTGCCGCTGGGCGCGTCACGCTTGCCGTTGTGGTGGGTCTCGGTGACCTCCACGTCGTATCCCGGGAGCGAAGCGGCGGCCTCCCGGACCGCCCCCCGGAGCGCGGCGATCCCGCGGGAGAAGTTGCTGGCGTGGAGCACCGGAATCGACTCGCTGGCGGCGTCGAGCGCGCCCAGCGGGTCCGCATCGTGGTCTTCCAGCCCGGTCGTTCCGGTGACGAACGCGACGCCGTGCTCGGCCGCGATCTCGGCGTACTCAGCGGTCGCCTCCGGCGCGGTAAAGTCGACGACGGCGTCGACGTCGTCCTCGTCGGCGAGGATCGCGGCGAGGTGGGTGCCGACCGCTGCTTCGGCGGTCACGGAGCCGGGGGTTCGGGAGACGGCTGCGGTGACGAGCACGTCCGAACGGTCGCCCGCCGCGTCGATGAGTTCCTCGCCCATCCGGCCGGTCGCGCCCGTGACGACGATCCGGGTCGGGCTGGCCGACATCAGACGGTCACCTCCGGCTCGCCGCCCGCGAGATCGGCGAGCGTCTCGCGGAGTTGCTCACGGTGCTCCTCGGAGAGCCGCGTCAGCGGCGAGCGCACGTGTGGCGGGTGGTCCTCGCGGATCGCCATCGCTTCCTTCACCGGAATGGGGTTGGTCTCGACGAACAGCTCGCGGATCAGGGGTTCGAGCTCGTAGTGGAGGTCGCGAGCGCGGCCCATGTCGTCGGCGGTGGCGGCGCCGACCATCGCGCCCGTCCGCTCGGGCTCGACGTTGGCGACAACGCTGATCGTCCCCGTCCCGCCCAGCGAGCAGATGGGGAGCGTGAGTCCATCGTCGCCCGAGAGCACCGAGAACGCCTCGTCGCGGGTGCGTTCGATCACCTCGGAGACGCGGCCGAGGTCGCCGCTCGCGGCCTTGTACCCCTGTACGTTCGGATGCTCGGCGAGTTCGGCGACCACGTCGACGGGGACGTTCCGGCCCGTCCGCGAGGGGACGTTGTAGACGATCTGTGGGAGATCAACCGCGTCGGCGATGGTGCGGTAGTGGTCGAGGTAGCCCTCGGCCTCGGGCTTGTTGTAGTACGGTGAGATCAGCAACACGGCGTCGGCGCCGGCACCTTCGGCGTCCTCGGCGAGGCTGACGGCCTCGTGGGTCGCGTTCGATCCCGCGCCGGCGATCACCGGCACGTCATCGACGGCGTCGACGACGGTCTCGACGACCTGCGCGTGCTCGTCGTGGGTCAGCGTCGCGGACTCGCCCGTGGAGCCGACGGGGACGAGACCGTCGACGCCCGCGGCTTCGAGGCGCTGTGCGTCGGCAGCGAGTCGGTCGTGGTCGATGCTTCGGTCCTCCCGGAAGGGAGTGGTCATGGCGGGGTAGACCCCGCTGAACGGTGTCGTCATCTGGTGTGAGGCTGTCGCGTGAGCGGTCGCTGCGCGATGCGGTCGAAAGTCGCCAACGACCGGACGCCACGCCGGCCGAGAGCGGGAGAAGTCAGCGTTTGCCGCGTTTCCCGCAGCGGGGTGCGACAGCCGGAGCTCCGCGGGCGGCGGCGCCGTCGAGTCCGGACAGTCGCGTCACGGACGGGAGAGGGAGGGCGACCCTCATAACGGTTCTGACTCCGGCCGGGATCGAGACGGCATTTTTTAACGAACGCCGGGCAACGAACGGCTAATGACCGAGATCCACGAGGGCCAGCGCGTCGCGGTGCTCGCCGACGCGCAGAACCTCTATCACACGGCCCAGAGCCTCTACTCGCGGAACATCGACTACTCGGGGCTGCTGGAGAAGGCGGTGATGGACCGCGAGCTCGTGCGGGCGCTGGCGTACGTGATCCGCGCGGACTCGCCCGAGGAGGAGTCCTTCTTCGAGGCGCTGGAGGATATCGGCTTCGAGCGCAAGATCAAGGAGATCAAGACGTTCGGCGACGGCTCCCAGAAGGCCGACTGGGACGTGGGTATCGTGCTCGACGCCGTGACGCTGGCGGAGAAGGTGGACACGCTGGTGCTCGCCAGCGGCGACGGCGACTTCGCGCGGCTCTGCTCGCACCTCCGTCACGAGGGCGTCCGGGTGGAGGTGTTCTGCTTCGAGAGTTCGACCGCCGAGGAGCTGATCGAGGCCGCCGACGCGTTCCACGACATGGCGGAGCGGGAGGAGGAGTTCCTGCTCTAACCCCACTCGTCCCGAGCTTCGAGACGCTTTTCCGCCGAGCGCTCGCTCTCTCAGTATGGCCAAGACCTCGCGTGCGGACCTGCGGACCACGGCCGACTACCAGTTCGGCCGCGGCGCCGGGCAGGCGCTGTTCCCCGCGGAGGCCCACCTCGAGATCGACTACTCCACCGGCGGCCGGCCGAGCCAGATCCACGCCCCGGACGGCCGGCTGGCGTCGATGGGCACCGACGGCCGCTTCACGCTCGGCTTCGCGGGCGGGCGACGGCTCCACGACCACCTCGACGCGCCGGCGTACCGCGTCTACGTCGGCGACGAGTCCGAGCCGTTCGTGCGGGAGGGGGAGAACACGTTCGCGAAGTTCGTCGACCGGTGTGGGGAGGAGATCAGGGCGGGAGACGAGGTGCTGGTGGTCCACGAGAGCGGGGAGCTACTGGGCGTGGGGCGGGCGGAGCTGTCGGCGACGGAGATTCTGGACTTCGAGACGGGGATGGCGGTGATGGTCCGGGAGGGCGTCGAGGAGTACGTGGATTCCTCTTCGTAGTTCTCGGTCGGTTCGTTCTCTTCGTTCGTTGGAGTGCTGTTTCTGGCGGGATTGTCGTCGACAACACCGTGAAAGCCCCTGCCCGCTCGACGGCTGCGACTCGCTGCGCTCCTCGGTCACTCCGTTCCCTGCGGTGCTCGCGTCGTCTCGCTCGCCGAGCGGGCAGCCCCTTTCAGTCCCGCCCGCATAGCCCACGAACCTCCCCAGCCGACTCCCTCCCTCGCTTCGCTCGGTCAGTCGTCCCTCGCGCTCGCTCGCGCACGGAGGCGCGAGCGCTTCGCGCCAAGTTCACAATTTCCAAAAAGTCTCTACAGTCCCAGCGCCGTCAGGATCGGCACGCCGGCGGCGACCGAGCCGACGAGATAGCCGCCGATGGCACCGCCGTTGAGCAGCGGGAGGCCGGCGTGGGCGCGGCCGGCGAACACCATCCGCAGGAGGACGAACAGACCGAGGAACGTCCCGATCATCGCCGCCAGCGCGGGAAGGTTCAGCGCGAGGTCGATCCCGATGTCCAGCGGAGCGGCAGGCGAGAAGTGGGCGGCGCTGGCGACGAGCACCGTCGGCATCACCGCGTCGCCCAGTCCGATGAAGAACGCGTCGCGGTCGGCCACCGCCGGCGCCTCGCCCTCGACGGCGGCCTCGTCGGAGACCGACTCGCTCTCGGTGTCGCCGTCCGCTTCGCTGTTCTCGTCATCCCCGTCCTCGTCCTCGGGTAGGATCGAGAACCCCAGCGTAAGCGGGATCACCAGCACCACCGGCACCCGGAGGTCCATCACGCCCTCCGCGAGTTCGAGCATGTGCTCGGTGCCGTACACCGAGATGGCGTCGTACACCGCCAGCACCGCGAGCAGCACGATCGCCGGCAGGACGCCGAAGCTAATACCGAACAGCCCCGCAGCGCCGGCGCCCATCACCACTCCCGCGGCGTCGATGACGTACCACTCGGGGTACACCCACAGCGCGACCGCGATCAGCGCGGAGAGGGGGATCGCGGCGATCGCGGGGAGGAACACGCCCAGCACGTACCACGCCAGCAGGCCGCTGGTGAACACGACGAACGCCCGGACGACCCAGTCGAAATCGTACT
Source organism: Halolamina salina (assembly GCF_042678005.1). Lineage (GTDB taxonomy): Archaea > Halobacteriota > Halobacteria > Halobacteriales > Haloferacaceae > Halolamina > Halolamina salina. The sequence continues at coordinate 3,564 of NZ_JBHUDH010000038.1, read as the reverse complement.
TGAACGCCGCGAGCATCAGCACCGTCATCACCAGGATCAGTAGGATGTAGACGAGGCTGTTCGTGGGGTCCTGTGGATTCTCGAACTGCTGGTAGCCGCTGGCCTCGAAGGAGGGGACCAACGCCAGCGCACCCAACTGGACGAGCAGGAAAACGAAAGCCGCGAACGCCGTCCCGCGGAACGCACGAGAACTCATTGTCAGCCGTTCTCCCGGGAGCGGTTTGGCCGTTGTGGTCCCGGGGCGTCAGCGGGCGTACAGCTTCTGCCCGACGAGCGCAGCGAGGCCCGAGCGATCGTTCGGCGTGACCGCGACGTAGGGCTGGGAGACAGGGCCGAACACGTCGACGACGCGCCCGACCGTGTCGAGGTTCTCGTCGACGACTGGCTGCCCGATCTCGGGGTGGTCGCCGTCCGGGCAGCGCGCGATCGCCAGCCCCTGTGCGGTCCGAGCGACCGTGCCGACTCGCTCCATCAGTCCCGCAGGATCGCGACGTACGCCGCGATGGCCTGCACGAGGTCGTTCTTCGTGGCGTCCTCGGCGCCCTGGACGAGCACGCGACCGCGCTGCTCGTACTCCCGGGGGTAGGTCTTGTCCCGCTCGATGACGGCGTCGTAGCCGACCTGCTGGACCGCCTTGGCGATCTCGTCGACCGTCGGCTCGTCGACGGCCTCGTCCTCGGGGACGCGCCGCCCCTCCGAGCGACTGTACGCCGCGTCGAGGTAGGCGGGGTAGACGACGTTCTCGATCATGCGAGAGAAGAAGCCGTCGGCGGGGAAAGCGGTTTTGGTGGCGCTCAGTCGCGTCGGGCGAGCAGCGCCGCGCCCGCGCCGAGAGCAGCCACGGCGGCGCCCGCACCGAAGCCGGGCCCCTCAGTCGCGGTCTCCTGTGTCGCGGTTTCGGTCGCCGTCGCGGTCTCGGTCATCGCGACCGTCTCGGTCGGCGTCGGGGTCGCCGTCTCGACGCTCACGTCGCCCCGTGCGGTCCACTCGGCGTTCGCGGCCGCGTCGGGGTGGAACCCCTCGGTGAGGTTCCGGGTCGCGTACACCACCGAGCGCGGCGCGGGCTGGCTGAGGTAGTTCGCGTCCACGACGACGCTGGCGTTGTTCTCGCCCGCGGTCGTCAGCGAGTACGGCTCCTGTCCGATGTAGCCGGCCATCCACGGCTGGAACACGATGATCTCGGGGTCGAGTTCGACGATCACCTCGTCGGACGCCTCGCTGTAGCCGCTGCCGTACCGCTCGGCGGCGACGTTCTGGCCGCCCGCGGCGGTCACCATCGCGTCGATGAACGTCTCGTTGCCGACGACGAAGCCGCCGCCGAGCGGGACCAGCGCGCCCGGCCGGTCGAGGTCGGCGGTGATCTCGGTCGCGGTGTCGACGTTCGCGTTCATCCAGGCGTTGGCCTCGGCGGCGCCCTCACAGTTGCCGGTGAGCTGGCCGATGAGCGCGGTCTTGTTCGCCACGTCCTCGATCGAGGTGGCCTGCTCGAACTTGTACACCGTCATCCCCGCATCTCGCAGGGCGGCGACGGTGTCGTTGGTGACGATGTTGGCCGCGAGAACCAGATCGGCCTCGGTGCCGACGACCGCCTCGGTGCTGTAGCCGAAGCCGGCCGCGGAGACGTTGGTCCGGCTCTCGGCGTCAGCGAGGTACTCGGCGTTCTGGTCCAGCCCGACGACCTGCTCCTTGCCGCCGATCTCCCACATCGTCTGGGCCGCGCTCGGCCCCAGCGTGGTGACGGTCTCGGGCGCCTCCTCGATCGTCACCTCGGTGCCCGTCGCGTCGGTCGAAGAGAGCGGGTAGGAGCAGTCGGGAACCGACTGCTGGACCGCGGCGTTGTCGACGCTCGCGTGGGCCGTCGGCGCGCCCGTCGCCCCGACGGCGCCGGCCGGCGCGACGCTCACGAGAAGCGTACACAGTACGATCAACAGCGTTGTTCGCGTTCGCATCGCCTCCCCCTCGCGGCTAGTGCAACAAGTATTTGTCTAACGCAACTCAGGTTTGAGTACATGAGCGTCGCGAGGCGCGCCACCGGCTGGTCTGTCGCGTTAGCCGGCGCGCTCGCCGTGACCGTCGTTCTCAGTGCGGGGATCGGCCCGGTTCCGGTCCCCGCCGAGGCGGTCGTCAAGGCCGTGCTCGAGGCGGTCGCGGTGCCGAGCCTCGCGGAGGGCGAACTCGGCTGGCGGCGTCCCTTCGAGTTCTCGCTGCAGGACTCAAACCGGGCGATCGTGATGCGGATCCGCCTGCCGCGGATCCTGCTGGGTGCGCTGGTCGGCTTCGCGCTCTCGGCGGCGGGGACGGTGATGCAGGGGTTCTTCCGGAACCCGATGGCCGACCCCTCGATCATCGGCGTCTCCTCGGGCGCGGCCGTCGGCGCCGTCGCGGCTATCGTCGCCCCGGCGCTGATCCCGTTCGGACTGGGGCTGGAGCCGGCGGCCTTCGCCGGCGCGCTGATCACCGCCTTCGGCGTCTACGCCATCGCGACCGAGGGCGGGCGAACGCCCGTGGCGACGCTGCTGCTGGCCGGGGTGGCGGTCCAGACGTTCCTCGGCGCGGTTACCTCCTTTCTCCTCCTGCACTCCGGGGAGAGCATGGAGGAAGTAGTGTACTGGCTGATGGGCCACCTCGACAACGCCGGCTGGGGGGATTTCGTCCCCGTGGCGGGCCTGCCGCTGTTGCCGCTGTTCGTCGCCTGCTGTTTCCTCCTCCTGCTGGCCTACGCGCGTGACCTGAACGTCATGCTGCTGGGCGAGGAGGAGGCCGCCGGCCTCGGGATCGAGGTCGAGCGGACCAAGCGCCTCCTGCTCGCGGTGTCGGCGGTGATGACCGGCGCCGGCGTCGCCGTCTCCGGGGTGATCGGCTTCGTCGGCCTGATCGTCCCCCACGTGATGCGACTCGTCGTCGGCCCGGACCACCGCATCCTCCTGCCGACGGCCGCGCTCGCGGGGTCGGCGTTCCTCGTCGCGGCCGACACGGTCGCCCGGAGCGGCGCCCAGGAGCTTCCGGTCGGGATCGTGACGGCGGCGGTCGGCGCGCCCTTCTTCCTGTTCCTGCTGCGCAGACGGAGGGTTCACGAGCTATGAGTCGGACAGATCCGAGCGACGAGGGACCGATCGACGGCGACGTCGCGACCGACGGACCAGTGCTGTCGATCGCCGATCTCTCGGTGACGCTCGGCGACAACGACGTGCTCGCGGGCGTGAGCCTCGACGTGGAGCGCGGGGAGTTCGTGGGACTCGTGGGTCCCAACGGCGCCGGGAAGTCGACGCTGCTGCGGGCCGCCCGCGGCTCGCTCACTCCGGATTCGGGCCGGGTCCAGATCGCGGGCGAGGCCGCCGACGCGCTGTCGGCGAAAGCCGTCGGCCGCCGGGTCGCGACGGTCCCGCAGGACACCTCCATCTCCTTCTCGTTCGACGTCCGGGAGATCGTCGAGATGGGGCGAACGCCCCACGTCCCGCGGTTCGGATCGATGGACGAAGCCGACCACGCGGCCGTCGAGCGCGCGATGGAGCGGACCGAGGTCGCCGAGTTCGCGGATCGACCCGTGACCGAAGTCTCCGGCGG
>NZ_JBHUDH010000037.1:24141-25167 GCF_042678005.1 Halolamina salina | reverse complement strand
TCGACGTGGTGCCCGAGACGGCGGATTTCGAAGCGCTCGCGCGGGCGGTCGTCGAGCGGGCGAAACGCCGCGCGTAGCCCGCTTACCAGCGGGCTTCGTGAACTTTTTCGCCTTCAGCCCGGAGCACGTCCGGGATCACTCGTACGTCGCTACCGCCCGCGGCGAACACGTCCGTCGAGGAGAGTAGCGAGTCCGTTCCCCGGATCGCGGCGGCGCGCTCGCCCGAGACGCTGTAGACGACCGCGTGCAGGCCGGCGATGTCGATCCCGCCGGCACACATCGGGCAGGGCTCGGTGGAGGTGTACATCACCAGCTCCCCGGCGTCGTCGCGTTCCGCGGCGGCGCGTTTCGCGAGCGTGAGCTCCGGGTGTTCGCGGATGTCGTCCTCGGTGTTGATCCGGTTGCCGGCGCGCATCACCACCTCGTCGTCTTTCACGAGCACGGAGCCGTAGGGTTCGTCGCCGCGGCTGGCGGCCTCGCGGGCGCAGTCGATCGCCTCGGCCATGTGGGACTCGTGGTCGAACGCCTCGAGATCCATACGGGGAGTGGCGGCGCCGGGGGCATAGCCGTTCGGCCAGTCGGCTGAAGTGAGCGCCAGCCGTCTCCTCGGGTGATGGGCGAGAAGCTAGGGCTGCGTAGCGCCGTCTCGATGGCGCTGGGCGGGATGATCGGCGGCGGCATCTACGCCGTGCTGGGCATCGTCGTCGCCATCACGGGCGCGACCGCGTGGCTCGCGTACCTGCTCGCGGGCGTCGTCGCGCTGTGTGCGGGCTACGCCTACGTGAGCCTGAACCGGCGGGTCGGCCACCCCGGCGGCGCGGTCGTGTTCGTCCAGGAGTACCTCGACTCCGCGACGGCGGCGGGGATGGTCGGCTGGACGCTGCTCGTCGGCTACCTCGGCTCGATGGCGATGTACGCGTTCGCGTTCGGGAGCTACTTCGTCGACCTCACGGGCGTCTCGCTCTCGCTGACGCTGCCGGAGGGGTGGAACCACGTCTCGGCGAACTCCGAGACCGGGACGTACCA
>NZ_JBHUDH010000037.1:15324-24069 GCF_042678005.1 Halolamina salina | reverse complement strand
CGGTGGCCCGCCCCGCGGCGTCGCTCCTCGTCGTCGCGGCGTTCGTCGCCCTGAACGTCCTCGGCGTCCGGGAGACGGGCGTCGTCGAGGATCTGCTGGTCGCCGCCAAGATCGCCGTCCTCGGCGTCTTCGCGCTGGTCGGTCTCCACTACGGCTGGCAGCGGGGGAGCCTGACGCTTGGACTCGACGGGGTCGGCGGCGCGGGCGCGCTGACGGCCGCCGCCTCGTCGTTCGTGGCGTTTCAGGGCTGGCAGCTGCTGTTCTACGATCAGGACTCGATGGCGAACCCCCGGCGGACGCTCCCGCGGGCGGTGTTCGTCGCGATCCCGGTCGCCGTGGCGATCTACGTCGCCGTCGCGGTGGTGACGGTGGCCCTCGTCCCCGACCTCGTTCGACAGCATCCCGAGACCGCGCTGGCCGTCGCCGCCGGGGAGTTCCTCGGCCCGGTGGGGCGGGCGGTGATCGGCGCCTCGGCGCTGGTGTCGACCGCGTCGGCGATCAACGCGACGCTGTTCTCGTCGTCGCTGTTGACCCAGCGGCTGGTGAGCGACGACCTGCTCCCCCCGCGGATCGGGGCCGGCGACCGGGACACCGACGGCGCGCCGCCGACCTCGGCGGTGCTCGCCCTCGGCACGATCACCGCAGGGTTCGCCGTGCTCGGCAGCCTGCAGGGGATCACCTCGTTCGCGTCGCTCTCGTTCATCGTCGTCTTCGGGGGCGCCTGCGCGCTGGCGCTGCGCAACGCCGGGAATCTCGGCTGTTCCCGGCTGGTGCCGGCGGTGGGGCTGGTCGGCTGTGGCGCGTTCCTCCCGCTGCTGTTCCTGCGGCTGTACCGGGCGGAGCCGGCGACGTTCCGGACGGTCGTGGTCGTCGGCGTCGTCGTCGTGAGCATGGAACTGCTGTACTTCCGGCGGCCGGGGCTGTACAAGCGGGTGCGGGAGAGCCTGACCCGGTGAGTGCGCTCCCGAGACCTCGTGTCGAGGGGACCGCGGCCAACCGGGGCATGGAGAGCCTGACCCGGTGAGTGCGCTCCCGCCGGTGCCATTCACACCGTCGGCAGCCGCCAGCCGTACCGCAGCGCACCGAGGCGGAGCGCGAGCACGACGCCAGCGGCGAACAGCGTCGTCGTCCCGAGCGCGAGCCCGGCTGCGATCGCCGGCGGGGCGACGGCGCCGCCGACGACCGCCGGCGTCGCGTAGAAGTCCTCGCGGAGCACCGCCGGCACGCGGGCGAGCAGCAGGTCAGAGAGGCTCCCGCCGCCGACGCCGGTGAGCGTCGCGGTGACGACGACGCCGAACGGGGAGAGGCCCGCCTCGATACCCACGGCCGCGCCGGTCGCCGAGAACGCTGCCAGCCCGATCGCGTCGGGGAGGAGCACCGCCGGACTCTCCATCAAATCACCGCGGACGCGGGTCGCGAGCAGTACGGCCACGGCGATCCCGACCGCGGCGAACAGGACCTCGGTGTTCGACTGCAGCGAGGTGGGAATTCGCCCGACGAGGAGATCCCGGATCGTCCCGCCGCCGAGCGCGGTGAGGAAGCCGAGCACCGCCACCCCGAACAGGTCGAGGTCGGCGTCGCTGCCCTTCAGCGCGCCGACGACGGCGAACGCCACAAGCCCGATCGCGTTCATCGCCTCGAACGCGGGGCCTGCGTCGACCATCAGTCCCCGTTGGTGTCGGTCTCGGAGATGTGGCGGATGCGGTCGACGCCGTCGATCTCGTGGATCGTCGTGGCGACCGCCTCGGGAACCAGCGACTCCCAGTCGCCGCCGGTGACGAGCCGTTCCCGGATCTCCGCCCCTTCGAGCACGTCGCGCTGGAACATCGGCGACTGGCGCACCTCGACGCCGGACTCCTTGAACAGCCGGACGACGAGGGGGTTGTTCGAGTACGCCACGTCGAACTTCGGCGTCATCGACTGGACGTGTCCGACCCAGACCGCGTTCCGGTCGAGGTCCTCGATCGGGACGACGTAGGTGGGGATGTCGAGCGACTCCAGCGCCTTCGTCACCATCATCACGCGCTCGCCGGCGGTGAAGGGGTTCCGCGTGGTGTGGGAGTCGCCGGCGGAGCCGATCCCGACCACGAGCTCGTCGACCTCCTCGGCGATTTCCGCCACCATCCGGTGGTGGCCGTCGTGGTACGGCTGGAACCGTCCGATGTAGAACCCCCGCATGCTCACGGGGTTCGCTCCCGGGGGGAATAAAAACGGCGAGTCGCGGCCGGCCGTTCATTTATAAGCAATCGAGCGAACCGGTGTTCAAGCAAACGGCGTCTAACGGCCCCATACCGCCGGATTACGACGGAGGAGCGAATTCCGCTGATGGGGGAAAGTATATCAGGCTCACGAGCCACCTTCGAGGTAGCGACAGCGTTCTATGAGCAACGAAACGGACGATACCGACGTGCCCGACGAGGGGGAGCAGGGGGACGATCCCTTCCCGCTCAACGGGTCGGGCGCCCGAGAGGGCGACCCCGACGAACAGCCCGACCCCCCCGCGGAGCAGCGGCGCCGCGAGGAGGACGAGGACGAGGCTCCCGAGATCGACGACCTCGGGAGCGAGGTCGAGTTCGACGCCGAGATCGCCGACGACGAGGAGATCGGGAAGGACGACCTGCTCGGCGGGCTCCGCATCGACTCCACCAGCGAGATCGAGGTGCCCGATCGGCTGGTCGATCAGGTGATTGGACAGGAGCACGCCCGGGACGTCGTGATGAAGGCGGCCAAGCAGCGCCGCCACGTGATGATGATCGGCTCCCCCGGGACGGGGAAGTCGATGCTCGCGAAGGCGATGGCCGAGCTCCTGCCGAAGGAGGAGCTGGAGGACGTACTCGTCTACCACAACCCGGACGACAGCAACGAGCCGAAAGTCCGGACCGTGCCCGCGGGCAAGGGCGAACAGATCATCGACGCCCACAAGGAGGAGGCTCAGAAGCGCGATCAGCTTCGCAGCCTCCTGATGTGGATCGTGATCGCGGTCGTCGCCGGCTACGCCATCCTCGCGATGGGGAACCCCATCATCGCCGTGATCGCGGCGGTGCTGATCTACATCGGGTTCCAGTACATCTCCCGGGGCAACGACGCGATGATCCCGAACCTGCTGGTGAACAACGCCGACACGAAGACGGCGCCGTTCGAGGACGCCACGGGCGCCCACGCGGGTGCGCTGCTGGGCGACGTGCGCCACGACCCGTTCCAGTCCGGCGGGATGGAGACGCCGAGCCACGACCGCGTCGAGGCCGGCGCCATCCACAAGGCGAACAAGGGCGTGCTGTTCATCGACGAGATCAACACGCTCGACGTGCGATCCCAGCAGCACCTCATGACCGCGATTCAGGAGGGTGCGTTCGGGATCACGGGCCAGTCCGAGCGTTCCTCGGGCGCGATGGTCCAGACCGAGCCCGTCCCGACCGACTTCGTGATGGTCGCAGCGGGGAACATGGACGCGATGGAGAACATGCACCCCGCGCTCCGGAACCGCATCCGCGGCTACGGGTACGAGGTGTACATGGACGACACCATCCGCGACAGCCCGGAGATGCGCCGGAAGTACGCGCGCTTCGTGGCGCAGGAGGTCGAGAACGACGGCCGACTCCCGCACTTCACGGACGACGCCGTCGAGGAGGTCATCCTCGAGGCCCGGCGCCGCGCCGGCCGGAAGGACCACCTCACGCTCGAACTCCGTTCGCTCGGTGGGCTGGTCCGCGTCGCGGGCGACATCGCCCGCGGCGAGGGCGCCGACGCGACCACGCGCGAGCACGTGCTCGAAGCCAAGGGCCGCAGCCGCTCGATCGAGCAGCAGCTCGCCGACGACTACATCGAGCGCCGGAAGGACTACGAGCTGCAGGTCTCTGAGGGGTACCAGGTCGGCCGCGTCAACGGCCTCGCGGTGATGGGTCAGGACTCCGGGATCATGCTGCCGGTGATGGCGGAGATCACCCCCTCCCAAGGGATGGGCGGGCAGGTGATCGCCACCGGTCAGCTCCAAGAGATGGCCGAGGAGTCGGTGCAGAACGTCTCGGCGATCATCAAGAAGTACACCGACGAGAAGATCTCGGACAAGGACATCCACATCCAGTTCATCCAGACCGGCCAGCAGGGCGTCGACGGCGACTCGGCGTCGATCACGGTCGCGACGGCGGTGATCTCCGCGCTGGAGAACATCGGCGTCGACCAGAGCCTCGCGATGACTGGCTCGCTGTCGGTGCGGGGCGACGTGCTCCCCGTCGGCGGCGTGACCCACAAGATCGAGGCCGCCGCGAAGGCCGGCTGCGACCGCGTGATCATCCCGAAGGCCAACGAGCAGGACGTGATGATCGAGGACGAGTACAAGGAGATGATCGAAATCATCCCGGTGTCGCACATCTCCGAGGTGCTCGAAGTCGCGCTGGAGGGCGAAGGCGAGAAGGACTCGCTGGTGAGCCGCCTCAAGAGCATCACCGGCTCGGCGCTGGAGAGCTCCGAGGTCACGAAGCCCGCCGGCGGGTCGGAGCCGACGCCGCAGTAGGCGACCTCTTTTCGGGCGTCCCCCTTCCGTGACGCGACAGTCGAGAGCGACGGCTTCGGTCTGTGGCCCGTCGTGGTGTCGACGACGTGCAGTCGCGGCATCGACGTGTGGCTCGTCGTAGTGTCGGCGACGGTGCAGTCGTGGCATCGACGTGTGGCTCATCGTGATGTCGGCGACGTACAGCCGTGGCGTCGGCCGCGTCGAGCCGACAGGGTGCGAGACGGACGGCGCGATCGCTCACACCACTACGGTATCGAGGATCGTGAGTGAGTACCCGGCAGCCGCGCCGGCCCACGGCGGTCGCTGCCCATCGAGCAGTGACAGAGACGGCGCCGAGAGCAGCGAGCAGTTCTACCCATCACCGACGTACACGGCGTGTCGGCCGCACGTCATTGACGAGCCGCTGGGCTCGGAGCGTGCGGCCGGACCTGCCCCTACAACGGAGGCGAGTGCTGCGGCTGTCGAGCGTGGCGTCCGAAGAAAAACCGCGTGCGGGGTCGAGCTTACCGGAGCGTGACTTCCGTGTCCAGCAGGATCGAGTCCGACGGGACGTGGATCAGGCGGATACGGTAGGAGTTTCCGGTGGTGAGGCCCGTGTCCGTGTTCGCTTGGCTGTTACCGATCGTCAGCGAATCACCGACTGCGAACTCGTCGCCGGAGCTCGGGTTCGCCCCGTTGACGAAGACCCCAAGGACGGAGTCGTTCCAACTCCCCTGTTCGAACTGGGCGTTGGTGCTGTCACCGTCGACGACGATTCGCATGTCGGCGAACGGAATCGCGTCACCGCCGTTCTGCGAGAGTTCGAACGCCGCGGCGCTTTGATTGGCCGGGAACACGTCGGTCGTGTTACTTGAGTAGTCAGCCGAGGCGTCCTCGGCGTTCAGCGTCGACTGCGGTGCTTGGTTCAGGCTGTCGCCGAGGCCGAGCACGAACGTCCCGATGACGGCCGCGAGGATCACGGTGATGGCGACCATCAGGATGACCCCGATGACCGGGCTGACTGCGCTATCGTCGTCGCGTAAGGATCGAAGTAGTTGCTTCATTAGTGGGATGTGGGCTGCAGTTCTGTGTTGGCCCTATTGCTCGGGAGTGGGCTGGCGTGTAAATATGCTGCGAGCGGATTATCCGAACTGATACTCGGAGGATAGGGCGGTACGCAGCCCTTACCGTCGGGGAACAGCGTCGCTGGCCGAATTATCGAAAAAGAAAAACCGACGAATTCCGGTGGGCGTCTATCGCAGCGTGACTTCCGTGTCCAGCAGGATCGAGTCCGACGGGACGTGGATCAGACGGATGCGGAAGGTGTTGTCAGCTTCCAAGAGGGTCCCGGTGCCGTCCGTCGTGCTCACGGTAAGTGAGTCACCAACCGCCAGCTCAGGGGAGTCCATCCCAGAGATCGAGTTTCCGTTGAGGGTGACGTTAAGCGCGGCACCACTTTCAGGGGAGTCCCAATTGCCCTGACTAAATGTCTCACTCGCGGAACTACTGGTGTTACCGATCACGATCCGCGCGTCAGCCAACGGAATCGCGTCACCACCGTTCTGAGAGATTTCGAACGCCGCGGAGCCGCTCGCAAGAGAGTCGTTGAAGTCCGCCGGCGCGTCCTCCGCGTTCAGCGTCGACTGCGGCGCTTGGTTCAAGCTATCCCCGAGTCCGAGCACGAACGTGCCGATGACCGCGGCCAGAATCACGGTGATGGCGACCATCAGGATGACCCCGATGACCGGACTCACACCACGATCCTCGCCGAGCATCGCTTTGAGCTTCTGTTTCATGAGTATGTCCGACTGCCCGGGCCCGGACGCGTGAACGTCCGTTCCACGAGGCTGTCTGGCCGTGAAAACGACGCAGACACGGATAAAGACTTGGGCCTGATTTTCAAATCCAGTAACGCGCGTATTCAGCAGCGAGGGGTTCCCTACCGGTGTTTCTCGATCGGGCCAAATCCGAATAGTTGCCTGTTTTATGTTTTCCTACCGGGGGCGTCGACGCCGATCAGTTCCCGGTCCAGCGCAGCAGCGCCAGCGTCCCCTCGTAGAGCACGATCATCGTCGCCGCGATGATGAACGGCGTCATCCCCGTCGGGTCGGGGTTGACGAGGAAGGCGATGGTGAGGAACCCACCCCAGAACAGCAGGCGCTTGTCCTCGAGCCACTCCCGGGTGACGATCCCCATCATGATCGCGAGCATGATGAACAGCGGGATCTGGAAGATCACCGCCATGTAGCTCATCAGGACGATGATCAGCGAGAACGTGCTCTCCAGTCCGTAGGCGACGGTGGCGACGTTCTCGTCGGTGTAGACGGTGAAGTAGCGCATGATCGCCGGGATGATCACGAAGTGGGAGAACGCCATCCCGATCGTGCCGAGGATCAGACTGGTCGGGATCGCCGCGAGGTAGTACCGCCGTTCCTTGGGGTAGAGGCCGGGACGCATGAACATGTACGTCTCGTAGACGAACACCGGCAGCGCCACGAGCAGCCCCGCCAGCGCAGTCACCTTGAGCTTGGTGAGCACCAGCTCCAGCGGGCCGTACACCCGCGGGCGGCGCCCCTCGATCTCCGGCGCGCCGGGGATCGCGTTGTTCCACAGCGCGTCGATTATGTCCACCGCCGTGGGCACCTGCTCGAACGCCTGTCCCAACCCCAGCAGCGTCAGCGCCACCGCGCCGCCGACGATGAACACCACCGAGAGCCGCTTCATCATCTCCTCGATGTGGGCCGCCAGCGGCATCTCCTCGTCCGAGTCCGGTCCCTCGCCGAGCAGGCCGTCGTCCGTATCGAGGCCGTCACCGTCGTCGGCGTCGTCGTCGACCGACGGCATCGTCGCGCCGCGCTCCTCGGGCGGCGTCGGCGTCTCGGTGATGTCGTAGTCCTCGAAGACGTGTTCGTCCTCGAACTCGTCGTCCCCGTCTTCGTCGTCGGCCTCCTCCTCGGCGTCGTCCGCTTCCGCGTCCTCTTCCTCGCGCGCACCGTTGTCGGGGCCGAGTCCTTCGACGTTCGTGAACGCCGGGGCGTCGTCCTCCTCTTCGTCGGGCTCGCTCACGTCGTCGTCCGCGTCGTCAGCCGGCTCGCTCACGTCGTCCTGCGGGTCCGACTCGTCTGCCATCCGTTCGGCGTCGTCCGCCGGCTCCCCCTCCGACGCCGTCCGCTCCTCGTCGGAACCGGGCACCGACGAGTCGGACGGCTCCCGTCCCTCCTCGTCGTCCGGTTCCTCGGCCATATGGGTCGGTATCGCTCACGCGGTCTTATAGGCCTTTCCGGATCGCCCGCCCGCGAGGTGGAAAGGTTGATAACGCCGAAGTGGCTCCTTCTCGCTATGTCCAGCGCGCTCGACGACGATACCCAGCGCGCCATCGCCGAGGGGCGGGAGACGGCGGGTGCGGTGCTCCGATCCGCACAGAAGGATCTCCAGAAAGTCTTCGTCGTCTTCCTCGTCGGGTTCTTGGGCGTGTTCATGGCGCTCCGCAGGGGCGTCTGGGTGTGGCTCAAGGGGGTCACCACCCAGCGCATGCCCGCGGAGCTCCAGTCGCAGTTCGACATCATCGCCCAGACCCCCTTCGACGTGATCCTGCTGCAGGCGAAGATCTCCCTCGTCGCGGGGATCATCGTCGCCTCGCCCGTCCTCGTCTACTTCTCCCGGGACGCCCTGAAAGAGCGGGGCCACTGGCCGGAGGTCCCGATCCCGCTGTGGAAGGCCGTGCCGATCGTCCTACTCTCGGGAGTGCTGTTCATGGGCGGGATGGCGTACGGCTATCTCCTCTTCTTCCCGATCATGTTCAACTTCCTCGCCGGCAACGCTGTGTCGGCGGGCTTTGCTCCCTACTGGTCGATCGTCCTCTGGACCGAGTTCGTGCTGCTGCTGACGTTCTCGTTCGGGCTGGCGGCCCAGATGCCGCTTGCGATCACCGGGCTCTCCTACACCGGGATCGTCCCCTACGAGCAGTTCCGCGACAAGTGGCGCTACGCCGTCGTCGCGATCTTCGTCTTCGGCGCCGTGTTCTCGCCGCCGGACCCGTTCACCCAGATCATGTGGGCGGCGCCGCTGCTCGTGCTGTACGGCTTCAGCCTCTACCTCGCGAAGTTCGCGGTGACGATGAAACGCGGCAGCGAGCGCCTCTCCGCCGCCGGCGTGCTCCGGCGCAACTGGAACGCGACCGCGGCGCCACTCGTCGCCGGCGTCGCCGTCGGTGCCCTCCAGTGGCCGACGCTCTTCGAGGTGATCCTATGAAACGA
>NZ_JBHUDH010000037.1:10106-15251 GCF_042678005.1 Halolamina salina | reverse complement strand
GGCCGCGACGCCGCCAACGCCGCCCTCGAAGCGATCGGGAGCAGCTACCGCGCGCCCGCGGTCGACGGCCTCACGTCGCTCTCCGCGACCGCGAACGTGGTGCTGGTCGGGCTCGCGATCGGCGTCGTCTTCGCCGTCGTCGGCCTGCTGCTGTTCGCCTACCGCGAACTCGAGGAGACGGTCGAGCCCGACAGCGAGATGGGCGACCCGACGGGGATCGACCTCGACGCGCTCGACGAGGACGGCGTCAGGGCGGCGCCGATCGAGGCGTTCGAGTCGATGAGCGAACCCGAGGCGCTCGAGGCCGCCCAGCACGCTATCGACGAGGGCGATCACGGGAAAGCACAGGCCATCCTCGACCGCCACGACGAGGCCCACGAGCCCGATCCCGACGCCCCCGAACCCCCGGCTCACGAGACCGACCCGCTGTTCACGCCGGTCGGGCCGATCGGCGCGATCCAGCGCGGCCGGGAGTGGGTCGACTGGGGCCAGCGCCTCCGCCGGCAGGGTCAGCCCCTCGCCGTGTTCGCGGTCGTACTGTTCGGCCTCGCGTACGCCGTCCTCGGCTACCCGGGCGAGGTGAACGCGCTACTCGCACAGGGCGGCTTCGACGTCGCCGTCCCGGCCTTGGGCTACTCGACGGTCGTCGCCGCCGGCCTCGCCGCCGCGGGGACGCTGGCGTTCGTCGCCGTTCTCGTCGGAGTGTACGTCCTGCTCGCGTGCTACTTCGCGGGCACCGACCCGACCGCGGTCAACGTCGGCCAGCTCTCGACGGCGGAGCTCGAACGCGCGCCGCCGGCGACGTTCACGGCGCTCAGCGAGCAGGAGGCGAACTTCTACGCCAACCGCGCGCTGGCGGCCGACGACGACGCCCGCGCACGCCTGATCCTCGACCGCTACGACGAGGCGACTGCCGCGGCCGAGGAAGCGGCCGAGGAGGACGAGGCCGAGCCGGGAAGCGTGAGCGACCGCGCCCAGCGCGCCGGCGGCACGTTCCTCGACGAGTTCGCCGAGGACACCGACGAGGACGACATCGGCGGCTACTACAAGGACATCCAGTTCATCCTCGGCTCGCTCACCTCGGGGCTGTTCTACATCGTCGGGACGTTCATGGCCGTGATGGCGGGGACGTTCTTCTGGCTCTACACTGGCGGCATCCGCGACGTGTACGCCGACTTCCTCGCCCGCGTGCCGGGCGAGGTGCTCGAACCCGGCCAGACCGCCGCGGAGGCGTCGAAGGTGATCGCGCTCCACCCCGTCGAGGCGCTGGTGTTCGAGGTGAAGTTCTCCGCGCTGCTGGGCGTCGCCGCCGTGCTGCCGCTGATCGCGTACTTCGCGTGGCCCGCGCTGCGCGACCGCGGGTTCGTGCGCGGGCGCCGCGAGGTCATCTTCGGCTGGGCCGCGCTGCTGAGCGCGGGACTGCTCGGCGGGCTGGTGTTCGGCTACTTCGAGGTGGCGCCGCGGATCATCTCCTACCTCGTCGAGGACGCGCTATCCGCGAACATGACGATCAGCTACCGGATCACCGACTTCTTCTGGCTGATCTTCTTCACCACCGCCGGGATCGGCATCCTCGCGGACGTGCCGGTGCTGATGGCGCTTTTGAACACCGCGGGCGTCTCCTACACCGCGATGCGGACCCGCTGGCGGGAGGTGATGATCGGCATGATGCTCGTGGCCGCGCTGCTGACGCCGGCGGACGCGCTCACGATGATCATGATCACGATCCCGCTGATGGCCGCCTACGGCGTCGGCCTCGGGCTGTTGTACGTGCTCACCCTCGGCGGCCGGCGCAACCTCCGGAAGCCGACGGTCGGCCCCGCGAGTAGCGACGACGGGTAACGCGAACGGGACATCGTTTTTCGTGCCGGTGAACCGGTCGACTCCCGAACGGTGCGTTTTTGCGTCCCCTTGGATACTCTCTGGATATGACTCCACGACTATCGAACCGATCGGCGTCCGTGTCGGAGGGGGAACGATGAGCAAGGTGTCCGTCGAGATTCCCGACGAACTGCTGGAGGACCTCGACGAGCACGTCGGCGACGACGGGAAGTTCGTCAACCGCAGCGACGCGATCCGGGCGTCGATCCGGAAGACGCTCGACCAACTCGACGAGATCGACCAGCGACAGGGACGGCTGGAGGGCGAGGAATGAGCGCCGACCGCCGCCCGCTGCCCGTCGATCGCCTGCTGCTGGTAGCGCTGTTCGTCACCGCGCTCGTCGTCGCCCAGCTCACCGCCGCCAAGCTGCTCTCCGTCCGGCTTCCGTTCTCGATCCCGGTGGCCGGCAGCGCGCTCACGCTGCCGGGCGCCGCGCTCGCGTACGCGGTGACGTACTTCGCGTCGGACTGCTACGCCGAGCTGTACGGGAAACGCGCGGCCCGCGAACTGGTCAACGTCGCGTTCCTGATGAACTTCGTCGTGCTGGCGCTGGTCTGGAGCACGATCGTCGCCCCCGCCGCCGACCCCGAGTTCGCGAGCACGTTCGCGTCGGTGCTCGGCACGTCGACCAACATCGTCGCCGGCAGCCTGCTGGCGTACGTCGTGAGCCAGAACTGGGACGTGGCCGTGTTCCACCGGCTGAAGGAGGCCACCGGCGGGGAGAAGCTCTGGCTCCGCAACGTCGGCTCAACCGCCAGCAGCCAGCTCATCGACACCGTGATCTTCGTCAGCGTCGCGTTCTGGGTGCTCCCGAACGCCGGTATCGGCACCGAGCTAGGCCTGCCGCTGGTCGGCGGCGGTCCCGTCCCGAGCGTCGCCGCGCTGATCGTCGGCCAGTACGTGCTGAAGCTCGCGATCGCGCTGATCGACACGCCCTTCGTCTACGCGGTCGTCGGCGCCGTTCGACGGCGTGACGCCGACGATCGCCGGCTGTTCGCGTCGTAGACCGTCGGTCGCTCTTTGTTCGGCCGCGACGACGACTGGATGGCTTTTTCTCGCCGGCGTCCCGAGTGAGCGACGATGGACGAACGACGGCTCCAGACGGGGCTGTACGCCGCCGCGGCGGTCCTGATCGCTGCCGTCGGGATCGCGGTCGTTGCCCGGCCCGGCGGCTCCGCGCCGTGGGCCTACGGGCTGGTCGTGATAGGGGCGGCGTTTTTCGGCCTGAGCGCGGTGCCTCGGGTCCGGGAACACGAGGCGTACAACGCCCTCGGCGCCGCGTTCGCGGCGGCGGTCTGTACCGTCGCGTACGTCGGTAGCGGCGTCCTGTTCGTCGGCATCCTCGCCGTGTTCAGCGCGGTCGGGACGCTGGTCGAACTGTACAACTGGCGGGCGGGAACGACGTACCTGCGGCTGTAACGGCCGACAGCTTCCTCCCCACGTGTGTCGACGGGCGTGTATGGGCAGCGACGCGCTCGTCGGCCTCGATCAGGACACGTGGATGGTGCTCGCGAAGTACAACCTCGTGTTGGCGACAGTGTTCGGGTTCGTGACGGTCTGGGTCCAGCAGGCACCCCCGGCTGACCCCGGGAACGTCCTGCTCGTGGAGAACGGCATGTTCGCGCTCCTGTTCGGCGCGATCCAGACGTACGCGTGGATCTCGAGTTAGCCGCGGCGGCCCGCTATTCGACCCGCTCGGCGAACGCGAAGTTGGGCTTCACGTCGGTCACCGCGACCTCGACCGTCTCGCCCTCGTCGGCGCCGGCGACGAACACCGTGAACCCCTCGACCGTCGCGATGCCGTCGCCCTCCGCGCCGGTGTCGGTGATCTCGACGGTGAGCTGATCGCCCGTCGCGACGGGCGCGGTGGTGAACCCCTTCGCGACCAGATACACCTCGCTCGACGAGTCCCGCGAGGCGTCGGGGTCGACCCGCCGGACGTACTGGAACGATTCCTCGATGTCGGCCTCGAGGTCGTCCAGATCCTTCCCCTGGAACACCTTGGCGACGAAGTCGCCGCCGGGTTTCAGGAACTCCGTCGCGGTCTCGTAGGCGGTCCGGGCGAGGTGGACCGAGCGCGCGTGGTCGAGTTCGTACTCGCCGGTCATGTTCGGCGCCATGTCCGAGATCACCACGTCGGCTTCCGATCCCCCGAGCTCGCGCCGGAGGCGGTCCCGTGTCTCCTCCTCGGTCATGTCGCCCGGGATCGTGCTCACCTGGTGCGCGTCGAGGTCGTCGATGCGCTGGAGGTCGACGCCGACGACCTTCCCCTGCGGACCGACCTCTTCGGCGGCGACCTGCAGCCACCCGCCGGGGGCGGCGCCGAGGTCGACGACCGTATCGCCGTCGTCGAACAGGTTCGCGGTCTCGTCGAGCTGCTGGAGCTTGTACGCCGAGCGGGCGCGGTACCCCTCCTGCTTGGCGCGGTTGTAGTAGTCGTCCTTCCCAGTCATCGCCGACCACCCCGCCGAGAAACGGTGCGTGAACGCTCGTTCATACCGGTATCGACGCCGTCGACCCGGAAAGGTACGTCGGATAGCGCTCAGTCCTCGGTCGCGTCCTCCATGGCGGCCCGGTCGGCGATCATCGACTCGGCGGTCCCGACCCAGTCACCGCGGCGGAACCCCACGACGACGACCACCGCCCAGCAGGCGTAGGAGAGCACCAGCCCGGCGTAGACGCCGACGATCCCGAACTCGAACACGACCGCCAGCAGGTAGGAGCCGCCGAGCATGAAGACGACCGAGCCGAGCAGCCGGGCGTAGAACGGCGTCCGGGTGTCGCCCGCGCCGCGCAGCGTGCCGGCCAGCGGGAAGAAAATCCCGAAGAACAGCATCGAGACGGCGAACGCGCGGGTGAATCCCACCGCGTACCCGGCCGTGAGGCGGTCGCGGGTGAACACCGCGACGAGTTCGGCGGCGCCGACGAACATCACCACGCCGTCGACGCCGAGCGTGCCGAGGCTCAGCGCGAGGATCGCCTCCGCGGCGTAGCGCGCCTCGTCGGACTCCCCCTCGCCCAGTAGCTGGCCGACGACGATGCTCGACACCGTGCTGAACGAGCGGTACAGCGGCCCGGTCAGCTGCTGGTAGATCCGGCGGCCGATGTGGTAGGCGGCGTTGGCCTCCGTGCCGAACAGCAGCGTCAGGGAGTTGAACGGGAAGTTCGCGAGCGTGCTGCTCATCCCCTCGGCGAAGCTCGGGAGGCTCACCGCGACGACTTGGCGAGTCAGCGTGAGGTCGCGCGGGCGGGCGAGCGAGGGAC
>NZ_JBHUDH010000037.1:0-9963 GCF_042678005.1 Halolamina salina | reverse complement strand
CGCGAACACGATCGCGAGGTAGCGCCCGCCGGCGTCGGCGACCCCCGGCTCGGCGCCCAGCAGCGCGATCAGCGGGCCGCCGAACAGGACGCCGACGGCGACCATCGGCAGGCCACAGAGCGCGCCGATGAGCAGCGCCTGCGTGATCGCGCGGTCCCGCGTCAGGTCCGCCCCCCGCCCAGTGTCCTGACTGGAGAGCGCGATCGAGCCGGCCCCCAGCGCCAGCCCCACGCGGAGCGGGACCTGCGCGTAGAGGTCGGCGAGGCCGACGGCGGCGACGGCGGCGGGCGAGAACAGCCCGGTGACCACGAGGTCGACCGTCCGCATCAGCGTGTTGAACGTCTGTTGGACGGCGACCGGCCAGCCGAGCGAGGCGGCCCGCCGCCAGACCGACAGCAGCCGGGACATCACCCGGGGGTGCGACGGTCCGGGGCAAGAGTGCTTGGGTAGGGGCGACGCGGACGGCGATCACTCGCGACGGCTCGGGGATCGGACTCGAAGCGACGCCGGAACGGGTCG
Organism: Halolamina salina; assembly: GCF_042678005.1. Classification (GTDB taxonomy): domain Archaea; phylum Halobacteriota; class Halobacteria; order Halobacteriales; family Haloferacaceae; genus Halolamina; species Halolamina salina. The sequence goes on along the minus strand of NZ_JBHUDH010000037.1, from coordinate 9,444 downwards.
GGACCCTTCCCGCGGTCAGAGGCAGAACATGAACGGGTACACCAGCGCCACCCGGTCGCCGTTTTCGAGCGCCGTCCCGAAGCCGTCCAGCAGTTCGTTGAACTTCCCGTTCACGAGCACGCGGGCGAACGCCCGCGTCCGCTCGCCCTCGGGGTTGCGCTCCCACCGCCCCGGCGGCTCGCCCGGGTAGTCCGCCCAGCCAGTGTGGGTCTCCTCGGCCTCGGTCTCGGCCAGCAGCATCTCCTCGCAGCCGTACTCCTCGAAGAAGGCGTCGAGGAATTCGCCGAGCGTGTCGCCCTCGAACGTGAACTCGAACTCGTGGTCGCCCAGTTCACGCCGGACGTGGCCGGTGGCTTTCACCTCGACCGTGGTCGTCGCCGCCTGTTCGGTCTCGACAGTGCTCATGCGCGCCGGTACGGTCGACACCCGCATACGACTGTAGCCGAACGTGTTCGGCTTCGAGCTTACCCCAGCACGGACTCCGGGAGGTACGCCGTCACCGTCCAGTTGGGGGCGTCGACCACCTGACTGATCTTGAGGTCGACGGCCGCCGAGCAGAGCACGTAGGCGTCCGCCCGGGAGAGGCCGCGGCGCTCGTGGAGGTGAGCGATCATCCGCCGGACCGCCTGCTTCGTCGCGTCCATCAGGTCCGGCGCGATGCCGGTCGTGGCGTACATCGGCTCGTCCCGCCCGGTCGGGGTGAACGGGCCGGTGGTCTCGAACTCCGGCTGGGTCACGGACCGATCGGCGAGGTCGAACCGCGCGGTCACCGACATGGGTGCCTCGATCCCGGTGATGCAGACCTCGACGTCGCCCTGTGCGGCGTGGCAGTCGCCGACGGAGAACAGCGCGCCGGCCACCTCGACGGGGAGGTACAGCGTCGATCCGGCGGTGAGGTGTTTCACGTCCACGTTGCCGCCGACGTTCCGCGGGGGGATCGTACTGGCCGGCCCCTCCTCGGGGGCGACGCCGAGGTTCCCCGGGAACGGCGCGATGGGGACCGAGACGGCCGGCGCGTCGTCGTCGCGGAAACGAGCCACCGGCGTCCCGTCGTCCGCTGTGGCGTCCAAATCCCACGCACGAACGTGCGGCTCCGGGAACGACTCGGGGAGCAGGCCGGCGCCGCTATCGCCCGGCGGGACCGCCGTGGCGCCCCACCCCTCGTGTTCGAACGCGAGCAGGTCGACCCGGAGCGTGTCGCCGGGTTCTGCGCCCGCGATCGCGACGGGGCCGGCCAGCGGATGCCCCTCGGCGTCGACGGCGGCCACGTCCTCGGGCGTCGGATCTCGCGGTAGCTGCCGGTCGTAGGCGTCGCGGCAGTCGAACTGGACGACGTCGCCGGGATCGACGGTGATCGCCGGGTCGAGGTCGGGGTCCCACACGTAGTGGCGGTTGGCGGCCGTGTCGGCCAGTCGGTGGTCGGGGTCGGGCACGTCGTCGACGGCGAAGCGGCGGTCGGCCATACCGGGTATCGCGCCCGGCCCGGGATAACGGTGGCCCGAGCGAGTCACGGACCGCCGATTGCTCAATACTTTTCCCCCGTTCGTCCCAACGGGCGGACACATGAGCGACACCGACCTCGACTTCGTCCCGTTCGGCGAGAGCGGGCTGCAGACCAGCGAGATGCAGTTCGGCACGTGGCGCTTCGGCCGTGAGACCGAGGCGGGCAACCTCGAGATCGGCGAGGACCGGGCCAAGAAGCTGCTCGACGCCTACGCCGGCGCCGGCGGGCGCTACATCGACGCCGCCGACGTGTACGGCGGCGGGCAGGCCGAGGAGTGGATCGGCGACTGGCTGAACGAGCGCGACCGCGAGCGGTTCACGGTCGCCTCGAAGATCTACTGGCAGATCCGGGAGGGCGACCCCAACAGCCGCGGGACGAACCGGAAGAACCTCCGCCACCGCGTCGACGAGATCCTCGACCGGCTCGGCACCGACTACGTGGACGTGCTCTACCTCCACCGCTGGGACGGCGAGACGCCGACCCGCGAGACGATGAAGACGCTGAACGGCCTCGTGGAGGACGGCAAGGTCCACTACCTCGGCGCGTCGACGCTGACGCCCAACGCGTGGCGGGTCGCGAAGGCAAACGAGATCGCCCGCGCGGAGGGCTGGGAGCCGTTCACGGTGCTCCAGCCGCGCTACAACCTCGTCGACCGCGAGATCGAAGGGGATTACCTCCAGTTCGCCCGCGAGGAGGGGCTGGCGGTCTGCCCGTGGAGCCCGCTCGGGCAGGGGTTCCTGACTGGGAAGTACGACCGTGAGGACGGGCTGACGGGCGAGTCCCGCGCCGCCGAGTCCAGCCGGTTCGAGCAGGCGTACCTCACCGAGACGAACTTCGACGTGCACGACGTGCTCGACGAGGTCGCCGACGAGGTGGGCGCCAGCCCCGCACAGACCGCGCTGGCGTGGCTGATGCACCGCGACGGCGTGACCGCGCCGATCGTCGGCGCGCGGACGGTCGAGCAGTTGGAGGAGAACCTCGGCGCCGCCGAGATCGACCTGAGCGACGAGCAGGTCGACCGCCTGACCGAGGCGAAGGGGGGGCCGTACGCGAAGCTCTGATCGGATCCGGAAACGCTCCCGTCCCACCGTATCCCTTATTCCTCCCCCTCTCCCAGCGACCGCATGGTCGTAGACTTACGCTCCGACACCGTCACCAAACCTTCAGAGGCGATGCGGGAGGCCGCGAAGAACGCCGACGTCGGCGACGACGTGTACCGCGACGATCCGAGCGTCAACGAACTGGAGCGCCGCGCCGCCGAGATCCTCGGGAAGGAGGCCGGCCTGTTCGTCCCCAGCGGGACGATGGGCAATCAGGTCGCGATCCGGACCCACACCGACCGCGGGCAGGAGCTGCTCGCCGACGAGCACGCCCACGTTCTCAAGTGGGAACTCGGCGCGGTCGCCCAGCTGAGCAGCCTCCAGACCCGACTGCTCGACTTCGGCGAGTCGGCCGTCCCGACGCCCGAGCAGGTGCGTGAGGGGATCGTCGAGGAGAGCCTCCACGAGGCCGGCACGGGGCTGTTCTGTCTGGAGAACACCCACAACTACCGCGGCGGCGTCGCGATCTCGAAGGCGGAGATCGACGCCGCGGCGGAGGCGGCCCACGACCACGGCGTGCCCGTCCACTTAGACGGCGCGCGACTGTTCAACGCCGCCGAGTCGCTTGACACCGACGCCGCCGAACTGGCCGAGAACGTCGACAGCGTGATGTTCTGTCTCTCGAAGGGGCTTGGCGCGCCCGTCGGCTCGATGCTCGTCGGCGAGCAGGAGTTCATCGACCGCGCGCGCCGGACCCGGAAGCTGTTCGGCGGCGGGATGCGGCAGGCCGGCATGATCGCCGCGCCCGGGCTGCTCGCGCTGGAGAACCGCGGCCACCTCGCGGCCGACCACCGGCGCGCCGAGCGCATCGCCGAGGGGCTGGGTGAGATCGACGGAATCGAAACGGCCGAACCCGACACCAACATCGTCGTCGCCGACGTGGCGGGGACGGGGCTGAACGCCGAGGCGTTCGTCGGCGAGATCGAACAGCACGGCGTGCTCGCGGTGGCGTTCGGCGAGACCACGGTGCGGTTCACCACGAACTGGGACGTGACCGACGGCGACGTCGAGGGGGCGATCGACTCCGTGCGGACCGCGATGGCCGAGCGCTGAGGCCGCCGGCCCGCATCGCCGCTTCCCAGTTCGTCGGAATCGCCGAGCCCGATTTTTCCCAGGGGGCGCAACGATCAGGTAGAAGCACGATGTCCATAGCAACCCTCGAAGAGGACGTGTTCGGCGACGCGCTGACGCCACTGGAGCGTATCGCTGCGGGGATCCCCGCCGCGCTGGCCGCGGCGGGTCACGTACTGCTGTTCGTCGCCACCGCGCTGTTCGTGTTCGTGCTGGCGACGGGCGCCTGAGGGCGGCCCGGAACACGCTTTTTCGGACATCCGGACGCCTCAAGCCGTGACGAAGTCGAACCTCGCGCCGCCGTTTTCGCTCTCCGTGACCGACACCGACCAGCCGTGGGCCTCGGCGATGCTCTCGACGATCGGGAGGCCGAACCCCGTCCCCTCGTCGCTGGTGGTGACGCCGGTGTCGAACGGGTCGATCCCGTCGTCGATGCCGGGACCGTCGTCGGCGACGAAGAAGCCCTCGCGGTCGGACAGCGTGCCGACGGTGACCGTCGGCACCTCGCCGCCGTGTTCGACCGCGTTCCGGTAGAGGTTCTCGAACAGTTCGATCAGGCGGTCGGGGTCGGCGTCGATCGTCCCGTCGGCCTCGACGGCCAGCGACGCGCCGTCGGTCGCGACGTGGGTCCACGCCTCCCGCGCGACGCTGTCGAGGGGGATGCGCTGGGTCTCGCCGACGTCTTTCCCCTCACGGGCCAGCGTCAGGAGGTCGGTGACGAGGTGGTTCATCCGGTCGAGCGCGTCCTCGACGTTGTCGAGCTTGTCGAGGTCGCCGGTCTCCCTGACGAGGTCGAGGTAGCCCGACGCGACGTTGAGGGGGTTGCGCAGGTCGTGGGAGACGACGCTCGCGAACTGGTCGAGGCGTTCGTTCTGCCGGCGGAGTTCGGCCTCGCGCTCGCGCCGTTCGGTCACGTCGGAGTAGATGGCGTACCCCGGGGCGTTCTCCTCGCCGACCTCCAGCGGCGTGACCTGCAGGAGGAAGTGCTTCGTGCCGTCGACGGTCTCGCGTTCGACCTCGGTCTGGACCCGCTCGCCGTTCGCGAGCTGCTCGTTGTACACCTCCGCTTCGGCCTCGCCGTCGGGCGGGACGATGAACTCGTCGAGGGAGTTCCCCTCGACCTCGTCGGCGTCGTAGCCGAACGTCCGCTCGAACGCGCCGTTGACCCGGCGAACGATCGGCTCGCCGTCGATCATCTCGTAGGCGACCGCGGCGCCCGGGATGTTCTCGAACAGCGCTTCGAGGCTGTCCCGCTGGCGCCGGAGGTCGGCCTCCGCACGGACGCGCTGCAGCGCCACCCCAACGTGGGCCATCAACAGCTCCGCGAGCTCGAGGTCCTCCTCGTCGAACGCCTCGCGCTCGGTCGAGACCGCCTGGAACACGCCGAGATCGCCCACTGGGACGGAGATCGCCGACTCGAACTCCGGGCTGGTGGGCCGGGAGTCGGGGTCGCTGTGGATGTCGGTGTGGAGGAACGACTCCCCGGTGCGGGCGGTCTTGCCCGCGATCCCCTCCGAGATGTGCATCTTCCGGCCCGCGTCCTCGGAGATCCCCCCGGACTCCGCGACGGGGACGAGCATGTCGCCCTCGCGGAGGTCGAGCTTGCTCATGTCCAGGTCGAGCACGTCCTCCGCGGCGTCGATCGCGATCTCGAGCAGCTCGTCCTCCGACTCGACGGCGCCGAGCTCCATTGCGGTCGTGTGGAGCCGCTCGATCACCCGCCGGGACTCCCGAAGCGCCTCCTCCGAGCGGATGCGGTCGAGCGTCGACTCCGCGTAGCCGACCAGCAGCTCCACGAGCTCGAGGTCCTCCTCGTCGAACGCGCCGGACTCGTCGGAGATCACCTGAAACACGCCCGAGCTGCCGACCGGGACGCTGATCGCTGATTTGACCGTCTCGTCGGCGGGGTCGGCGTCGGGGTTGGCCTCGGCGTCGTCGACGAGAAACGACCGCTCCTCGTCGAACGTCCGGGCGACGATACCCGCCTCCGTCGAGACTTTCTCCAGGCTGTCGGTGTGCCCGCCGATGGGCTGGAGTTTGCCGTCCTGCTCCATCAGGAGCACCGACTGGTCGAGGTTGAGCACGTCCTCCGCGATGTCGACGACGCGCTGGTACAGCGCGGACTCGGACTCGGCGCCGATCAGCGACGGCGCGGCCTCGTGGAGTCGGGTGATGCGTTCCTGTCGGTTCCGGAGGTCCATCTCGGCGCGCAGCCGGGCGTCGACCTGCGACCCGTGGGTGACGAGCAGCTCCGCCAACTCGAGGTCGACCTCGTTGAACCCCCCCGGCCGCGTCGAGAGAGCGGCGAACACCCCGTCGTCGCCGAATGGGATCACCAGCCCGGAGCGGTGGCGCTCGTCCCGCGGCTGGGCGATTGGGTGGCTCTCGACGTCGTCGACGATCGTCGGCTCCCGGGTCTCGGCGACGTGTGCCACCACTCCCTCGTCGGGCGGGACGCGGTCGGACCCCGCCCCGTCGGTCACGGCGGCGGCGGCGAATCCGCCGTTCTCCCGGAAGTACAGCACCGCGGTGTCGAAGTCAAGTACGTCCGCCGCGATGTCGACCACGCGCTGGTGGAGGTCGGTCCGGTCGTCGACGCCGACCAGTTCGGCCGCCCCCTCGTGGAGCCGGGTGATGCGCGTGCGGTTGGGCGTGCCACCGACGGCCGCCGTCACGTGATCGGCGAGGTCGGCCGCGGAGCAGTCGTCCGACTCCCCGTCCTCACCCCTCGTGGCGGGCGTCCCACCCGGGCAGTCGACGATCGGACAGCCGGCCTCGGCGGCCCCAGCCGCCAGCGACGCCGGGAGCGAGTCGTCACAGGCGATCAGACAGTCCGGATGTGACTCCTCGAACGCAGCGAGCGCCGCCGGAGGGGGCTCGACGCGGCCGACGAACGCGTCCCGATCGAGCAGCGATCCCGCTGCCCGGCAGGGGTTTTCGCCGACCACGAGGATCTCGGTTCGATGTGCCACAGTGTAGACAGCTACTGTTTGTCTTGCGAGACGGTCGCATATGTGTTTCGGTGGAGCAGTTCGGAAGGAGCGTCTGACGCCACCGGCGAGGGCGGCGCCAGCGGCCGGTGGAGCGCCCCGTCCGCCGGTGATCGAACGACTCGCCCGCACGAACCCCGGAATCCTTTTGCCCGGCGGTTGACCACATCCGGTAATGAGTGAGCTCGAGAGCGAGTACCGTCTCGACTACTTCGCCGAGAACGGGTTCGAACGGCAGACCTGTTCGTCGTGTGGCGCCCACTTCTGGAGCCGCGCCGAGCGCGACACCTGCGGCGAACCCCCCTGTGAGGACTACGGCTTCATCGACGACCCCGGGTTCGACGAGTCGTACTCGCTGGCGGAGATGCGCGAGGCGTTCCTCTCTTTCTTCGAGGAGCACGACCACGAGCGGATCGACCCCGCGCCCGTCGCCGCCAACCGCTGGCGCGACGACGTGCTCCTGACGCAGGCGTCGATCTACGACTTCCAGCCGCACGTCACCAGCGGCGAGTCGCCGCCGCCGGCGAACCCGCTCGTCGTCTCTCAGCCCTGCATCCGGATGCAGGACATCGACAACGTCGGGAAGACCGGCCGGCACACGATGGCGTTCGAGATGGGTGGCCACCACGCGTTCAACGCCGACGAGGGGACGGACTACGCCTACGAGGGCGAAGTGTACTGGAAGGACCAGTGTGTGGAGTACTGCGAGGACTTTTTCGCCTCCATGGGCGTCCCCCGCGAGGAGATTACGTTCATCGAGGACCCGTGGGTCGGCGGCGGCAACGCCGGCCCCGCCTTCGAGGTGATCTACAAGGGGCTCGAGCTGGCGACGCTCGTGTTCATGATGCTCGAACAGGACCGCGACGGCGAGTACGAGATGAAGGACGGCAACACGTACTCCGAGATGGACCGTCGGGTCGTCGACACGGGGTACGGGATCGAGCGCTGGACGTGGATGAGTCAGGGCACCCCCACGGTGTACGAGGCGATCTACCCCGAGTCCATCGAGTTCCTGAAGGACAACGCCGGGATCGACATGACCGAGGAGGAGCAGGATCTCGTCCACCGCGCCTCGAAGCTCGCGGGCCACATGGACATCGACGAGGCCGAGGACATGGAGGCCGCCCGCGACAACATCGCCGAGCGGCTCGACGTGTCCGTCGAGCGGCTCGAGGCGCTGATGGAGCCGCTGGAGTCGATCTACGCGATCGCCGACCACGCGCGCTGTCTCGCCTACATGTTCGGCGACGAGATCGTCCCCTCGAACGTCGGCACTGGCTACCTCGCCCGGATGGTGCTCCGCCGGACGAAGCGACTCGTCGACGACGTGGGGATCGACGTGCCGCTGGACGAACTGGTCGACCGCGAGGCCGAGCGGCTCGGCTACGAGAACCGCGACACGATCCGCGACATCGTCCGTACCGAGGAGCGCAAGTACGAGGAGACGCTCGAGCGCGGCCGGCGGAAGGTCCAGCAGTTGGCCGACGACCACGCCGCGGCCGGGACGCCGATCCCGACGGAGAAGCTGATCGAGCTGTACGACTCCCACGGGATCCAGCCGTCGATGGTGGCCGAGATCGCCCACGAACGCGGCGCCGAGGTGAACGAGCCGGACGACTTCTACTCGCTGGTCGCCGAGCGCCACGACGCCGAGGAGGCGCTCGAGGAGGGCGGCGAGGACGAGAACCGCGTCGAGGACCTCCCGGAGACCGACCAGCTCTACTACGAGGATCAGGACCGCATGGAGTTCGAGGCGGTCGTGCTCGACGTGCTCGACCGCGAGGAGGGGTACGACGTGGTACTCGACCAGACGATGTTCTACCCGGAGGGCGGCGGCCAGCCCGCCGACCACGGGACGCTCGTGAGCGAGGACGGCAGCGTCGAGGTGGTCGACGTACAGATGCGCGACGGCGTGATCCTCCACCGGACCACCGGAAGCCCCGAGAAAGGCGAGTTCGTCACCGGGAAGATCGACGCCGAGCGCCGACGCCGCCTGATGCAGCACCACACCGCGACCCACATCGTCGGCGCGGCCGCGCGACGGGTGCTCGGCGACCACGTCCGGCAGGCCGGCGCCCAGAAGGGCGTCGATAGCTCGCGGCTGGACGTGAACCACTACGACCGCGTGAGCCGCGAGGAGGTCAGAGAGATCGAGCGCGTCGCCAACGAGATGGTGACCGACAACACCAGCGTCCGACAGGAGTGGCCCGAGCGCCACGAGGCCGAGGCCGAGCACGGCTTCGACCTCTACCAGGGCGGGATCCCGCCGGGAGAGAACATCCGCCTGATCCACGTCGGCGACGACGTACAGGCCTGTGGCGGCACCCACGTCGATCGGACGGGCGACGTGGGGACGATCAAGGTGCTGAACACCGAGCCGGTACAGGACGGCGTCGAGCGGTTCGTCTTCGCCGCGGGGCCGGCCGCGATCGAGGCGACACAGGACACCGAGGACGCCCTCTACGACGCCGCCGACACGTTCGACGTGAACCCACAGGAGGTGCCCGACGCCGCCGAGCGCTTCTTCACCGAGTGGAAGGAGCGCGGCAAAACGATCGAGGACCTCAAATCCCAGCTCGCGGAAGCCCGCGCGGGCGGCGGTGAGGACGCCGAGGAGGTCGAGATCGACGGCGCGACCGCCGTGATCCAGCGCATCGACGCCGACGCCGACGAGCTACAGGCCACCGCGAACGCGCTGGTCGAGGAGGGGAAGGTCGCGGTCGTCGGCTCCGGCGCCGACGGCTCCGCCCAGATCGTCGTCGGCGTCCCCGACGGCGTC
>NZ_JBHUDH010000036.1:0-12580 GCF_042678005.1 Halolamina salina | reverse complement strand
CTCGGCTCGCACTCCCCGAACGCGTCGACTCCGTCGACGGCGCGTGGCGGAGCAGCGACGACACCGTAGTGCTCGTCACGGGCGATCGCGGGGGACTCTCCGTCGAACTCACGGCGCGGGAGCATCTGGGGGGTGAGGGATGAGCGACGCCCGCGGGCAGGCGAACCTGCTCTCGCTGGCGGTCGCGCTCACCGCCCTGGTGTCGGCAACCGCACTGGGGCTGGTGGTCGCCGACGGGGCGTTGGCGGGAGCCGACCGCGAACCCGGCGAGCGCCGCGCCGCCGGCGCCGCGGCCGAGCGGCTCGTGAGCGCCGACGCGACGACCGTGCGGGAGAACGTGCTCGATCGGGAGACAGTCGAGGCGCTCTCCCCGTCCGACCTCGACGCGCTCGCGCCGCCGGTCGCGAACCGCTCGGTCCGGGTCCGGCTGGATGGTGAGACGATACTCGAACGCGGTGATCCCACCGGCGCGACCGTCGAGCGAGTGGTGCTCGCCGCCGAGCGCACGACGCGCTCTCGATCGGTCGCCGTCGGCGACGGCGACGGGCTCACGCTTCCCCGCCGGACCGACCGCGTCGAGCTGACGTTCGTTCCCGGGTCGACGGTGGAGACGGCCCGGGCCAACGGCCGGGTCGTGCTCCACGACCCCGGCGGGCTCGCGGGGCAGTTCGTCGTCGAACCCTCGCGGTACGAGACGGTCACGCTCACCTTCGAGGGTGGCACGGCACAGGTCGGCGTCGAGTCGCGGCCGCTGCGAACCGAGAAAGCCACCCTCCGGGTGACCGTCGATGGCTGACCGCGGCCAGCTCTCGCTCACGATGGTCGAGGCCGCCGTCGGGGTGTTGCTACTGTTCGCGGCGACGGCGACGTTCGCGCTCGGGCTGCCCGCCGCCGGCGCCGACGAGGCCCAACTCGATCGGTACGCGGAGGACGCCGGCACGGTGCTCTCCCGCGAGCCGCCCCAGCACGGCGGGCTGACCCGGCTCTCCGAGGTGACACGGTCCCAGTCGGCGTTCGAGCGCGAGCGGGCGGCACTCGCCCACCGCGTCGAGCGGATCCTGCCGGAGAACCTCATGTACCGGGTCGAGACCCCCCACGGCGCCGTCGGCTTCCGGCGTCCGACAGGCGTGCCGACGGGGCGAGCGACGGTGCCGACCGTGGGCGGCCGGGTGATAATCAGGGTGTGGTACGCGTGAGCCGGGAGACGGGGGTTCGAGGGAACGATCGCGGGCAGACGGTGCTCGTCGCGGCGGCGATGCTGGCGCTGGCACTGCTCCCGCTGGGCTTTGCGTACCTCCAACTGGGGTACCACGAGGACGTGGCGGCGTCGACGGCGCCGGAAACGCCCGGCAGCGAGACGATCCGCCTACTCGAACGCGCGGTGTACGACGCCGGCGGCGAAGCGGTCGGCCACCCGTGGCAGGGTCGAACCGGCGCGGTCGCGCAGGTAAACGCGTCGCTCGCGCCGCGGGAGCGGGAGATCGAGGCCGCACAGGTAGAACGGGGGGTCGCGGTCCGGATCGAACGCAACGGGAGCGCCGCGGACGCGTGGGCAACGGAGAACTGTCCGAGCGGTGCGGGGCGGCTGTTCGGCGACTGTGACGCGATCGGCGGGATGGTGGTTCAGGAACGAGCGGGCGAGACGCACCTGCTGGCGGTCGCGTACGACCTCCGAGTCGTCGACGACCGCGGGGAGACGGCGCTGACCGTCGTGGTCCGGGCCGACGGGTGAGAGGGGGTGACTACGCCTCGTCCTCGTCGATCTCGTCGACGACGCCCGTGGTCTCGCGTTCGGTCTCGGCGATCTCCTCACGCTCGGTCGTCGCGGGGTCTGCGTGTTCGGCCTCGCCGAGCTCCTCCATGATCGCGTCGCGGGCGGCCTGTTCGTCCTCGAACTCGTCGTCGAGGCGGTCGAGCACGCTGCCCAGCGACTCCTCCTCGGCGACCACCTCGTCGGGGGCGTCCCGGAGCTCCGCCCGGATCTCGGCGCTGTTGCTCGGGAACTTCACGTCGTCGACGGCCGACTCGAACTCCGAGAGGATCTCCTCCTGTCGCTCGCGGCGGTCGCGTTGGCGGCGTTCGGCCTGCTCGTCGGGGGGAACATCGTCGGACATACCCCAAGGTAGGGCGTCGACAGTCAAGGCAGTGGTGGCCGGCAGGAGCGTCGGGCGGCTAGTTCACTTTCCGGGCGAACACGAGGTTGCCCGAGACGTTGTTGACCCGGGCGCGCACCGTCTCGCCCTCCTCGGCGCCGGAGACGAACATGGTGTAGTCGCCGCGCTTGGCGACGCCGTCGCCCTTCCGGCCGGTGTCGGTGATCTCGACCTCGTACGTCTCGCCCTCCTCGATGTCGGTGGTGGTCTCCTGACTGCTGCTCGTGGACTGCTTGGTGACCGGGCGGAACGCCCCACACGCCTCACAGCGCAGCATCATCGTGCCGTCCTCGTTGACCAGCCGGGTGTCGGGGAGGCCACACTCCGAACAGCGGACGAACTCCTCGATGTAGCTGTCGATGGCGGCCTGGATGTCCCGCTGGGAGAAGCTCCCGTTGTAGCGCGAGCGGCCGTCCTCGAACTGGCCGGCGGTGCCGAGCTCGCTCTGGATCTCACGGTGGAGGTGTTCGGACTCCCGGGAGAGCGCATCGGCGATCTCCTTGAGGTTGGTAAAGCGGGTGAACGCCCCGTCTTTCTGTACCTGCGGGTCGGGGACGCTGAGTCGCTCGTCGCTCCCGCCCAGTTCGGGCACGTTCTCGAGCGCCCGATCGAGTTGCTCCTCGTACTCCATACCCGTGATAACCGGCGGAGGAGGTTTATGACTTCCGAGGGGACGGCGAGTACATTCTGACCAACGCGTGCGCGAGCGCGGGCGTAAACGGGGGTGTGACCGTCGCTCCGCCGGGTCTGGGGAAACTACTTAACGGGTGCGACCCAACTTCCCCGGTGTGAGCAAGATCACCTTCCGCGCCGACGACGCGCTCGTCGAGCAGCTGGACGCGCTCGACGCGTCCAAAAGCGAGGTGATGCGCGAGGCGCTGCGGGAGTTCCTCGACCGCCACCCCGACGTGGGCGGCCAGCGGGAGGTGACGGGAGACGCCAGCGGCGAGCAGTCGGCGACGGCCGACGACGAACGGGCGGCGACAGCCGACAACAAACGGGCGGCAACGGCGCCCGAACTCACCGTCAACATCAACCTCGACGGTGAAGCGAGCGTCGACGGTGCCGACGGGACGAACGTCGACGTCGCGACGGAGACGGCGGACGACGAAGAAGCGTGTAAACAGTGCGGAGCGGCCGTGAGCGCCGACCACTCGTTCTGCCCCAACTGCGGCGAGGAACGCCGGCAGCAGGCACACTGCGAGTGCGGCGAGGAAATCCGCTCGGACTGGACGTTCTGCCCGGGCTGTGGCCGCCGCAGTCCGACCTCCGAGCTGTTCGACCGGGCGTAGCCCGTGTCTGACAGCGCCGTCCGATGTCTTACATCCGGGCGAAACCGGCGGAAGCTTTTTATCAGATAGCTACGTTGGTGTGCACGCGTAAGACGGTCGTCTTACAGAGCCGGCGGGGCGGGGAACCCGGCCGGACGGGACTGTAGGCGACGGCTCGCGCCGGTTCGTCTTACCGGGGGAAACCAACATGGAGCGTGTCACACTGCGAATTCCACGACAGCAGGTCGAAGAGGTCGAACAGATGGTCGAGACTGGGGAGTTCCCCAACCGTAGCGAAGCGATTCGCTCGGCCGTCCGCGAGATGATCGACGAGAACGACACGGCCGACGGCGGCCGTGATCGCAGCTGGGCCAAGGTGTAATACATGCAGGACATCGTTCAGGACGCACTCGACAACGCGGAGGCCGAGCAGCGATCGATGCAGGACATCGACACCGACGACGACGAGTTCGGGGATCCCCGGATCGTCATCGTCGGTGCCGGCGGGGCGGGGAACAACACGATCAACCGCCTCTACAACATCGGCGTCGAGGGCGCCGAGACCATCGCGATCAACACGGACAAGCAGCACCTGAAGATGATCGAAGCCGACACGAAGATCCTCGTCGGCAAGTCCCTCACTCAGGGGCTCGGTGCGGGCGGCGACCCCGAGATGGGCGAGCGCGCCACCGAGATGGCTCAGGGGACGATCAAGGAGGTGCTGGGCGACGCGGACCTCGTGTTCGTGACCGCCGGCATGGGCGGTGGCACCGGTACCGGTGCCGCGCCCGTCGTCTCGAACATCGCCAAGGAGCAGGGTGCGATCGTCGTCGGGATGGTTTCGACGCCGTTCAACGTCGAGCGCGCCCGTACCGTGAAGGCCGAAGAGGGGCTGGAGCGGCTGCGCGACGAGGCGGACTCGATCATCGTCCTCGACAACAACCGACTGCTGGACTACGTCCCGAACCTGCCGATCGGGAAAGCGTTCTCCGTGATGGACCAGATCATCGCGGAGACGGTCAAGGGCATCTCGGAGACCATCACCCAGCCCAGCCTGATCAATCTGGACTACGCGGACATGTCCACGATCATGAATCAGGGTGGGGTCGCGGTGATGCTGGTCGGCGAGACCCAAGACTCCAACAAGACCGACGAGGTGGTCAACGACGCGATGAACCACCCCCTGCTGGACGTGGACTACCGCGGCGCCACCGGCGGCCTCGTCCACATCACCGGCGGTCCCGACCTCACGCTGAAGGAGGCCGAGGGGATCGCCGACAGCATCACCGAGCGGCTGGAGGCCAGCGCCAACGTCATCTGGGGCGCCCGGATCCAGGAGGAGTACAAGGGGAAAGTGCGGGTCATGGCCATCATGACCGGCGTCCAGTCGGCGCAGGTGCTCGGGTCGGGCACGCAGCAGCAGGCCAACGAGTCCCGGCGCGCGCTCAACGAGGACGACCTCGAGAACGTCGACTTCGACGCCAAGAGCAACGCACAGCAGGCGACCCAGCGCGGCGGCGCGGCCCGGGACGGCGGCGGCCGCGACCACGACGACAGCGACAGTAACGTCGACGTCATCCGCTGACGCGGCGCCGTTCTCCCGTTTTTCGCCCCCGACCAGCCGTGGCTACACCACGTCGCCGCGGACGGTCGCCCCGTCCTGCTTCTCGCGACGCTCTCGGACTGCCTCGGCGGCGGCTCGGGCGTCGTCCTCGTCGGCGCCGAGCATCTCCAGCGCCCCGGGTAGCGTCGGGAAGGCGAGTTCGCCCGCCCGGAGCTTCTCGATCGTCTCCGTCTCGCGCTCGCCGTCGGTCCAGAGGCAGGCCCCACGAGGGTCGAGCACCTGTTCGTAGGCATCCCGATCCAGCGCGCCCTGCAGCCGCTGGGTGACGTTGTCGCCGAAGGGGGCGTTACACACTTCGAGGTGGATCGGCTCGTCGGGATCGGTGAGGTGGGCGGCGAGACACTTCTCGGGTGCAGCGTAGCCGTTCTCGCTGGCACGCAGGCAGTCGGGGAACTGTTCGGCCCACTCGGCGCGGACGGTGCTGCCGACGCCTTTCACGCCGTACTCCCGCTCGAAGCGGTCGGCGGCCTCGTCGTCGCTCTCCAGCAGGATGTCCTTCGTGAGGTAGACGTCGAGGCGGTCGACGGGGTCGAGCCCGAGCGCGGCGTCGCCGTAGAGCCAGACCTCTCGGACCGGCACGGGCATCGTATCGGACTCGATCGTGTCGAGCAGGCGCTCGATTCGGTCGAGCGCGGCGGCACGCTCCATGCGGCAGGAGAACGGGGCCGCGAGCAAGAGGCTGACGCTGTCGTTATTCGCCGACTAACTCCAAGACCGCGTCCACGTCGTTTCCGACCGGCTCGGGGTCGTCACTGGCGGCGGTCGCGGCCTCGGGGTCCTTCAGCAGGTGGCCGGTGGTCAGACAGACCACGCGCTCGTCGGCGTCGATCTCGCCGCGTTCACGGAGCTCCCTGAGGCCGGCGATCGAGGCGGCAGAGGCGGGTTCGACGCCGATTCCCTCACGTGCGAGCTCGCGCTGGGCCTCGGTGATCTGCTCGTCCGTGACGGCGACGGCAGTCCCCCCTGTCTCTCGCACGCCGGGCAGCGCCTTCGGCGCGTTCACGGGCTCGCCGATCCGGATCGCGGTCGCCCGGGTCTCGACGTGGTCCCAGCGCTCGACGCCCTCGGCACCGCTCTCGATCGCCTCGACGAACGGGGCGGCGCCAGCCGCCTGGACGCCCGTGAGCTTTGGAACGTCCGCACGCGCGAGCGCGCCGGCCTGCACGAGTTCGCGGAAGCACTTGTACAGCGCCGCGGTGTTGCCCGCGTTCCCGACCGGGAGCACGATCCGGTCCGGGAAGCCGCCCTCCTCGTCGCGGAAGCGTTCGAGGATCTCGAGGCCGATCGTCTTCTGCCCCTCCAGCCGGAATGGGTTGAGGGAGTTCAGCAGGTACGCCTCGCCGCGGTTGGCGAGTTCCTGGACGATGTCGAGGCAGTCGTCGAAGTTGCCGTCGACTTCGAGGATGCGCGCGTCGTGGATCGCGGCCTGTGCGACCTTCCCGGCGGCGACCTTCCCGGCGGGGAGGAGGACGAGCGTCTCGAGGTCGGCGCGGGCGCCGTAGGCCGCGAGTGCGGCGGAGGTGTTCCCCGTCGACGCGCAGGCCAGCCGATCGACGCCGACGGCGGCGGCGGCGCCGACGCCGACGGTCATGCCGCGATCCTTGAAGCTCCCCGTCGGGTTCATCCCCTCGTGTTTGACGCGGAGGCGGTCGAGTCCGAGATCGGCCTCGATCCCGGGCACCTCGTAGAGGGGCGTGTCGCCCTCGGGGAGGCTCACCCCCGCGGGGTTCTCGGGATCGACGGGGCCAGTGCGGCCCGTCTCGAAGGGGAGCGCGTCGGCGTAGCGCCAGACGCCCCGGCCGGAGAACTCGTCCCAGTCGGGCAGGTCGGCGTAGCGGACTTCGAGCAGGCCGCCGCAGTCGTCACACGCGTACCGCACCGCCGCGAACGGGGGGTAGGTGGCGCCGCAGTCGATACAGGCCAGCCAGCAGTCGGCGTCGACGCCGTCGGGCCGGGTCGGCGCCGGGGCGTCGAGCGAGAGCGCGTCGGTCATCGGAACGGACTGGGAGCGCGGGGGAGAAAAGTGGGCCGACGATCAGTCCCGGCCGAACTCGTCGATGCGCTCGTGGACGCGCTCGACCCACTCGTCCAGCGCCTCGTGGAGCATCCCCTTGGCCTCGGGGAGCGGGACGGCGGTGTACTCGTACACGTAACCGCCGGGGTCGAGCAGGCGGCGCCGGCGCTCGACCAGCCCCTTCTCCAGCAGCGCCGTCAGCGAGCGGTTGACGTTGCTTCGGTCGCGGTCGAGCTCGTCGGCCAGCTCCGCGACGGTGCTGTCGGGGCTGTCCAGCAGGAGGAGGTACGTCCGGCTCTCGGGGGCCTGCACGCCGAACACGCAGGAGAGGATCGCCCGGAAGTCGGGGGAGTCCGTCTCGACGAGGTCGGGGATCGCCGGGCTGCTCGCGGTGTCGCTCATACCGGCGGTCGGCCGTCCGGCGCTAAAAGCCGAGTGGCACCGGCACCGGTCGTGTGCCGTGGGAACACGGACTGCGTGGACTTATGTGGCCGCACGACGTTCGTTCCGGCGAGAAGATGGAGGAGAGCATCGCCGGCTTCAAACAGCGCGGCTCGTGGGGCGACATCGTCGAACACGGCGAGCGGATCAGCCGTGCGCTCCGGGACGCCGGCGTCGACGGCGAGGCGTTCGAGGAGTGGGACGAGTGGCGCCCGAAGGCACACGAGACCCTCGGCGAGGACGTCGAGGAGAAGACCGCCGAGCAGGCCAGCATCAAGGAAGGCCCCGGCGAGCGCGAGGGGAAGGGTCCCGAGGACGACATCAAGTCCGCGGGCGAGAAGCTGACCGAGTCCTACGAGAAAGTCGAGGAGGGCGACAACGGCGGCGCGATCGAGCGCTGGCAGGACTCCATCGACTACGCCACCCGCGCGGCGGACTCGGCGGGCCGGAAGGCGATCCGGACCGTCGAGGACACCGTCTACCGGAAAGTGATGACCCAGCTCGCGCCGTACTACTTCGACAACGAGCTGATCAGCGCGAACGTCCAGCGCAGCTCCCGTGGCGACGGGACCGAGTTCGTCTTCGAGGTGAACGTCAACGACGACGAACTCAAAGACGAGGTCAGCGAGCGGCTCGCGCAGTACGACGACGAGGTCGATCGCTGGCACGTCGACACCGAGAAGCAGGTCGAGACCGCCGAGGCCGCCGAAGGTGCGGAGTTCTCCTCGCCCGATAACGAAGGGAGTTCCAAGTCGACGACGAACTAAGGCTGGGCCCTCAGCCGCGACATTCGTCGTCGGCTTGGAAGAAGTCGACGACGAACTGAGGCTGCGACGGCGACCACAACCGATTTCTCCGTTCTCCCGAGGGATGTCACCGTGACCGACTGGACCGAACGCGGCGAGCCGATCCCCGTCGAGACCGTCCTCCGCGAGTGGGTCGAGCGCGAGGCCCGGAAGGACGCCTACCCCGACGCCGACCCGGCCGGCTGGGACCGCGAGCGACTCCTGCGGGAACTCACCGAGACGTACGAGGAGCCCGCCGAGCCGGTCGTCGACGGCCGGGAGTGGTACGCCGTCGAACTCGACGGCGACGAGGTAGGGGAGTTGGGGACGTTCCCGGGGTCGGGGTGGGAGTGGCTCTCCGCGGACGGCACCGTCGCGGGCGCGGTCGAGCGGCTGGACGACGGGTCAGTCGCCGCGGAGGTCCCCGGGGCGGCCGAGAAAGTTGCGTGGTTCGCCGAGCGTCCCGCCCGGGCGTTCGGTGCCGCCGTCGCGTGGCAGCGCGACGGCGAGTGGCCGCCGCTGCTGCTCGACGGGAACCACCGGGCCTGCGGCGCCTATCGGGCGGCCCGGAGCGGTGAGACCGTCTCGCTCACCGTCCACCTCGGGGTCGAAACCGGCCCCTGAGCGCACGGATGAACAGCGTTTTACGTCGAGCGAGGGAACTGGCGGCCACTATGGGGAAGAAATCGAAAGCGCAGAAGAAGCGACTCGGGAAGAAGGAGCGACAGAACTCTCGCGTGCCCGCGTGGGTCATGATGAAGACCGACATGGAAGTCACCCGCAACCCGAAGCGGCGCAACTGGCGGCGGTCTAACATCGACGAGTAATGAGCGCGAGCGACTTCGAGGAGCGGGTCGTCACCGTCCCGCTCCGCGACGCGAAGAAGGCTCCGAAGCAGGAACGGGCCGACGCCGCGATGGCGATCGTCACCGAGCACCTCGCGACCCAGTTCTCCGTCGAGGAGGAGGAGGTCCGTCTGGACCCGGCCGTCAACGAGGCCGTCTGGGAGCGCGGGCGAAGCAAGCCCCCGAGCTCGATCCGCGTGCGGGCCGCACGGTTCGACGAGGACGGCGAGACGGTCGTCGAAGCCGAGCCGGCGGAGTAACACGCCGTGTTCCGCGCGGCTTTCGCCGGCTCCTCGTACGTCGGGGTGTTCGCGCGAGCGACCGAGGACTGTCTGCTGATCCGTCCCGACGCCGAGGAGGACGTGATCGAGGGGATGACCGACGAGCTCGGCGTCGACGCCCTGCCGACCACCGTCGCCGGCTCCAACACCGTCGGCGCGCTGGCGGTCGGCAACGAGAACGGCCTGCTCGTCTCGGGCCGGGTCACCGAACGCGAGCGCGAGCGCATCGAGACGGCGACCGACAAGCCCGTCTACGGGCTGCCGGGGAAGATCAACGCCGCCGGCAACGTCGTGCTCGCCAACGACAGCGGCGCGTACGTCCACCCGGACCTGACCGACGAACAGGTCGGCGTCGTCGAGGAGGCGCTCGCGGTCCCCGTCGAGCGCGGCTCGCTGGGCGACGTGGACACCGTCGGCACCGCCGCGGTCGCCACCAACGAGGGCGTGCTCTGTCAGCCCGACGCCCGCGAGGCCGAACTGGAGACCGTCGAGTCGCTGCTCGACGTGTACGCCGACGTGGGGACGATCAACTACGGTGCGCCCCTCGTCGGCTCGGGGCTGGTCGCGACCGACGAGGGCTACGTCGTCGGGCAGGATACCACCGGGCCGGAGCTGGGCCGCATCGAGGACACGCTGGGCTACCTGGACTGAGCCGCGGGGAGCGACCGGGAGTGACAGCCGTGTCACTCCCGCGAAGCTCGATGCCGTGGCTCGACTGCGCCCACCGCTACCGAGCGAGTACCCTTTCGGAAGCTACTTCCCGCTCGCCCGGCCATTTTCGGCTATGAGTCAGTTTACTGTGAGCGGTACGTTCGAGGCCCGGGACGGGCGGCAGGCCTTCGAGCGGAGCGTCGACGCCGAGAACGAGTCGGTCGCCGAGGAGCACGTGCTCTCCCAGTTCGGCGCGGAGCACAACCTCCAGCGCACGCAGATCGAGATCGAGGAGGTGACCGCCGCATGATGGGTGGTGGCCAGCAGCAGCTGCAGCAGCTCTCCCAGGAGCTGGAGGAGCTCGACATCGAGATCGAGGAGAAGGAAGCCGAGATCGAGGAGTTCCAGGAGGAGAAGGCGGGCGTCGACGACGCCATCGAGGCGATCGAGACGCTCGACAGCGGCTCGACGGTGCAGGTGCCCCTCGGCGGCGGCGCGTACGTCCGCGCGGAGGTTCAGGACATCGACGAGATCATCGTCGACCTCGGCGGCGGCTACGCGGCCGAGCAGGAGCAGGGCGACGCCATCGACGCCCTCGAGTCGAAGAAGGAGTCCCTCGACGACCGCATCAGCGAGGTGCGCGAGGAGATCACCGAGCTCGAGGAGGAGAGCGCCGAACTCGAACAGCGCGCCCAGCAGATGCAGCAGCAGATGCAGCAGCAGCAGATGCAGCAGATGCAGCAGCAGGGCGAGGACGGCGGTCAGTAAGGCCCCATGTTCGACGGACTGAAGGATAAGCTCGGCTCGTTCCGCGACGACGTCGAGGAGGAGGTCGAGGAGAAGGAGGCCGAAGCCGAGGCTGCGGCGGAAGCCGAGGCGGACGAGGCTGAACCGGCGACGGAGGCCGACGAGGACTCGACCCCCGCCGCGGCGCCGGACCGCGAGTCGAGCGACGAGGCGGACGACGACGGCGGCCCCGGCCGGCTGCGGCAGGCCGCCGCCTTCGCGACCGGGCGGGTCATCATCGAGGAGGAAGACTTAGAGGAGCCGCTCTGGTCGCTGGAGATGGCGCTTTTAGAGAGCGACGTGGAGATGAGCGTCGCCGAGGAGATCCTCGACGCGGTGCGCGAGCAGCTGATCGGGGAGACCCGAAAGCAGGTCGACACCACCGCCGAACTGGTCGAGGAGGCGCTGCACGACGCGCTGGTCGACGTGATCTCCGTCGGCCAGTTCGACTTCGAGCAGCGCATCGCCGAGGCCGACAAGCCCGTGACGATCGTGTTCACGGGCGTCAACGGCGTCGGCAAGACCACCTCGATCGCCAAGATGAGCGAGTGGCTGGGCAAGCGCGGCTACAGCTCCGTCCTCGCGAACGGCGACACCTACCGCGCCGGCGCGAACGAGCAGATCGAGAAGCACGCCGAGAACGTCGGCCGGAAGGTGATCTCCCACGAGCAGGGCGGTGACCCTGCCGCGGTCATCTACGACGGCGTCGAGTACGCCGAAGCCAACGACGTGGACGTGGTGCTGGGCGACACCGCCGGCCGCCTGCACACCTCCAACGACCTGATGACCCAGTTGGAGAAGATCCACCGCGTGGTCGACCCCGAGATGACGCTGTTCGTCGACGAGGCCGTCGCCGGACAGGACGCGGTCGAGCGCGCGAAGGAGTTCGACGACGCCGCGGAGATCGATGGCACGGTGCTGACGAAGGCCGACGCCGACTCCTCCGGCGGCGCCGCGATCTCGATCGCCCACGTGACGGGCAAGCCCGTCCTCTTCCTCGGCACCGGGCAGGGGTACGACGACATCCGGGCGTTCGACCCCGAGGCGCTGGTCGACGAGCTACTCGCCGACGAGGAGTAGCGCCGCCCCGGTCTCAGTTCTCGCAGGCAGTACACGCGATCAGCTCGTCCCTGCGCCGCGCGAGCACACCGTTGCCCAGTGGCATCGCCGCCGACACGTCGTCGATCCGCCAGCGCTCGCTCCCGTCGGCGAGATCCAGCGCGACGACGCCGTCCGCACCGACGAGCACGCTGTCGCCGACGACCGCTGGCCGGTCCGGGCTGTCGAGGTCGGTCGACCACTGCTTCTCGCCGGTGTCGCGGTCGATCCCGTGAACCGTTTCGCCGTCCGAGAGGGCGAGCCGCGCCCCGAGCCCCGCGGGCGGGGGGAACGCCGGCCGGTCGTCCCGCGTCGCCGTCCTCCACTGGCGCTCCCCGGTCGCGGCGTCGAGCGCCACGAGTTCGGACTTCACGGGGACGAGCAGGAGCGAGCCGCTCCGAGCGGGCGCCCGGAACGCGCGCAGTCCCGGCACCGACCACAGAATCTCGCCGTCGCGCCTGTCGAGCGCGTACACCCCGCGGTCGCTCTCGCTGGTGACAGTGACGTACACTCGCTCCTCGTCGACCGCCGGCGGGTAGGGGGTCGCCGGAGCCTCCTCGGGGTCGCCGAACGGCTGGCGCCAGCGCTCCCCGTTTCCCACCTCGTAGGCGTACGCGCCGTCGGCGTCGCC
>NZ_JBHUDH010000035.1:46871-56128 GCF_042678005.1 Halolamina salina | reverse complement strand
CGTCGACCTCGACCCCGGAGAGGTCGCCGCCCGCGGCGTGGATTTCGCCGGCCTCGCGATCCCAGTCGATCTCGGCACCCATCCGGTCGAGGACCTCGACGATCGCGGTGTCACCCTGCGCGCTCGGCTGGGCACCTTCGACGACGACGCCCTCGCCCCCGTTTGCGGCGACTGCCCCCGCGGCGGCGAGGTAGGAGATCGAGGAGAAGTCGCCCGGCACCGCGTAGCTTCCCCCCGAGGGGGCGTACTGCTGGCCGCCGGGGACGCGGAACCCCGAGTCGGTGTGTTCGGCGTCGACGCCGAACGCGTCGAGCACCTCGAGCGTAATTTCGACGTACGGCGCCGACTTGAGTTCGGTTTCGAGGTCGATCTCGATTCCCTCGTCGGTGACCGCGCCGGCCATCAGCAGCGCGGTGATGAACTGCGAGGACACGTCGCCGGGCATCGAGACCGTCCCGCCCGAGAGGGAGTCACCGACGACCAGCGGCGCCTGCCCGTTCCGGCGGGTGCTCTCTGCGCGTGCGCCGAGGTCCTCGATCGCGTCGAGCAGCGGTCCGTGGGGGCGGGAGCGAAGCGAGTCGTCGCCCGTGAGGACTGTCAGTCCGTCGGCGAGCGCCCCCGCAGCCGTCACCAGTCGGGTCGTCGTCCCGGAGTTCTCGCAGTCGATCACGTCGTCGGGCACCGCGGGGCGCCCGTCGAACCCCTCGATCGTGAGCGTTCCCGCCTCGAGTCGCGAGCGGTCGACCGTGCCGCCGAATGCCGAGACGGCGCGCATCGTCGCCCGGGTGTCGGCGCTGACGAGCGGACTCTCGACGGTCGCCTTGTCGGCGTAGCCCGCGGCGAGGATCGCCCGGTGCGTGTAACTCTTCGACGGCGGTGCGCGACAGCGGCCGGCGACCCGAGATTGGGAGACGTGTTGCTTCATGCTCCCCCCTGTGACTGCCGGGGGGATGAGTCCACCGGAGCCGGTTTTTGAAGTACGATGTCGGGACCACCCCCTGTGTGATCTGAGAACCGCCGCGAGATGGTTCGCGGTTGTGCGGCCAGCCGTCTCGCGTCGATCCGGGCCGCCTGTTCGCTAAGGCCGCCAGCGACTGCGCTGGGCGTCGACAGTGCCTACTCCCCAGCGACGTCGGCGCCTGCCGACTCCGCCATCGCCCCGGCCAGCACCCGCGCCGCGCTCGCGCAGTCGTCCCAGTCAGTCCACTCCCGCGGGTTGTGGCTGATTCCGTCCGCCGACGGCGCGAACAGCAGCGCCGCTTCGGTCACGTCGGCGACGTGCATCGTGTCGTGTGCGGCGCCGGAGTGGAGGTCCATCGTCCGGATTCCGGCCTCCTCGCCCGCGCGGTGAGCGGCCGCGCGGAGCGACTCGCTCATCGGCGTCGGTTCGAGGTCGAACGGTCGCGAGAACGATGTCTCGACGCCGCGGTCGGCTTCGACGATCGCGAGGCTGGATCGCGTTGCCTCGACGATCGTCTGCATCGACTGGTACTCCACGTCCCGGATGTCGACGCCCATCTCCACCTTCCCGGGCACGACGTTGGTCGCGTTCGGCGATACGGAGAGCGAACCGACGGTTCCGACCGCGGTCTCGCTCTCGGACTCGACCACGTCGTTGGCGGCGGCCTCAACGTCCAGCACCACCTCCGACGCGGCGGCGAGCGCGTCGGTCCGCTCGTCCATGGCCGTCGCGCCGGCGTGGTTCGCTTCCCCGACGATCTCGGCCTCGCAGTGAGTGATCCCGGTTATCGTGGTCACCACGCCGACCGGGACGCTCTCGCGCTCCAGTTGGGTGTCCTGTTCGACGTGGAGCTCGTACCACGCCTCCCAGTCGCCGGCGTCGAGTCGCCCCTCGCCGCGGAAGCCGATCCGTTCGAGAGACTCCTCGAGGCTGATCCCCTCCTCGTCCTTGATCGCGAGCGCTTCTTCCACCGACCGCTCGCCGACCGCGACCGACGAACCCAGTAAGCCGTCGGCGAAGCGCTGTCCCTCCTCCTCGGTGAAGGAGACCACGACCAGCGGCCGCGACGGCTCGACGCCGGCGTCCTGCATCGCCCGCACCGCCTCCAGCGCCGCGTACACTCCCAGCGGGCCGTCGAAGATGCCGCCCTCCGGAACGGAGTCGACGTGGCTCCCTGCCGCGACGGGGGCGGCGTCGGGGTCGGCAGATTCGGGTACCCACGTCCCCGCGACGTTCCCGACGGCGTCGACGGTCACGTCCAGTCCGACATCCTCCATCCGTTCGACCAGCATCTCGCGAGCGGCGCGGTTGGCGTCGGTCCCGGTGAGGACGGTCCGCCCGCGCCCCTCGTCGACCTCGATCTCCCCGTGCTCCGCGTTGCGTTCGATATCCCTCCGCAGGCGGTCGGCGTCGATCTCCATGCCCGACTGTGACGGGGCGGGCGCCTTACCAGTACCTCTCGCGGCGGACGGCCCACCGGAGGCGTGGTGCTTAACCCCGGCGACCGCCTCCTTCGGAACGAATGGAGAACGCCGGCGTCGACGCGTTCACCCACCTCGGCCCGGCGGTTCGGGAAGCCCTCTCCGAACAGGGGTTCTCGACGCCGACGGAGCCACAGCGGCGGGCGATCCCGCCGCTGGCGGCGGGGGAAAACGCGCTCGTGATCGCGCCCACCGGGACTGGCAAGACCGAGACCGCGATGCTCCCGGTGCTCGATCAGATCGCCGCGAGCGAGGAGCGACACGGCATCTCGGCGCTGTACATCACCCCGCTCCGTGCGCTGAACCGCGACATGCTCGAACGGCTGGAGTGGTGGGGCGAGACGCTCGATCTCGAGGTCGACGTGCGCCACGGCGACACCACCGACTACCAGCGGAGCAAGCAGGCCGACGACCCGCCGGACGTGCTGATCACCACCCCCGAGACGGTGCAGGCGATGCTGACCGGGGAGAAGCTCCGGCGGGCGCTCTCGGACGTGGAGCACCTGATCGTCGACGAGGTCCACGAGCTCGCCGCCTCCAAGCGCGGGGCACAGTTGACGATCGCGATGGAGCGGATTCGGGAACTCTCCGGGCCGTTCCAGCGGATCGGCCTCTCGGCGACCGTCGGCGACCCCGACGAGGTGGCGAAGTTCCTCACCGGCGCCGTACAGGGCGAGCGGCGCACGCAGCGGGACTACCGAATTGTCGAGGTCGACGCCGGCTCGAAGATCGACATCGACGTGGTCCGCCCGGAGATCACCGAGTCCGACCGGAAGCTGGCGGGCGAACTCGCGACCGAGCCCGAGATCGCCAGCCACGTCCGGTTCGTCCGGGACGTGGTCGCCGAAAACGAGTCGACGCTCGTGTTCGTCAACACGCGACAGACCGCCGAGGCGCTCGGCTCGCGGTTCAAGAGCCTCGACGCGCCGATCGGGATCCACCACGGCTCGCTCTCGAAGGACGCCCGGATCGAGGTCGAGGAGGCGTTCAAGGCCGGCGAGATCGACGGGCTCGTCTGCACGTCGTCGATGGAACTGGGGATCGACGTGGGACGGGTCGATCACGTCGTGCAGTACGGCTCCCCGCGCGAGGTCGCACGCCTACTCCAGCGCGTTGGGCGAGCGGGACACCGCCGGGATCAGGTCTCGAACGGGACCGTCGTCGTCTCCGACCCCGACGACGCCAGCGAGGCGATGGCGATCGCCCGCCGCGCCGTCGCCGGCGAGGTCGAACCCGCGGGTATCCACGAGGGGAGCCTCGACGTGCTCGCGAACCAGATCGTCGGCCTGCTGATGGACGAGGGGGAGATCGACGCCCGCGAGGCGTACGAGCGGATCACCCGAGCGTACCCGTTCCGCGACCTCCCCGAGGAGACGTTCCGCGAGGTCGTCCGCGAACTCTCCTCGAACCGGCTGCTCTGGCTGGAGGAGGACCACGACCGCATCGAGAGCTCCGGCGGGACGTGGCAGTACTACTACGCGAACCTCTCGATGATTCCCGACGAGGAGAAGTACGAAGTGTACGACGTCTCCTCCCGCCGCGGGATCGGATCGTTGGACGAGCGGTTCGTGGTCAACTTCGCCGAGCCGGGGTCGGTGTTCGTCCAGCGCGGCGAGATGTGGCGCGTCGACCGCGTCGACGACGAGGAGGAGCGCGTCGAAGTCTCGCCCGTGCAGGACCCGGGCGGCGAAGTGCCGACGTGGGTCGGGTCGGAGATCCCCGTTCCCGCGGCAGTCGCGAACGAGGTGGGCGACCACCGCGAGGTGGCGGCTCAGCAGTTCGAGAACGGAGCGAGGCTCTCCGCGGTGGCGTCGGAGTTTACGACCCGCTACCCGGTCGACGTCGGGACCGCCGAGACTGCACTGGAGCCGGTCGAACGGCAGGTCGAAGCCGGTGCGCCGGTGCCCACCGCGGAGCGACTGGTGCTCGAGTCCCAAGGCCGGACAGTCG
Source organism: Halolamina salina (assembly GCF_042678005.1). Taxonomy (GTDB): domain Archaea; phylum Halobacteriota; class Halobacteria; order Halobacteriales; family Haloferacaceae; genus Halolamina; species Halolamina salina. The sequence continues at coordinate 51,736 of NZ_JBHUDH010000035.1, read as the reverse complement.
TGCTCAACAGCCCGTACGGCCACCAGGTGAACGAGACGCTCGGGAAGCTCTGTTCGGCGCTGGTCGGCCAGCGGACGGGCTCCTCGGTCGGAATGGAGGTCGACCCGTACCGCGTCGAGTTCGAGGTCCCCAGCGGCGTCGGCATCGCGGCGTTCGACGAGGTGTTACGCGAGACGGACCCGAGCCACGTCGAGGCGATCATCGAACTCGCGCTCAAGAACTCCGACGCGCTGAAGTTCACGCTCAGCCACGTCGCCGCCAAGTTCGGCGCGCTCAAGCGCTATCAGGGACAGGGGCGCTTCGGCGCGGATCGGCTGCTCGCCGCGCTGGAGGACACGCCCGTCTACGAGGAGGCGCTCCGACAGGTGTTCCACGAGGATCTGGCGCTCGAAGAGACGAAAGACCTGCTCGAGGCGATCCAGTCCGAGGACGGCAGCGTCGAACTGACGACCGCCCGCGAGCGCACGCCCATCGGCGCGGGCGGGCGCTCGACCGGCGGGGAGTTCCTCGTCCCGGACGACGCCGACGCGAGCGTGATCCAGACGGTCCGTGACCGACTGGAGGGCGACCGCGTGCTGCTGTTCTGTGTCCACTGTAAGGACTGGAACCGCCGGCAGGAGGTGGGGAAGATCCGCGAGCCGATCGAGTGCCCGAACTGTGGCTCGACCCGGATCGCGGCGCTCAACCCCTGGGCCGACGAGGTCGTCAAAGCGACCCGGGCCGAGCAGAAGGACGAAGAGCAGGACCGTATGACGCGGAAGGCGTTCAAGTCCGCCAATCTGGTGCAGGAGCACGGGATGAAGGCGGTCCGGGCACTGGCGGCCCGCGGGGTCGGCCCGCAGACGGCGGCGCGGATCATCGCGAAGTTCCGGGAGGACGAAGCCGACTTCTACCGGGACATTCTGGAGCAGGAGCGGCAGTACGCACGGACCAAGAGCTTCTGGTGACTCGGCTCTCGGTCAGATCTGGACCGCTCCCCTGCTGATCTGTACGCTCTCCGCTCGAACTGTCTGTATCCACTCTTCTGCATCATCCCGTCTCGGACCTCGGCGCGGTAGAAATTGCTATCGCGATATGTGATTTATCACTGGGTCTCGAACGAGAAACTGCTCGAACTGGCCCCTCAAGGGCAGTCTGTGCCCCGCAGTAACGGGAACCTCGATCGACAGTATCTCGATCGGCCGCCGAGCCCACTGACTGCCACAGACTTCCTTCGCGATCTGCCTCGGCACAGTTTCTGTCCCGCGAGCGACTTCCCTCGGGCGTTTTCGGGATACCGGCGCCGATGTCGGATCCCGTGTTGACGTTTACCAATGTTTATGCCGAGCCCTCCCCTACCGCGCGAACGCGAGCCACGCATGAGCCAGCCGACCACCGATAGGGGCGTCCTCGACCAGTTCGAGCAGCGCCTGTACGACGAAGTATCGATCGACGAGCCGTGGGACCTCCTCGAGGAGTTCGCCACGCTGAACCGAGTGTCGGGCAGCGACGACGAGGTCGCGGCCGCGGACTACGTCTGTGACCGACTCGACGCGAACGGCGTCACGTACCGGCGCCACGAGCCTGAACTCTACATCAGCCAGCCCCACGGCGCGACCATCGAGACGATCGGGAAGGAGTTCGAGCCCGGACCGATCAAGACCGTCTCGTTCTCGGCGTCGACGACCGTCTCCGGTCCCGTCGAGTACGTCGGGAGCGCCGGCGGCGATCTGCTCGAGGAGGAGGACGACCCCCGGGAGCCGTACCACGACGTCGGCGACCTCTCGGGCCGGATCGCCCTCACGAAGGCGGGCAGCCTCTCGATCCGCGCGGTCAGGAAGCTCTCGGAGAAGGGCGCGATCGGCGTGATCGCGATCCACAAGCACGACCGCGAGCCTCACAACGGGATCGCGACGCCGATCTGGGGCGGTGCCCCCCGGTACGACGAGCGCGAGAAGATTCCGGACGTGCCGATCGCCAACGTCAACAGCCCCGACGGCGAGACGCTGCGGGAGTGGGCCGAGAGCGACGAGGGACTCGAGATCGAACTTTCGACGGACCTCACGACCGACTGGATGGAGTGTCCGGTCGTCGTCGCCGAGATCGAAGGGGAGGCCGACCCCGAGAACGACGACTTCGTGCTGCTGCACGGCCACTACGACTCGTGGTACGTCGGGGTGACGGACAACGCGACCGGCGACGCCGGGCTGCTGGAGGCCGCCCGAGTGTTCGAGCAGCACAGTGACGAACTCGACCGGAACCTCCGGATCGCGTGGTGGCCCGGACACTCCACCGGGAGATACGCCGGCTCCACGTGGTACGCCGATCAGTTCGCCCAGGAGCTGGCCGAGCGCTGCGTCGCGCAGGTCAACATGGACAGCCCCGGCGCGAAAGACGCCACCGAGTACACCGACATGTCCTGCTGGACGCCCGAGGCCCACGATCTCGTGGGCGACGCGATCGACGACGTGACGGGCGCGCCGTACGAAGAGCACTTCCCGTACCGTGCGGGCGACTACTCCTTCGACAACCTCGGCATCACCGGCTTCTTCATGCTCTCCTCGAACATCCCGGCCGAGATCAGGGAGGAACGCGGGTACCACCCGGTCGGCGGCTGCGGCGGCAACTCCGACGCCTGGCACGTCTCCACCGACACCCTCGAGAAGGCCGGCGAGGACGAGCTTCTGCGGGACATCCGGCTGTACGTGATCTCGGTCGCCCGCGTGCTGAACGCGGACGTGCTGCCGTTCGATCACGCCCGGACCGCCGCGAAGCTCCGCGAGGCCGTCCAGCGTTACGACGAGGCGGCGGGCGACCGGTTCGACTTCTCGCCGACGCTCAACCGGCTGGACGCGCTGAAAGCCGAGATCGAGGCGTTCCAGGACGCCGCGGAGGCGGGCGAGATCGACGCGACGACGGCCAACGACACGATCACGTCGCTCTCCAGAGTGCTGACTCGGCTCTACCTCGTCGAGCGCGGACAGTTCGAGCAGGACCCGGCGACGGGGCGCGAGCCGTTCCCGCGCTTCTCGGTCGCCCGGAAGTTCGAGGTCGTCGAGGGCGACGAGGTCGGCTTCGTCGAGACACAGCTCACCCGTGAGCAGAACACGGTCGTCGGCGAACTGGAACGGGCGCGTTCTATCGTCGCGGACGCGATGGGGGGTGGTGCCTGATGGTCGACGTCTGCTACCTCGTCCCCGGCGTCGGCCTGCCGAACGACGAGCAGGCTCGCCGCGAGCGCGTCGCGAACGAACTCACGCCGGACCACGTCGACGTGACGGTGGTCGAGGCCGACGGTCCCGGCCCGACCAGCATCGAGAGCGCCGTCGAGGAGTACTGGTGTGTCGTCGGGTCGATGAAGACCGCCCACCGCATCCAGTCGGAGTTCGACGCGCTGGTGATCGGCTGCTTCGGCGATCCGGGCATCCGCGCGCTGCGCGAACTGCTCTCGATCCCGGTAGTCGGGCCGGCGGAAGCGACCATCCACACCGCCGCGATGATCGCCGACCGCTTCACCTGGCTCACCATCCTCGAAGCGACGGCGCCGATGAGCTACGAGCAGGCCCACGAGCACCACCTCTCGGACCGCTGTGTGAGCGTCCGCTCCGTCGACGCCCCCGTCGAGTCGATCGATCACGGCGACGACGACCTCGTCGAGCGCATGGTACGCGAGGGAAAGGCCGCCGTCGAGGAGGACGGCGCCGAGGCGCTGTTCCCCGGCTGCATGAGCCTCTCGTTCGCCCAGCGGCACGACGAGATCGAGGAGCGCGTCGGCGTGCCGTTCCTCGACCCCGCGAGCATCGCGCTCGAACAGGCGGCCGCGTGGGCACGCCACGGCGTCGCCCAGAGCTCGAAAACCTACCCTGAGCCGAAGTTCGAGAAGCTCGGCGACCTGTTGGGTGGGTCCGCCGCCGCGGCCGACGACTGAGGCGCGGCGACGGCCAGCCGCGCCTCTGTGACGACTGAAACGCGGCGGCAGACAGCCGCGTTTCGGTGATGACTAATCGCTGCGACGGGCAGCCGCGTTTCGGAGAGAGCGCCGAGACACCCGGCCGCTTGGCCCCCGCGAAGCTATTTGGTGGATCCGTCGTGAGGAACCCGTATGGACGACGACCAGTCCGTGACGGCCGACAATATCGGAGCGTATGCCCGGCGGGCACGGTTCGACCCGGACCGGTTCGACCCGGCGGAGCAGGCAGCCGCGATGGCGGCACAGGACGACCTCGTCGCCCGGCTCGACGAACTCGAAGCGCCGAGTCCGCCCGATCGGGAGTTCTGGGACCCGACCGACGACGACCCGAACGCGGCGTTTCTCACCCGGTGTGACCTGCAGCGAACCGACGAAGGGGTGCTGTCGGGGCTGACGGTCGCCGTCAAGGACAACGTCGCGGTCGCGGGCCTCCCGATGACCGCCGGGTCACCGCTGTTCGCCGATCACGTCCCGGCCGAGGACGCGACCGTCGTGGACCGAATACTCGACGCCGGCGGGCGCATCGTCGGGAAGGCCAACATGGACGAGTTCGCGCTCGGCGGCGACGCCGCGACGATGCGGTTCCGGCTGGCGCGGAACCCAAACGACACCGACCACCAGCCCGGCGGCTCCTCGGCCGGTAGCGGGGTGGCCGTCGCGGACGGGCTCGCGGACGTGGCGCTTGGGAGCGACACCGGCGGTTCCGTCCGCTTCCCCGCCTCGTTCTGTGGCGTCGTCGGGCTGAAACCCAGTCGGGGGCTCGTCCCGACGACGGGGTTCGTCCAGTTCTCCAAGCTCAACGACGAGATCGGCGCGCTCGCGGGCGGCGTCGAGGATGGACCGCACCGCGGGCGCCACCTCATTGCTGTTCATACTTGTACACTAATGTACGGAACTGTTCAAAAGACTTGCGACC
>NZ_JBHUDH010000035.1:44644-46864 GCF_042678005.1 Halolamina salina | reverse complement strand
TGCCGCGGTCGAGTCGCTCACCGTGGGCGTCCCCGAGGAACTGTTCGGGGGCGATCCGGCGGTCGACCGGGCGGTTCGGGACGCGATCGACGACCTCGCGTCTGCCGGCGCGACCGTGCGGGAGGTGTCGATACCCCACTTCGAGTACGCCATCCCGGCCTGGTGGGCCATCGCGATGATCGAGATCGCCGCCTACGTCGAGCGAAACGGGGTCAACTTCTGGCAGCGATCGGTCGGCGACCCGGGGTTCGCGGCAGCCGTCGACGAGGCGCTCGCCGCGCGCTCCGACGAGCTCGGCGACTACCCCGCGGAGGTGCTCCTCTACGGGCAGCACCTCCTCGCGACGGACGGCCCGGAGTACTACGCCCGAGCCCAGCGCGCCCGGGAGTTGGTGACCGCCGGCGTCGACGACGCGCTCGCGGCGGTGGACGTGCTCGCGGGGCCGACGACGCCGATGGTCGCGCCGGCGTGGGACGGCGACAGCTACCTCGAAGACAGCACGCTCGACGAGGCAGTCCGGACGACGGGACCGTTCAACCTCACCGGCCACCCCGCCGTCTCGGTGCCCTGCGGGACGATCGACGGCCTCCCGGTCGGACTGCAGTTCGTCGGGCCGCGGGGTGGCGACGCGACCGCCCTCCGCGCGGCGGCGATTTGGGAGCTGATCGACGGGTAGGCGGCGCCTTCCGTGTCAGCGAGCCCGATTCGCGGCTCCGGACTGTCGGCACTCCCGCCACGCTTATTGCACTACTTCCCTCCCTTTGCCTGTGATTGACACAGTCGACCGAACGACGGAGGAGAGACTCGTCGACGAGATCGATCGGGACGCGCTGGCGGCACACATCGACGCGTTGGCCGACCTCCGACGGTATCCGGGGACGGACGACCAGTGGGAGGCGGCCGAGTACATCGTCGACGAACTGGGCGCCGACGGCGTCGACGCCGAACTGCGGACGGTACAGGCGTACACGAGCGTGCCGGTGTCCGCGACGGTGACCGTCACCAGCCCGGTGCAGGCGGAGTTCGACGACGCGATCACCACCGCGTTCAGCGCGAGTACGCCCCCGGGCGGCGTCAGCGGCGAACTCGTGCTGGTGGATTCAGTCGGGCACGGGACGAGCGACCTGCCCGACGTGTCCGGGAAGGTCGTGTTCACGCGGGGACTGCCCACCCCGGGAGCCGTGCGGGCCATCGACGAGGCCGGCGCGCGGGCGGCGGTGTTCCAGTCGCCGACCGAGGGCGAACTCCACGAGATGATCGTCTCCCCCGTCTGGGGCTCACCGTCGGTGGACGACGTGGACGAGCTTCCGGACCTCCCGGTGGCGGAGATCCACCACGCCGACGGCGAGTGGCTGGCGGAGCGACTGGCCGGCGACGACGTGTCGATCGCCGTCGAGACCCAGGCCCGGACCGAGCAGCGCGAACTCCCCTGTCCGGTCGCGCGCATCGAGGGGACCGAGAGCGACCGCTACACCGTCGTCGGCAACCACATCGACTCCTGGCACGAGGGCGTCACCGACAACGCTTCGGCCGTCGCGACCTCGATGGAGCTGGCCCGCGTGTTCGCGGAGAACCCGCCGAAACGGGGCGTCGTCGTCGGGTTCTGGCCCGGCCACTCGATGGGCCGGTACGCCGGCAGTGCCCGGTACGCCGACCGGAACTGGCTCGACCTCCGCGAGAACGGGGTGGCCTACATCCACATCGACCTGAACGGCCTCGACGGCGCTGACCACCTCTGGGCCCAGCACATGGCCGAGGTCGGCGACGAGCACCTCGACGTGCTCGAAGGCGGTCCCCTCCCGCTGGACGCGGCGAGGGACGACGACGGGCTGATCGGCGGCGGGCGTCGGCCGGGGCGCAACTCCGACCAGTCGTTCTGGGGCGCCGGACTCTCCTCGCTGCTCTCCGGCGCGCGGTTCAGCGCGGACCACGAGGACGCCGGCCCCGTCGGCGGCGGCTGGTGGTGGCACACCCCGGAAGACGGCCGCGACAAGATCGACGTGGACCTGATGGTCGAGGAGGCTCGGCTGTACACCGCCATCGTCTCCCGGCTCTCGAACTCCCCCGTGCTCCCGCACGACCACCGGGAGACGGCCGCAGAGATTCGCGCGCTCACCGAGCAGATCGACGCCGACGCCGAGGGGGAGATCGACTTCTCGCCGGTGTACGATCGCCTCGACCGTCTCGACGCCGCGCTCGACGCGTTCGTCGAAGTTGTCA
>NZ_JBHUDH010000035.1:34527-44606 GCF_042678005.1 Halolamina salina | reverse complement strand
GACGCCGCGCTCGACGCGTTCGTCGAAGTTGTCAACGACGTCGACGACGACGGCGTCGCGGCCGACGTGGAGGACGTACAGGTCCGGCTCGGGAACTGCCTCATCCCGGCGCTGTACATGGAGTCGCCGGCGCACGAACACGACCCGGCGCTGCCACACGAACCGCTCCCGTACCTCCGGGTCGCCGAGTCGCTCCCCGATCGGACCGGGGCGCGGGCCGGGTTCGCCCGGACGAAAGCCGTCCGCGGCGTCTCGAAGCTCGCCCACGGCGTCGAGGAGGCGGCCGACGCCGTGGAGGCGTTCCTCGACGACCGGGCGTAGCTAGCTGAACGCCGGAACGACCTCGTCGGCGAACAGCTCCACCCCGGTCGCGTCGGGGAAGTCGACGAACTCCAGTACGGCCTCGTCGACGCCGAGTTCGGCGTAGGGTTCCAGCTCCTCGATCAGCTGTTCCGGCGTGCCGATGAGGTTGTTGTACGACGCCATCGGGTCGTCCGGGTCCGGATCACGGAACCGCGGCACCTCGTCGAGGATCGCCTCGACCTCGGCCTCGGTCTCCCGGACGATACACCGGGCGAACCAGGAGACGTCGATCTCGTCGTACTCGGTGTCGTACGTCTCGCAGTGGGAGCGCAGCACGTCGAGTTTGTGGGACATGACCTCGGTCGGTCCCCAGTAGTTCCACTCGTCGGCGTGTTTGGCGGCGATGCGGAGGGTGAACTCCTCGCCGCCGCCGCCGACCATGATCGGCGGCCGAGGCTCCTGACGCGGCCCCGGGCGACAGCTGGCGCCGTCGAGTTGGTAGTAGTCGCCGTCGTAGTCGACGTCGTCCTCGGTCCAGAGGCGCTTGGTGAGCTCGATCGTCTCCTCCATCGCGCGCAGTCGCTCGGGCGCGTCCGGCCAGTCGTAGCCGTAGGCCACCGCCTCGTCCGCCTTCCACCCGGCGCCCATCCCGAGCTTGAGGCGGCCGTCGCTGACGTTGTCGACCTCGGCGGCCATCTTCGCCAGCAGGGGACCGTGGCGGAGCTCGTTGTTCACCGTCTTGGGGAACAGGGTCACCTCCTCGGTCGCGCCGGCGAGGGCCGTCAGGGTCGTGAAACACTCGGTGGTCGCGCCGTCACCCGCGAGCAGGTGGTCGGGAACGCCGAGGCCGTCGAACCCCGCGGCCTCGGTCGCGCGGGCGAACGACCGCTGTTTCTCCCACGAGATCGAGTCACAGAACGCCAGCGTCGAGTACTCCGAGGCGCCGGCGGCAGTCGGAATGTTTGCTGCGAACCGCATCACCTCCACTATCCCCCACCACGGGTAAAGAACTACCCCCGGCAACGGGCGGGCACCGTCTACAGCGACCGGCGCAGCCGCCGGAGCTCCGCCACGACCTCGTTTCGCGCACGCCGGAGCTGGAGTTCGAGGAAGCGCTCGTCGTCGCCGTCGAGGTCGGGGAGTCGCTCGGCCGGCGCCAGCCGCGGCAGCGGCGCCCGGCTCTCGGCAGGGTCCTGCTCGAACGGCCCCTCGGTGACGAACTGCAGGCGCGTCAGTCGCTTCACCAGCCTGTCGGCGGCGTCGGGGTAGCCGTCGGCGTCGTCGAGGAACGCGGTCGTCGCCTCGCGGAGCGCGTCGAGTTCGTCGATCACCGGGCGGAGGTCGAAGCCGCTGGCGGCGTCGTACTCCGCGGCCGCCGACGCGAGTCGGTCGATCGCCCGAACCGGGTCCGCGGGGCGGGCCACGCGACTCAGCCGGGCGGTGGCGAGGGTGTATACCTCTGTATCCCGCTCCAGCACCTCCGGGTCGGCTTTCTCGATCGTGTCCGTGGTGAGGTGCCACGCGTCGGCGTGGCCGCCCGATCCGCCGACGGGGTGGTAGCCCCGCTCCTCCCTGACGGACTCCGGGATGCTGGACTGCAGTGACATGCCCGGGATGCCGAGGTTGTTGAACGAGTAGTCGCCCGCACGCGCCGGCCGGAACTCGCGAGTCGCTTTCCCGCTCACGTCGCCGATGGTTTCGGCCGCCACGTCGTGGACCGCGGCCATCCACTTCACGCGCTCGTCGTACTCGGTCGCGTCGGCGACGCCCGGCGAGTCGACGTTCACGTGCGCGACACAGCGCTCGGCCAGATCGTGGGCGAACTCGTCGGTGAACCACGTCGAGCCGGCGTATCTCCCGGTGGAGTGTCCGGGCCACCACGCGACCCACACGTCCCGCCGAAGCTCCTCCCGATGGCTCTGGAGGACTCTGGCGAGCTCCAGTAGGGTGGCGTCGCCGGTCGCGTTGTCGGTGACGCCCTCGTGCCACGAGTCGATGTGACCGTGTGCGAGCACGAACTCGTCGACGTCCGGCGCGGACTCCCCGGGGATGCGTGCGACGACGAGGGGCGCGGTCTGCCACTCGGTCGTCGTCTCGGCGGAGACGGTGACCTCGGCGCCGGCGGCGGCCTTCTCGCGGAGTTCGCGGCCGTCGCTTTCGGAGACGTTCGCCACGAGCAGGTCGGGTATCCGCTCCCGTTCGTCGTACGGCGGCGCGCCGCCCCAGACGGGGGTGACGATCCCCTCGTGGGGTTCGCGCTCGTGTGGGTGGATGCCGACGAACGCCTCGGCGCCCCGGTCGGCGAGCTCCGAGATCGCGCTGATCGGGATGATCGACTCGCTCATCACGACTTTCCCGGAGAGGTCCGCGGGGAGTCCGGCGAGGGAGACCGAGAGCATGGCCTCGATGGAGTCCATCTCGTCGTCGTTCTCGACGTAGACGAGCTCGCCGGAGACGGTGTCGCTCGCGGAGAACGCGACCGTCTTTGCCGACGCTGCCGTCCAACCGTCGTCGGTTTCGACGCTCGCCTCGCCGGGGGTGCTCAGATACAGCGACGGCTCGAACAGCTCGTGGTCGACGCCGAACTGTTCGAGCCGATCCGTCACGTACGCGGCCGCCGCGCGCTCGTCCTCGCTGCCCGAGACGCGTTCGAGTTCGGCGAACCGCTCGACGAGCGACCACGGCTCCTCGGCCGACACGTCGTCGACGATGGCGGCGTCGACGCCCGACAGCGATGGCTTCCCGTCCTCGTAGAGTCGCTGACCCATACGCCACCTTCGGCACCCCGTCCGTAATAGTTTCTCGTAAGTGACATTGAACCGGTAGAACCTCCGGGATCAGTCCGCGGTCGCGGTACCGCCCGCGAACCGGCGAACGACCGGCGCGTGTCGGGACCCTCGGTCCGTCCCGCCGTCGCGTGATAGTTCCTCCAAGAGTGTTATATATTCTACTGGCCTATTTTTAAGTTCTATTTGAATCTCTTCGAAGTATATTTCGGGGACGGATCGCGCTATGACAAACATTTAAATAAGCTTGGGAGTAGGTTACACCCATGCCTGAGAATGATTGGCAAGACAATCGTCGCAAGTTCCTCCAGGCCGCGGCGTCGGCGGGCCTCGTCGGACTTGCCGGTTGTACCGGTGGCGACGGCACTGAAACCCCGACCGACGCGGACCCCGGCTCCTCCGGGGGCGGCGACACGGACACCCAGACGGCGATGCCGAAGCGAGGCGGCTCGCTGAACTTCGCCCAGACCTCGTCGCCGGTGGAGCTGGACCCCGTCAACAACAACGGCGGGAACTACTCCATCATGCTGAAGAACTTGGTGTACTCGCCGGTGCTCGGCTACGACCGGAACACCAACCTCGTCCCCATCCTGGCCGAGGAGATCCCCACGCTCGACGGCAACGAGTTCACGCTCAACCTCGACCCCGACGCGACGTTCCACAACGGGGACCCGGTCACCGCGGAGGACGTGAAGTACACGTTCGAGGCGACCGTCGAGGAGCAGACCAGCTACGCCTCCAACTTCAGCATCGTCGAGTCCATCGACGTCGAGGACGACCAGACCGCCCACTTCACGCTGACCGAGCCGTACGTCCCGATCCTCCACGCCATCGCGCACCCGGTCGCCCCGAAGAGCGTCCGTGAGGAGGACCCCGAGGGGTTCGGCATCGACACGTTCGTCGGCTCCGGGCCGTTCGAAGTGACGGAGTTCGAGGAGAACGACCACGTCACGATGGCGGGCTGGGACGACTACTGGGGCAGCGGCAGCCCCAACCTCGACGAGGTGACGTTCACGCCGATCAACGAGCCGACCAACCGCGTGACCCAGCTCCAGACTGGCGAGCAGGACGTGATCAACCGCATCCCGCCCCAGTTCTGGAACACCGTCCAGAACATGTCGGACGCGGACGTGATCGAGGGGCCGTCGCTGAGCTACCAGTTCGCCGCGTTCAACCAGAACGAGGGGGAGTGTGCCAAGCGCGACGTGCGGCTGGCGATCGACCACTGTGTCGACCTCGATCAGGCGATCGACCAGTACATCAAGCCGGGCGGGGGCCGGATCTACAGCCCGCTGCCCGCCTCCGTCGCGGAGGCGTGGGACATGCCCCTCGACGAGTGGCAGAACAGCTGGTCCGAGAAGGACATCGACCGCGCACAGGAGCTGTTCGAGAGCGCCGGGGTGCCCGACGACTGGACCTGTAACATCATCGTCTCATCGACCGAGAAGCGCCGGCAGGTCGCCGTCTCCATCGCCAACGGGATCCAGGAGGCCGGCTACGACGCGCAGGTGCAGTACCTCGACTTCGCGACGATGCTCGAGCAGTTCGACTCCGGCGACGCCAGTCAGGTGAACATCTACCTGCTGGGCTGGACGCGTGCGCCCGAACCCGACCGCTTCCTGTACGAACTGCTCCACATCGACGGCGCGTTCCAGGGGCAGTACTACGACAACGACCGGTTCAACGAACTGCTGGCCGAGGCGCGAGTCACCGCCGACCGCGACCAGCGCCGCGAGATGTACATCGAGGCGATCAACCTCTTCGTCGAGGACCGCGTCCACCTCCCGCTGTACTACACCTCCATCTCGATGGGCGTGAAGAACTACGTCAAGGGGCTGAAAACCCACCCCGTCTCGACGTACAACCCCTACCTGTACGGCGAGCGGAACAACACCAACGGCGAGGCGGAAGGCTCGAACGTCTGGATGGATCAGTAACCCTCCCCCCGACGACCGTTTTCGCACCCACGACGACATAGATGTCACACTTACGATACACCCTCAAACGGCTGCTTCAGGCGATCCCGGTGCTCATCGGCATCTCGTCGATCACGTTCTTCCTGATCAACGCGATGCCCGGCTCCCCGGTGGAAGTGATGCTCGGTCCGACCGCGAGCGAGGAACTCATCGCCGCCGCCGAGGAGCGTTACGGGTTCGACCAACCCCTCCACGTACGGTACGTCAAGTACATTCTCGCGGCGATCGGCGGTGATCTGGGACGCAGCATCCACTACGGCGTCCCGGTCACGACCAAGATCATGGAGCGCCTACCGGTGACGCTCCTGCTGCTCGCGTCGAGTTTCGCGTTCGCCCTGAGCGTCGCGATCCCACTGGGGATCGTCTCGGCGCGCCGCCGGAACCAGCCGGTCGACCACGCCTCCCGCGTCGTCTCGCTGATCGGTGTCAGCACCCCCAACTTCTGGATCGGGCTGCTCCTCATCATCGTGTTCGGCTACCACCTCGAGGTGCTCCCCTCGAACGGGTTGGTGATGCCGTTGACTCCGATCTCGGAGGTGGAGGGAGCCACCTCACGGCTCGACGTGTTGGTCGAAACCGCCCGGAGCCTCGTCATGCCGACGATCGCGCTGGGGACCCTCCAGATGGCGGCGGTCTCCCGCATCGAGCGGTCGTCGATGCTCGAAGTGCTCGGCCGGGACTACATCAGCTTGGCCCGCGCGTTCGGCGTGAAGGAGTCGGTCATCACCCGAAAACACGCGTTCCGCAACGCGCAGTTGCCGGTCGTGACCATCATCGGCCTCCAGCTCACCTCCGCGCTGGGCGGTGCCGTGCTGACCGAGACGGTGTTCAACATCAACGGGATGGGCCGGCTGATCATTCAGGCGGTCCGCACACAGGACTACGCGCTCATCATGGGGACGACGCTGTTCTTCGGCGTCATGTTCGTGATCGGCACGCTGCTGACCGACCTGACCTACGCGTACCTCGACCCCCGCGTGACTTACGAGGGTGAGGAGTGATGGCGGCCGAAACCGAGGAGGCCGACGGCGAGGAGTACGAGTCCCGCGTCGGCGCCTCCTACACGCTCTCTCGGCTGCTTCAGGACACGACCGCCCGGATCAGTCTGGTGCTGATCGCGATCATCTCCGGGATGGCGCTGTTCGCGTTCGTCGATGCCGAACTGCTCGACTACCGGCTGGCGGAGACGTACCTCTACCATCCGCTCCGGAACAACGCCGGCACCCGCCCGCTCCTGCCGCCGGTCGGGCTCAGCAACCAGTTCGGCGAGGGGGTGCTCGCCCACCCGTTGGGCACCGACACCCGCGGCCGGGACATCGCGGTCCGGCTGCTGTACGGCTCCCGTATCGCCATCCAGATCGCGCTTGTCTCGACTACCATCGGCGTGGTCGTCGGCACCGCCGTCGGCGCCGTCTCCGGCTACTACGGTGGCTGGATCGACGACGTGCTGATGCGGTTCGTGGAGATCCTCTACTCCATCCCGTTTCTGGTGCTCGTGATCGCGTTCATGGCCGCGTTCGGCCGGGAACTCATCTACGCGATGATCGGGGTGAGCATCATCTCGATCCCCATCTTCGCCCGGCTGATCCGCTCGGAAGTGCTCAGCATCCGCGAGGAGACGTACGTCGAAGCCGCACAGGCGGCGGGCGTCAAGGACCGGAACATCCTGCTGCGTCACGTCATCCCGAACAGCTTCGCGCCGGTCGTCGTCCAGACGACCCTCCAGATGGGGACCAACATCCTGATCGTGGCCGGGCTGTCGTTCCTCGGCTTCGGCGCTCAGCCCCCGACGCCGTCGTGGGGGCAGATGCTCTCGATCGCGCGTAACTACATGCTCCCGGCGCCGTGGTTCTCGGTCTGGCCGGGGCTGGCCATCCTGATCACCGTGATGGCGTTCAACATCCTCGGCGACGGGCTCCGCGACACGCTGGACCCGCGGCTGAACGACTAACACAATGACAACTGACACACCACTACTCTCGGTCGAAAACCTCCAGACACAGTTCGAAACCGCCGAAGGGACCGTCCGGGCCGTCGACGGCATCTCCTTCGACGTACACGAAGGGGAGACCGTCGGCCTCGTCGGCGAGTCCGGCGCGGGGAAGTCCGTCGCCATCTCCAGCATCCTCCGGCTGGTCGAGTCGCCCGGCGAGATCGTCGGCGGCGAGATCCGCTTTCGCGGCGAGACGCTCCTCAGCTTCGAGGAGGGTCCCAACGGCGAGCGCCGACGGAGCCCGGAGACGCTCACGAACGAACAGTTCCGTGAACGCATCCGGGGCCGGGAGATCGCGACCATCTTTCAGGACCCGATGGAGAGCCTGAACCCGGTCTTCACGATCGGTAGCCAGCTTCAGGAGTTCATCGAGATCAACCGGGATCTCCCGCCGAAGGACGCACGCGACGTGGCGATCGAGACGCTCCGGGAGGTCGACATCCCCAAACCCGAAGACCGGTTCGACGACTACCCACACGAGTTCTCCGGGGGGATGCGCCAGCGCGTGCTCATCGCGATGGCGATCGCCTGCCAGCCGTCGCTGATCCTGGCCGACGAGCCGACGACGGCACTGGACGTGACCGTCGAGGGGCAGATCCTGAACCTGGTGTCCGACCTCCAGGAGGAGTACGGCACGAGCTTCGTCTGGGTCACGCACGACCTCGCCGTCGTCGCGGACATCTGCGACCGCGTGAACGTGATGTACCTCGGGCAGATGGCCGAACAGGCCGACGTCCACGACCTGTTCGACGACACCAAACACCCGTACACGCAGGCGCTGCTGAACTCCGTCCCGCGGCCCGACAAGACCGTCGAGTCGCTCACGCCGATCAAGGGGGTGATGCCCGAGGCTATCGACCCCCCGTCGGGCTGTCGGTTCCACCCGCGGTGTCCGGACGCTCGTGAGGTCTGTCGGGAGATCAACCCCGAACCCCGGGACGTGAGCGACACCGACACCCGACACGACGCGGCGTGTGTGAAACACGACGCCTTCGACGTCGACTACGAGCACAGCGCGCCGATACAGTCCGACGACGACGAGTTCGGCGAGGACCTGCAGGTGACGGAGGGGAGCCGATGAGCGAGGCCGACGACGGCGAGCCGATCCTCCGCGTCGAGAACCTCAAGAAACACTTCTCGACGGGAAGCGGCGTGTTCGACAGCGTCGAACTCGACCTCAGCGGCGGGTTCCCGCTCAAGCGGGCCGTCGAGCACGTCCGCGCCGTCGACGACGTCTCCTTCGAGATCCAGCGCGGCGAGACGCTGGGGCTGGTCGGCGAGTCCGGCTGCGGGAAGTCGACGCTCGGGCGGACGATCCTCCGTCTGCTCAAACCGACCGACGGCGCCATCTACTTCAAGGGGCGAAACATCGCCGACCTCGACAAGGGCCAACTCCGTCGGACCCGGAAGGACCAGCAGATGATCTTCCAGGACCCCCAATCCTCGCTCAACCCCCGGATGAAGGTCGGCCCGATCGTGGAGGAGCCGATGAAGGCCCACGACCTCTACGACCAGGCGGGCCGGGAGGAGCGGGCGCGGGAGCTGCTGGAGGCGGTCGGCCTCGACCCCCAGCACTACAACCGCTACCCCCACCAGTTCTCCGGGGGCCAGCGCCAACGCATCAACCTCGCACGGGCGCTGTCGGTCGACCCGGACTTCATCGTCTGCGACGAGCCGACAAGCGCGCTCGACGCCTCCATTCAGGCGCAGGTGCTCAACACGATGCGGGAGCTGCAGGACGAGTTCAACCTCACCTACCTGTTCATCAGCCACGACCTCTCGGTGATCCGCCACATCTCCGACCGCGTCGCGGTGATGTACCTCGGCCAGATCGTGGAGCTGGCCGAGAAGGAGGAGCTGTTCGAGGACCCGAAACACCCCTACACCCGGTCGCTGCTGTCGGCGATTCCGGTTCCCGACCCCAGCCAAGCGGGCTCCCGGACCATCCTGCAGGGCGACGTTCCGGACCCGGTGAACCCCCCGTCTGGCTGTCGGTTCCGAACGCGCTGCCCGGAGCTCATCCCGCCGGACGCGTACGACCTCGACGACGACGCGTGGGCGGCCGTCCGTGAGTTCATGCGGGCGGTCAGGCGCCGCGCGTTCGACCTCGAAGACCGTGCGGCCGTCGAGGCCGAGTTCTTCGACGGGGTGACCGTCGACGGCGAGCCGGGTGCCGTCGTCGACGAGGCGCTGGACCACGTCGCCGCGAACGAGTGGGACACCGCCGCCGAGCTACTCACCGACTCCTTCGCCGAGCAGAGCATCTGTGCACAGGCGGAGCCGGCGTACGAGCTCGAGTCGAGCCGGACGGGGAGCCGCTTCGCCGCCTGCCACCTCCACCGGGAGTAGCCGGCACCCTACTCGAACAGGCTCGCCTCGCGTTCCGCTGAGAACGCCGGGTAGGTGACCCGGCTCTGGGTCAGTCCCTGTTCGGCCCACATCGCCGCCGTCCCGAGGCTGATCCGGACGGGGTCGAGGAACGGCACGCCGAGCTCCTCGGCGACGCGGTCGTGGACCTGCATGAACGCAAGGCTCATGCAGCCGGGGACGACCGACTCCGCACCGTCGGCTTCGACCGCCGCCTCGGCCTCGCGGACCATCTTCCGGACGATCTCCTCGGACTCGTGATCCACGTCGAGCACCCCCTGTTCGACGACGCGCACGCTCGCCAACCGCTCGCCGAGCCCGTCGGCGAGAATCTGCCGCCGTTTCGAGGCCGGCGTCGAGCGGATCGTCAGACAGGAGAACCGATCGGAGAGCTGTGCCGCGGTGTGGAACGTCGCCGACGCGGGACCGACGACGGGCTTGTCGACGAACTCCCGCGCCGCCGCCAGCCCCGGGTCGCCGAAGCAGCCGACGACGAACGCGTCGTACTCGTCCTCGGTCTCCCTGAGGAGGCCGAGCAGGCTCCGCACGCACCACTCGTGTTCGACCTCGCTCTCGATCGAGAGCGGTCCGGCGTCGGCCTCGACGACGGTGACGCCGAGGTTCTCGCAGTTGAGCGCGTCCCGGAGGAAGTAC
>NZ_JBHUDH010000035.1:26032-34446 GCF_042678005.1 Halolamina salina | reverse complement strand
TCCCCTCGCGGCGGTCGAGCTCCGCGGCCGCCAGTCCCCGCCCCGGGACGAGGTAGGCAATCTCTGTCACGCCCTGATCTGACGGTCGTACCACGATAAACCTACCTCCGCCCCGGAGCGGCGCTCGACGGGGAGGTATCGGCCAGAGTGACGGGTATGGGTACTGTTTTCATTGTTGTACGGTAACGTACCTTTATGGCCGAGATATCTCCGGCTGACGCGTACCAGCGACTCCTCGACCGGGCCGAACGGGTCGGGACGCTCGAAACGATGGACAACCTCCTGTTCTGGGACCAACAGGTGATGATGCCGTCCGGCGGGACGCCGGCGCGGTCGACCCAGCGCGGGCTCGTCTCCTCGCTCCAGCACGAGGCGCTCACCGGTGACGACGTGGAGGCGTGGCTCGACGCCGTCGACGGCGCCGACCTCGACGAGGACGAACAGGCCGTCGTCCGCGAGGTCCGCCGCGAGCACGAGCGGACGGCGGCGGTCGATCAGGAGCTTACCGAGGAGATCAACGCGGTGATCTCCGAGGCCAACGACGCCTGGGAGGAGGCGAAGGAGAACGACGAGTTCGAGACGTTCGCGCCCTACCTCGAAGAGCTGCTGGAACTCAAACGCGAGCAGGCGAACCAGATCGACCCCGACAAGGAGCCGTTCGCGGTCATGCTGGAGGAGTACGAGCCCTACGTCGGCGTCGAAACCGCCGAGCGAGTGCTCGAGAACCTGAAGGACGCGCTCGTCCCGCTCATCGAGGAGATACGGGCGAGCGACGTGGACCCCTCGGGTCCGTTCGTCGAGGGCGGCCCCTACGACGAGGACACCCAGATGGCGCTCTCGAAGGACGCGCTCTCGTTCGTCAACTGCGACTGGGACCGCGCACGGCTCGACACGTCGCCGCACCCGTTCTCCTACGGCAACCGGTACGACATGCGCATCACGACCCGGTTCCACGACCACTCGCCCGTCGACGGGCTGGACAGCTCGCTCCACGAGTACGGGCACGCGACCTACGAGATGGGGCTCGACCCCGACGGGTTCCCCGGTCCGCTGGGCCAGTCCCGCAGCCACTCGATCCACGAGTCACAGAGCCGCTTTTGGGAGAACCACGTCGGCCGCTCCGAGGCGTTCTGGGAGCAGTTCCTGCCGATCGTCCGGAAGCATTTCCCCCGGCTCTCGGACGTGACGCCGCGGGAGGCGTACGAGGCCGCAAATCAGGTGTACGAGGACAACCTCACGCGCGTCGAGGCCGACGAAGTTACGTACCACCTCCACATCGTCGTCCGGTTCGAGATCGAGCGCGCGCTGCTGAACGGCGAGCTCGAAGTCGAGGACGTGCCGGAGGTCTGGAACGACAAGTACGAACAGTACCTCGGCATCCGGCCGGAGACCGACAGCGAGGGCTGCCTGCAGGACATCCACTGGAGCATCGGCCGCATCGGCACGTTCCAGGGCTACTCGCTGGGGACGGTGTTCTCCGCCCAGCTCCAGCACTACCTCGAAGCGGAGTTCGGCACCTCCCTCGACGAACTCGTCCGCGAGCGCCGGTTCGACGAGATCCGCGAGTGGATGGAAGAGCACGTCCACCGCCACGGGAAGCGGTACCGGACCGACGAACTGCCCGAAGTCGCGACCGGCGAGCGGCTGACGACGGAGTACTTCGTCGACCGCATCGAGGAGAAGTACGCCGACATCTACGACCTGTAGCCGGCGACGACCCCGACGGCGCGACGCCGACGGGGTTACGTGTTCTCGGCGGTCTCGACCCGCCAGCAGGCCGCGGCGTGCTCACCGTCGGCCGTCTCGAAGGCGTCGAGGCCGGGCTCCTCGGTACACTCCTCGGCGGCGAACGGACACCGCGGGCGGAAGTTACAGCCCTCCGGGAGCTGTACCGGGTCCGGCGGCTCCCCTTCGAGCTGCGGTTCGGCGATCTCGTGTGCGGGGTTCGGAACGGGGACGGCGTCGAGCAACGCCCTCGCATAGGGGTGTTTCGGCCCCTTGATGAGCCGCTCCGTCGGCCCGCGTTCGACCACCTTCCCGAGGTACATCACGCTGGTCCGGTCGCACATCTGCCGGATGAGCGAGAGGTCGTGGGAGATGTACAGCGCGCCCATGTCCAGGTCGTCGACGAGGTCGCGGAGGAGGTTCAGGATGCTCGCACGGACCGACACGTCGAGCATCGAGACGGGCTCGTCGGCGACGATGAACTTGGGTTCGAGGACGAGCGCGCGGGCGATCGAGACACGCTGGCGCTCCCCGCCGGAGAGCTCGTGGGGGTGTTCGTTGACGTAGTTCTCCGGCGGCGTCAGCTCCGCCCGTTCGAGCGCCTGATAGATCCGCTCGTCCTGATCGTCGATGTCGTGGACTTCGAGCGGCTCCCGGATCCACTGTTCGACGGAGAATCGGGGGTTCAGCGACTCGTAGGGGTCCTGAAAGATCATCTGGACGTTCCGGCGGAACTCCTTGTGCTGGGCGTCGGACATCTCCTCGAGCTCCGTGCCGAGGAACTTGATGGAGCCGCCGGTGGCCTCCTGCAGGCCGATCAGCACCTCGCCCAGCGTGGACTTCCCACAGCCGGACTCGCCGACCAGCCCCATCGTCTCGCCGCTCTCGATGGCCATGTCCACGCCGTCGACGGCCTTGACGTGGCTCGTCTCGCCGCCGATCAGTTGGTGGATGATCCCGGTGCTCTGGGGGAAGTGCTTCTCCAGCCCCGTCACTTCGATGATGGGACCGTCGTAGTCCCAGTTCAAACTTTGTTCTCTGATAGCCATGTGTCGTCCTCGCGGGATTGGTCGCGGATCTGTTCGAACGGAACCGGCTCGTGGCAGCGAACCCTGTGGCCCTCGACCGGCTCCTGGACCGGCACCTGTTCCTCACACTCGGGGGTCGCGAACGGACATCTGGAGGCGAACGGGCAGCCCTCGATCGACTCCGAGAGGTCCGGCGGCGACCCCGGGATGCTGGTGAGGTCACGCTTCTCGCCCTCGACGCTCGGGAACGCGTTCTGCAGCCCCAGCGTGTAGGGGTGGTGGGCGTTGTTGAATATCTCGTCGACGTTGCCGGACTCCATCAGCTCGCCGCCGTACATCACCACCATGCTGTCACACGTCTCCGCGACGACGCTGATGTCGTGGGTGACCATCACCATCGAGTTGCCGAGCTCGCGCTGAAGCTCCTTGATCCGGTAGAGGATCTGCTCCTGGATGATCACGTCAAGCGCCGTCGTCGGCTCGTCGGCGATGATGAGATCCGGGTCGAGCGCGAGGCTCATGGCGATGATGACCCGCTGGCGCATTCCGCCGGAGAGCTGGTGGGGGTAGTCCTCGACGCGGTCGGCGTCGAGGCCGACCAGCCCCATCAGCTCCCGGGCGCGCTCGTAACACTCCGCGTCGGACGTCTCACGGTGTTCCTGAATGGCCTCCTTGATCTGGTCTTTGACCCGGTACACCGGATCGAGGCTGTTCATCGCGCTCTGGCTGATCATCGACATCTTCTCCCAGCGGATCTCCCGGCGCTCGCGGTTCGAGAGATGGGTGATCTCCTCGCCGTCGAAGATGATCTCGCCGCCGGTGATCTCGCCGTTGTCCGGCAGCGCGCCCATGATCGCCTGCGCGAGCGTCGTTTTCCCGCAGCCGCTCTCGCCGACGATGCCCAGCGTCTCTCCCTCTTCGAGGGTGAACGAGACGCCCCTGACGGCCTCGACGTCCGGATCGCCCGCGTACGTCACGTGTAGATCGTTGACTTCGAGTAGTGTCATTGTTCTTGGAGTTCGGGGTTCAGTTGCTCTTCGTAGCCGCGACCGATGAGGAACGCCGAGATGACCGTCAGCATGATCGCCATGCCGGGCATCGTGAACCACCACCACGCGTCGCGGGCCAGCGCCTGTGACTGCTGTGCCGACTGGAGCATCTGCCCCCACGTGACCGCGGTCGGGTCACCGAAGCCGAGGTAGCTGATCGAGGCCTCGGTCAGGATGGCCCACGCGATCGCGAAGCTCCCGTAGAGGAACACCAGCGGGAGGACGTTGGGCGCGATGTGTCGGTAGATGATCCGCCGGTCGCTGGCACCGACGGTCCGGGCGCTTTTCACGAACGGTTTCTCCTTGAGGTTCAGCACGTGCGAGCGGACGACGCGTGCGGTCTGGCGCCAGAGCAGCAAGGCGATGGCGCCGACGATGGTCCACTTCGACGGCTCCCAGAGCGCGACGAGCACGATGATGAACGGCGTGAACGGGATCCCGTAGGCGAAGTCGACCAGCCGCATCAGGGCGTCGTCGACGTAGCCGCCGTAGTAGCCGGCGATCAACCCAACGTTCATACCGACGAACGCGACGCTGATCGCGCTGAGCAGGCCGATCTGGAGCGCCGGGCGCGCGCCGAACACCAGTTGGCTGAAGATGTCCCGGCCCGCGCTGTCGGTGCCGAGGGGATGCTCGGCGCTGGGCGGGGCCAGCGAGTTGCCGTAGTCCGTCTCCGTCGGCTCGTAGGGGGCGATCACCGGCGCGAAAATCGCGACGAGGATGATCGCGAGCAGGATCAGGATCCCCGCCAGCCCCATCGGCTCCTGTTTGAGGAAGGCGAGGCGTCGGCGCCACGCGTCGACCTGTCGTTCCCGCCACGTCGAGAGCTCCGAGTCGAGGGAGCCGTCGGACGACTGCGAATCGAGGGTGGTCGTGTTCTGGTCACTCATGAGTCAGTCGTAGGTGATCCGCGGATCGAGGTAGCCGTACGCCAAGTCCGCGAGGAAGTTCGCGATCAGTACCAGTCCGGCGAGGATCAGGAACGTCGCCTGTGCCACCGGGTAGTCGTTCGCGATGACCGCTCTGACCATCTCCCGGCCCAGCCCCGGCCACGCGAACACGGTTTCGAGGACGACGCTGCCGCCGACGGCGAAGCCGGCGGCGACGGCGAACGCCGTCACGATCGGGAGCAGCGCGTTCCGAGCGGCGTGTTTCAGCATCACCGAGAAGTCGCTGATCCCCTTCAGCTCCGCGAAGTCGACGAAGTCCTCGTTCATCACTTCGAGCATGCTGTTGCGCATCAGCAGCGCCGGCAGGCTGTAGAAGTAGAACGCCTGCACCAGCGCCGGCAGGATCAGGTGTCGCAGGAAGTCGGGGCTGGTGAACTGTGCCAGCTTGCTGGAGTAGGTCACCCCCGGCTGCGACATCGACCCCGCGGGGAGCCAGCCGAGCTTGAACGAGAACAGCCAGATGCCGAGCAGTCCCGTCCAGAACACCGGCGCGCTCCGGGAGATGAGGGCGAACACGACGCCGAAGCGCTCGCGTTTGGTCCCGCGGTTCCACGCGAGGTAGGCGCCGAAGGGGACGCCGATCAGGTACGCCAACACGACCGAGGTCCCCATCAGGGCGAGCGTGTTCCAGATGCGATCCTGGATGATCCCCCACACCGGATCGCCCGTGATGTAGGATAGCCCGAAGTTGAACGTGACCAAGTTGGTCATGTACTTCCAGTACTGGACGTGGATGGGCTGGTCGAGCCCGAACGTCGCCCGTATCTGGGCCGCCTGCTCCTGAGTGAACCCGGTCCCGATGTACGCCGCCAGCGGGTCACCGGGCGCCGCCCGGAACAGGAAAAACAGCATCGTCGCTATCGCGAAGTAGAGAACGACGATCTGGATGATGCGCCTCGTGACGAATTCTTTTAGTCCCATTTTTTGGAAAAAGGAGCGGGCCTAAGGCTCGTCGTCCCCGTCGATCTCGGTGTTGTCGGCGGGCATGTAGAGCATCCCGTCGCTCTCGTCCCAGACGAAGCCGGCCTCGATGAGCTCGTTCGCGGCGGCCTGCAGGCTGAACTCGTAGCGTTCGAGCTCGTCGTTGTGCCAGTTCTCGAGCGCCGAGGAGACCAGCGTGTTCGGCGCGATCGATCCCCAGCCGCTGTAGATGTCGTTGACGATCGTCTCCTTGTCGAAGCGGTGGTTCATCGCGCGGCGGAACCCATCGATGTGGAACGGCGGCCGGTCGTTGTTGTAGGAGATCTGCTTGAACCCGACCGTCGTCGTCGCGGCCATGGTGAGGCTGTCGTTCTGGTCGACGCGCTCCCGCAGCACGTTCTTGTCGCCGCGGTAGTTCGCCAGCATGTCCAGCGTGCCGTTTTCCAACTGAGTCAGCATCGTCTGGACGCTGGGGATGATCCGGGAGTTACGCGCCTCGTAGGCGATCGGGTCGAAGTGGTCGTCGAACCGCTCCAGACGGACCTCCTCGGAGCTGTTCCAGTGGACGAACTCCATCGGTCCCGACCCGAGGGGTTCGTCCTCCTGGTACAGCATCGGGTTGTCGACGTCCATCCGGTTCTCGATGATGTCGGTCCACTTGTGCTTGGGGATGATGGCGATGCGGCCCATCGCCGCCATCGGGAACGGCGCGAAGTGGTAGTCGAAGCTGAACTCGACGGTGTGGTCGTCGACGACCGTGATCTCGTTGACCGGCTCGACCGGGCCCGAGAAGTACGTCGAGTAGTCGCGGTGGATGTTGTAGCTGTACTTCACGTCCTCGGCGGTGACTGGCTCGCCGTCGTGGAACGTGTGGCCCTGCTTGATGGGGACTTCGAGGGTGGTGTCGTCCTTCCAGTTGAACTCCTCGGCGAGGCGAGGCTCCGGCAGGGCCGACTCGTTGGGCCAGGCCAGACGGTCCCAGATCATCCGGTGCTGGATCATGTCGATCTCACCGGACTGGTCGAACGGGTTCAGCGCCTGGAGCTGTTGGTCGTAGGCGATGTTGAGTTCCGTCCGGTCGCCGGTAGGCTCCATGTTGGCGAACGTGAGCATGTTCACCGCGCCCATCCCGTTGAGCTCGACGACCCCCTCCCAGCGGTCGCTGTTCCACGGGATCGTCTTCTGGGGGTACATCAGGAACGTGCTCGGTCCCCTGTCGTGGAAGATCTGCTGACACTCCTTGATCAGCTGCTCGCGGGTGTCCTGGTCCAGCTCCTCGCGCTGGGCCATCACTTTCTCGTCGTACTCCTCGTCCTCCCAGAAGTAGTAGTTGTACCCCTGCTGGAAGTCCGAGTGGCCCATCTGGACGGAGAACTCGTCGGGGTCGAGCCGGGACGGACGCCCGACCATCTGCCAGAACGTCATGTCCCAGTCTTCGCCGTCCCAGACGGTCGAGGACTGGGAGGGCCACGTCATCGTCTCGACGGTAGTGTCGATGCCGAGCTTGGCGATCTCCTCGGTGACGAACATCGACGTCTCGTGGTCGTCGGGCTGTGCGTCCGGCGGATTGACGATCAGGGTGAGTTCGGGGATCGCCTGTGCGTCGTCCAGTTCGCTCTGAGGGACGACGTTCTCGGAAGGCACCTGAAACCCGTCCATGTCGACGGTATCGCTGTCGCCGCCGCCCGCGACGGTCTGGGTGTCGGTGTCGCCGCCGTCGTCGCCGTCGCCGCCCGCACAGCCGGCGAAGGAGGCGAGCGTCACCGTCGCTCCCAGCGCGCTCGTCCTCTTCAGAAAGCTACGTCTCTGTACCGAGTTGTCGGGTCTCTGGTCGGTCATGGGCTGACGTTTGGTTCTATCTGTCATGGTATATAGTATCTTGGGTTGAAGTCACAATACCGACAGTACACACAGTCCGTCACGGTACCGAACTAATCCCGAAGGGGGGTGCATAGAGATATGGGGATGGATCCCGACGGACGGGGTATGCGGGCAGTTCACATCGTCGACAGTGGGGCACCGGAAGAGGTACTGGAGATCCGCGAACTCCCGCGACCCGATCCCGGTCCGGGGCAGGTCACGGTGGCGGTGCGGGCGTGCGCGCTCCAGCACGCGGACGTGTTCGCCCGCGTCGGCCACCCGGAGATCGAGGAGTCGTTCCCGAAACGGCCGGGCACCGAGATCGCCGGCGTCGTCGCCGAGGTCGGCGACGGCGTCGAGGGGTGGTCACCCGGCGACCGGGTCAACGTCTACCACCACGTGAGCTGTGGAGAGTGTGAGTTCTGCGAGCGGGGCGAACAGACCATGTGTCCCCACGACCGGAAGCTCGGGAGCGACTTCCCCGGCGGGCTGGCGGAGTACGTCGAGGTGCCGGCGGCGAACCTCGAAGCGGTGCCCGACCACGTCGAGATGACGACCGCGGCCGCGTGGCCGTCCTCGGTCACGACCGCGTGGCGGATGCTCGTGAGCGGCGGGGGACTGGAGCCGAGCGAGACGGCGCTGATCCTCGGCGCCAGCGGCGGCGTGGGCCACGCCGCCCTCCAGTTGGCCGACCGGATCGGCGCCGAGGTGTACGCGACGACCTCCGCCGACTGGAAGGCCGAGCGGGCGGCGGCGTGGGCGGAGGCGGTGATCGACTACACCGAGACGCCGTTCGACGAGGCGGTGACCGAACTCACCGACGGTCGCGGGGTGGATCTGGTCGCCGACCACGTCGGCGAAGAGACGTGGCAGCGGTCGAT
>NZ_JBHUDH010000035.1:23170-26000 GCF_042678005.1 Halolamina salina | reverse complement strand
TCGACAGCCTCGCGATGGGCGGGCGGATGGTGATCTGCGGCGCCACCTCCGGCCCGGACCCCGACATCGACATCCGCTCGGTGTACCAGCGCCACCGGCGGATCCTCGGGACGCCGATGGGGAGCCGGCAGGACTTCCGGGACGTGGGGCGCCTGATCGCCCGCGGTGAGGTGTCGCCGGTCGTCGACCGCGTGCTCCCGCTCGACCGCGTCGCGGAGGGCCACCGCGCCATCGAGAACCGCGAGGTGTTCGGCAAGGTCGTCGTGACGCCACAGGAGTGAGCGGCTGGCGCCGACCCGGGAGCCATCCGGTGGTCGGCACGCGAAGATTTTTGTGCCGTGGATTGACTTACCAATACGATGTCTCAGGAGAGCGCCGGCGAGAAGTCGCTAGACCGGTACGAATCACGTCTCACGGACGCGGTGTCGATCGACGAGCCCTGGGCGCTGCTCGAGGAGTTCTCGGAGTTGGAGCGCGTCTCCGGCACCGAGGACGAGCGGCGGGCCGCCGAGTACCTCACTGGGCGGCTGGACGCGTTCGGCGTCGAGTACGAGCGCTACGACCCCGAACTGTACATCAGCCAGCCCCACGACGCGTCGATCACGGTCGACGACGGCGCCTTCGAGCCGGGACCGGTGAAGACCGTCGCGTTCTCGGCGTCGAGGGAGGTGACCGGCGAACTGGTGTACGTCGGCGAGGCCGAGCAGAGCGACGTCGGCGCCGACGAGGGGAGCCAGTACCACGCCGTGAACGTCACCCGCCCCTACGCCGACGTGGACGATCTGGACGGGAAAGTCGCGCTCACCGCGGCGGGGAGCCTCTCGATCCGGGCGACCCGAGTGCTCGAACAGAAGGGCGCCGCCGGCGTGATCGCGATCCACGAACACGAGCGCGAGCCACACGACGGGATCGCCACCTCCGTCTGGGGCGGCGCGCCCCCCTACGACGAGAAGGAGCGCATCCCGGACATCCCGATCGCCAACGTCACCCGCCCGGACGGCGACGAACTGCGGACGTACGCCGACGCCGAGGCGACCCACGAGGTGACGCTCGGAACCGACGTGACGACCGACTGGATGGCGTGTCCGATCGTCGAGGCACGCATCGAGGGCGAGGCCGCCGACCCCGACGACGAGGACTTCGTGCTGCTGCACGGCCACTACGACTCGTGGGCGGTCGGGGTGACGGACAACGCGACCGGCGACGCCGGGCTGCTGGAGTTGGCCCGCGTCTTCGACGCACACGCCGACGAACTGCAGCGTGACCTCCGTGTCGCGTGGTGGCCCGGCCACTCCACGGGGCGATACGCCGGCTCGACGTGGTACGCCGACGAGTTCGCCATGGAGCTCGCCGAGCACTGTGTCGCCCACGTCGACATGGACAGCCCGGGGGCGAAAGGCTCCACCGAGTACGTCGACATGGCGTGCTGGATGCCGGAGATGCACGGCGTGGTCGCCGGCGCGATCGAGGACGCCACCGGCGCCCCCTACAGCGAGAACCGCCCCCGACGTGCGGGCGACTACTCGTTCAACAACCTCGGCGTCTCGGGCGCGTTCACCCTCTCCTCGAACATCCCCGCCGACGTGCGGGAGACGATGCGCTGGCACACGGTCGGCGGCTGCGGCGGGAACGCCGACGCGTGGCACCTCAGCACCGACACGATCGACAAGGCGGGCAAGCCCGAGCTGGTCCGGGACATCCGGATGTACGCCGTGCTGGTGTCGCGGCTGCTCCGGGCGGACGTGCTCCCCCACGACCACGCTCGCAACGTCGAGCGCCACCGCTCGATCGTCGCTGAGTACGACGAGCTCGCTGGCGACGCCTTCGACTTCGGCCCCACGCTCGACGCGCTGGACGAGCTCGCCGACGCGGTCGAGTCGTTCTACGACGCGGTCGAGGCCGGCGAGATCGACCCCGAAACCGCGAACGAGGCGATCAAGACGCTGTCGCGAACGCTGACACGGCTCAACTTCGTCAGCGACGGGCAGTTCGAGCAGGACCCCGCGTACAACCGACCGCCGTACCCGCGCTTCGAGCACACGTCGCTGTTCGAGGCGTACGACGAGGACGACGACGAGTACCGGTTCCTGCAGGTCGAGCTGCGACGGGCACAGAACGACGCGGTGTTCGAGCTGTCGCGGCTGCGGGAGCAGCTACCGAACTGACGGCGGCACCGACGGCTCAGTCGAACAGCGCGTCGTCGAGTTCGACGCCCAGTCCCGGACCGTCCGGGACCGGGGTGTCCGGCGCCCGCTCGATCGGTCGATCGACCGGGTCTTCTGCGATCAGGTTGGCGCCCAGCTCCGCCGCCGAGGAGAGCGTCGGGAGCACCGACGCCACGTGGAGGTTCGCCGCCACGCCGAGGGAGGTCTCGAACGCGCTAACCAGCGTCACCGGGAGGCCGGCGTCGGCCGCCAGTTCGCCCATCCGGACGATCTCGGTCAGCGAGCCCGCCTTGGCGAGCTTCGCACACACCCCCGAGACCGCCGCAGGCTCTCGCGTGAGCTCGCGAACGTCCGCCGCGTCGTGGATCGCCTCGTCGGCGAACACCGGCACCCCGCGGACGGTCCGCAGCGACCGGAGGTCGCCGACGGCGTCGGCGGCCACGGGCTGCTCGTAGTACTCGACGAACGCCTGCCGTTCGATCCGGTCGATGGCCCGACCCGCCCGTTCGTACGACTCCCAGCCGGTGTTCGCGTCGGCGCGGACGAACACCTCCTCTGGGTCGGCTCGGTCGGCTAGCTCGCGGGTGACGGCGTTGATCCGCGCGGCGTCGGCGTCGAGGTCGGTGTAGCTGAACGGGTTCTGCCACCCCGGCGCGTCGGCGAAC
>NZ_JBHUDH010000035.1:16653-23090 GCF_042678005.1 Halolamina salina | reverse complement strand
GCCGTCGACCTTGATCTTGAACGTCCGGAACCCCGCCTCGAAGGCGTCGACGACGTTTTCCGCCACCGTCTCCGCCGGGAGCGCGCCGGAGGCGAACGCGAGCGGGATCGATTCCCGGCGGGGGTGGCCCAGCAGCTCCTGGAGGGGGACGCCGAGCTGTTTCGCCCGGAGGTCGAGCAGCGCCATCTCGACGCCCGCGCTCGCACCCGGGTTGCCGGGGAGGCGGTCGGCCAGATCCCGGCAGGCTCCGAGCGCCGCCGTGACCGGTTTCCCCTCGATCGCCGGGACGAACTCCGATCGGACGATCGACGCCATGGTGGCCGCGGTGTCGCCGGTGAACCACTTCAGCGCCGACCCCTCGCCGTAGCCGGTCGCGTCGGCCGTCCGCGCCCGCACGAACACGTGTTGGGTCGGGCTCTGGTCGTCGTACGACGTGGGGAACGCCTCGGCGTAGGGGATCTCACGGCTCACGACCTCGACACTCGTTATCATGCGAACACCAGTGCGAACGAGTCAATTAAGCGTTGTGCCGGTTCCGCCGATACTCACCCCCAAGCGAGTATTGAAATAGTTCGGTTCGCAACACCAGCCTGCATGAGTGAGGCAATCACTGACAGGAGCGCGTTGAGCGACGTGGAGCGGCGGGTCGTCGACGAGGTTTCGATCGACGAGCCGTGGGCTCTCTTGGAGGAGTTCTCGGAGTTGGAACGGCTCTCCGGCTCGGAGGACGAGCGGGCGGCCGCCGAGTACCTCACCGGGCGGCTGGACGCGTTCGGCGTCGAGTACGAGCGCTACGATCCCGAACTGTACATCAGCCAGCCCCACGACGCGTCGATCCGGACGATCAACAAGACGTTCGAGCCCGGCATCGTCAAGACGGTCGGCTTCTCGGCGTCGACGACGGTCGAAGCCGAAGTGGAGTACGTCGGCACGGCCAGCAGCGACCTCGTCGACGACGGCGAGGGCGGTCCCCGCGAGCCGTTCGCGGAGTTGGACGACCTCGAGGGGCGGATCGCGCTGGTCGACGGCGGGAGCTTCTCCATCGGCGCCACGACCGTACTGGAGGAGAAGGGCGCCGCCGGCGTGATCGCGATCCACGAACACGAGCGCGAGCCACACGACGGGATCGCCACGCCGGTGTGGGGCGGCGCACCCCCCTACGACGAGCGGGACCGCATCCCGGACGTGCCGATCGCCAACGTCACGAAACACGACGGCGAGATCCTCCGGGAGTGGGCCGAGAGCGACGAGGGGCTCGAACTCGAACTCTCGACCGACCTCACGACCGACTGGATGGCGTGTCCGATCGTCGAGGCACGCATCGAGGGCGAGGCCGACCCCGAGAACGACGACTTCCTGCTGCTGCACGGCCACTACGACTCCTGGTACGTCGGCATCACCGACAACGCGACCGGCGACGCCGGGATGCTCGAACTCGCCCGGGTGTTCGAGGAACACAGCGACCAACTGAAACGCGACATCCGGATCTGCTGGTGGCCCGCCCACTCGACCGGGCGCTACGCCGGATCGACGTGGTACACCGACGAACACGCG
Source organism: Halolamina salina (assembly GCF_042678005.1). Classification (GTDB taxonomy): domain Archaea; phylum Halobacteriota; class Halobacteria; order Halobacteriales; family Haloferacaceae; genus Halolamina; species Halolamina salina. The sequence continues at coordinate 21,536 of NZ_JBHUDH010000035.1, read as the reverse complement.
CTCGAAATCGCCGAGCGCTGCGTCGCACAGGTGAACATGGACAGCCCCGGGGCGAAGGACTCCGCGGAGTACACGGACATGTCCTGCTGGACGCCCGAGGCCCACGGCCTCGTGACCGACGCCATCGACGACGTGGCCGGCATCCCCTCCGCGGAGCAGTTCCCGCCGCGGGCGGGCGACTACTCCTTCGACAACATCGGGGTGACCGGCTTCTTCATGCTCGGTTCGAACATCCCCGAGGAGATCAGGGAGGAACGGGGGTACCACCCGGTCGGCGGCTGCGGCGGCAACTCCGACGCCTGGCACGTCTCCACCGACACCCTCGACAAGGCCGGGAAGGACGAACTCCTGCGGGACATCCGCATCTACGCGGTCAGCATCCTGCGCGTACTGAACGCCGAGCTGCTGCCGTTCGACCACGCCCGGTACGCCGACCGCCTGATCGATCAGGTCGAGGAGTACGACGACGCCGCCGGCGACGCCTTCGACTTCGGCCCGACCCTCGACGAACTCCGGGCGCTCCGAGCGGAGATCGAGTCGTTCCGGGAGCGCGCCGAGGCGGGGGAGATCGATCCCGAGACCGCGAACCGCGCGATCACCGACCTCTCGCGCACCCTGACCCGGCTCTACCTCGTCGAGGACGGGCAGTTCGAGCAGGACCCGGCGACGAGCCGGAACCCCGTCCCGCGGTACGATCCGGCCTACGACTTCGCCCGCGTCGACGGCGACGACGCCCGATTCCTCCAGGTCCAGCTGAAGCGGGCACAGAACGAGACGGTGTACGAGCTCCGACAGGCCCGGAACGACCTCCCGAACTGACCGACCGAGCGGGCGAATTTCCCGCTTTGCAGAACGTTTCTCCCCGAAAATCGAACGAACGTGCAGTCCGTATCGGAACGGCTCCGGCCTGTCTCAGCGGCCGGCCGCCGCTGGTGTGCGATAGTCCGAGCGACTCCGTACGAGGAGTATCGTGAGACGAACGCCGTTACCGCTCTCCGGTAGCTGTGTTCCGTGATCCGGGAATCGTTCCCCGAACTATCACAGCAGTACGGTTGTGATAGATATCCGGATTTCCCTCAGTCGAGCGTGATCGTTTCTCACACCGGAACGGGCGTTTACCATGGTAACAATTAACACACTCTACAGCAGCCTGATGTTCAGCTCCAGCTCCTTCTTCACGTCGAGGAGGAGTTGGGTGTACTCGCCGTCGGCGGCGCCGACGCGGTTGATCGGTCCCGAGATGCCCAAGGCGCCGACGACCCTGTCGTCCTGTGTCTCGATGGGGACCGAGACCGCGCCCAGCCCCTCGACCGTCTCCTCGACGTTGGTGGCGTAGCCGCGCTCCCGGACCTTGTCGAGTTCGTCGAACAGCACGGCCGAGTCGGTGATCGTGTGTTCGGTGATCGCGTCCAGCCCGTTCCGATCGATGTACGCCTCGACCGCCTCACGCGGCCACGTCGAGAGGATTGCCTTCCCCCCGGCCGTGGCGTGGAGCGGGCGGAACGTCCGGGCGTCCGACCGGGAGACGAGACCGTTCCGCCCCGTCTCCTTGAACAGGTACACCAGCCGGCCGTCCTCGTGTGTCGTGAACTGGACGAGCTCCCCGGACTCGTCGGCGAGGTCGCGGACCTTCCGCTTGATCATCGGGTAGGAGGGGTCCCGGAGGTGGATGCGGTTGGCGTAGCTGAGGAACTCGAAGGAGACGCGGTACTGTCCCTCCTCTCGGCTCACGTATCCAACGGAAACGAGCGTCGAGAGGTGCCGGTGGATCGTGCTCTTCGACAGCGCCAGCGCCTCGGAAACCTCCGTAAGCGTGACCGGTTCGTTGTCCCGAACGTGTTCGAGGATCTGAAACGATCGTTCGACCGACTTCAGCGGGTTCGAACCGTCTGCCATGGTCTTGTCGACGCTTCACATGGGGCCGGCTTAATGGTTCCGCCAACCGGAACGATCCTCCCACTGGTTCGAAGCGGGCGGCTCGGCGCCGCCGAAATATCTGTTCCCTGTCCCGGGAGCGGACACCCCCTCGAAAGAACTATGCCGGTTTGGTGACACCGCCACCCATGGGTACTGACAAGCAGTATCAGGGGTACGAGCCGTTCGACTACCTCGACGCCGGCGAGGACTACGAGGCGTTCGACACGCAGGACGGCCCGCACTACTTCGACGACCCGTACGAGATCCCCCTCGACGAGGCGGACGAGGCCCGTGCGGAACGGCTCTCCGCGGCGGAGACGATCGTCTCGCTCCACGAGCACGCGTTCTACTTTCCCGAGAACATCGAGGAGATCGACGACTACTGCCGGCAGGGCCGGGCGATGACCGCCTACGACGCGCTGGCGGCGTCGAACCTCGACGCGGTGTTCGACTGGCACCTCGACGGCGTGCTCCGGATGCACTCGAAGAACGGCTGGAAGTTCTCGGAGGTGGTCCACGATCTGGGGATCAGAGCCGCCGACATCGCGAAACAGGAGTTCGTCACCCGCGCCGGCAGCGTCGACGACATCCGCGAGGCCCACGAGAACGGGCAGGTCGCGATCGTCCCGAGCATCGAGGGCTGTATGATGATCGAGAACGAGCTCGACCGCCTCGACGTGCTCTACGGGCTGGGCGTCCGCGCGCTCGGAATCACCTACAGCGAGTCGAACGCGCTCGGGACGGGGATCAACGACGAGGACAGCGACGGCGGCCTCACCAGCTTCGGCGAGGACGCCGTCGAGCGCATGAACAAGCTCGGCATCCTGATCGACCCGAGCCACGCGAGCAGGCAGACCACCCTCGACACCTGCGCGGCGAGCGAGGACCCCGTGATGCTCTCGCACAACGGCGCCCGGGACCTGCTCGACATCACCCGCCTCGACGCCGACGAGGTGCTCGAAGCCGTCGCCGACACCGGCGGCGTCATCGGTATCCAGTCCGCACCGCACAACGTCGCCTCCCCGGACCACCCGACCCACACCATCGAGTCGGTGATGGACCACTTCGAGTACGTGAAGGATCTCGTCGGGATCGACCACGTGTCGTTCGGGCCGGACACGCTGTACGGCGACCACGTCGGCCTCCACAAGTACATGGGGAAGAACTACGACAAGTACCCCGACTGGCAGGAGGTCGAGTTCGAGTACGTCGAGGGAATGGAGAACCCCACGGAGGCGTGGCACAACATCGTCCGGTGGCTCGTCCGCGAGGGCTACTCCGACGAGGAGATCCGAAAGGTCACCGGCGGCAACACCCTCCGGGTGCTCGAAGCGGTCTGGTAGCCCGTCGGGGACCGCGTCGGCGCTGTCGAGCGTGAACGCTTTCGCCCCGCGGGATCGCACCGAACCGCAGCCCGGCTCAGTTCAGCGCCGAGTAGCCGAGCCCGCCGGCGAGGCTCATCAACGCGGCGCCGACGGCGGCGATCAGCACGCGATCGAACGTCGTCGCCACCAGATCGGAGAACGCGCCGAACACGGCGATCGAGAACCCGACGGCGGCCAGTACCGCGGCGAGGCTGAGCGTGAGCATGAACAGTTTCTGCCCGCCGGCAGCGATCAGACGACTCACGGGATTGGCGCTTTCGGCCATCGAGTAACCGTGTACATCGGTGCCACATAACTGTGTCGTCCGACGCCGAGCCGAAACGGCGTTCGGGCCGTCGTCGTCCCCCAGTCGGGGACGGGCGGCTCAGTCGTACAGGTGACAGGCCACCTGTCGGCCGTCCTCCAACTCGGCGAGTTCGGGCTCGTCGAGCTCACACGGCGTCGTGAACGCGTCGGCCAGCCGCTCGGCCGCCGCCTCGTTCTCGCCGCGGGCGAGCGCGGTCAGCGCCTCGTCCACGATCGCCTCGGCGTCCGCGTCGACGAACGTGCCGTCGAAGCGCCGCTCCTTGATCGCGGCGGCGACGGACTCGGGGTCGTCCGGCGACTCGGCTCGCTCCCGGGCGCGGTCGACGCGGACCGAGCCGGCGTCGAGGTCCTGCCGGAGGTCCATGAGCTCGCGGAACCGTCCGTCCGCGAACTCGAACTCCTCGGGCGGGATGACCGCCGGACAGCGCGTGTGGAACCGACAGCCCGACGGGGGATCCCGGGGCGACGGCGGCTCGCCGCTGATGTCCACCGGCGTCCGCTCGACGGTCGGGTCCGGCACCGGCACCGAGTCGACCAGCGCCTCGGTGTAGGGGTGTTTCGGGTCCTCGACGATCCGGTCGGTGTCGCCGATCTCGACGATCTCGCCGAGGTACATCACGGCCGTCCGGTCGCTGACGTTCCGGATCAGGCTGAGGTCGTGGCTGATGATCGACAGCGTCAGCCCCTCCTCGCGGCGGAGCCGCCGGAGGATGTTGAGCACGCTCGCCCGGATGCTCACGTCGAGCATCGACACCGGCTCGTCGGCGAGCAGGAAGCTCGGGTCGACGACCAGCGCCCGCGCGATCGCGACGCGCTGGCGCTCCCCGCCGCTGAGCTGGTCGGGGAACCGCCGCAGGTACTCCTCCGGCGGGGAGAGCCCAACCTCCGCGAGCGTCTCCTCGGCGACCGCGACCCGCTCGGAGTACGTCAGGTCCTCGCCCAGCAACGCCAGCGGCTCGGTGATCGTCTGCTGGACCGTCATCCGGGGGTTGAGGCTCTCGAACGGGTCCTGAAAGATCATCTGGGCCCGGCGGCGGAACTCCTCGTTGGGAATCTCGTCGATCGACTCGCCGTTCAGCGAGATCGTCCCGTCGGTCGCGGTGTGGAGACGGAGGATCGTCCGCCCGAGCGTCGACTTCCCGCAGCCGGACTCGCCGACGATGCCGAATATCTCCCCCTCGCTCACGTCGAAGGAGACGCCGTCGACGGCCTTCACCGGCGGCGACTCCCGGCCCAGCAGCGAGTCGAGCAGCCCGCTGCCGGTGTCGAAGTACT
>NZ_JBHUDH010000035.1:8300-16599 GCF_042678005.1 Halolamina salina | reverse complement strand
GGCCTCCTCGCGGAGGCGGTCCACCTCGTCGACGAAGTGACAGCGCGAGCGGTGGTCGGGCGCGCCCGGCGCCGCCGTCAGGTCGGGGTGGTACTGCTCGCACTCGTCGGTCGCGAACGGACAGCGCTCCACGAACGGACAGCCCTGGCGTTCGCCCGTGAGCTCCGGGGCGGTGCCGGGGATGTCCACGAGCTCGCGGTCCGGGTCGGTGATGTCCGGGAACGAGTTCGCCAGCCCCAGCGTGTAGGGGTTCGAGGGGTTGGCGAACACGTCGGTCGCGCTCCCGACCTCCATCAGCTCGCCGCCGTACATCACGCCGACGTCGTCACAGATTTCGGCCATCACGCCGATGTCGTGGCTGATCACCAACATCGCGACGCCCATCTCCCGCTGAAGCTCCTCGAGTTCGGCGAGGATCTCGTCCTGTACGACCACGTCGAGCGCCGTGGTCGGCTCGTCGGCGATGATCAGGTCCGGGTCACACGACATGGCCATCGCGATCACCGCCCGCTGGAGCATCCCGCCGGAGAACTCGTGGGGGTAGTCCGCCATCCGGTCGGGCGTGAGGCCGACCTGCTCGAACAGCCCCTCGGCGTGTTCCCGTGCGGCCTCCCGGTCGCGGTCCGTGTGGAGTTGGATCACGTCGAGGATCTGGGAGCCGACGGTCTCGACGGGGTTGAGCGCGTTCATCACGTTCTGCGGGATCGTCGCGATCTCGTTCCAGCGGGCGTCCCGAAGCTCCGCGTCGCTCACCGCCGTAAGGTCGCGGCCGCCCTTGCGGACGCTCCCGTTCGTGATCTCGCCGTTCTCGTCGAGCAGGTCGATGAGCGCGCGGGCCGCCGTCGTCTTCCCGCAGCCGGACTCGCCGACCAGCCCGAACGTGGTGCCGGCCTCGACGCTGAAGCTCACGTTCCGGACCGCGTTGACGTCCGGTTCGTCCTCCATCCGGTAGGTGACTGAGAGGTCCTCGACGTCGAGGACCGTCCCCTGTGACTCGTCGGCCGTCGGTGTGGTCGTGCTACTCATTGGTTCGAACCGGGATTCATGACGTCTTCGAGGCTGTAGCCGATGAAGTAGAACGACGCCGCCAGCAGGGCGATCATGATCCCCGGCGGGATCAGCCACCACGGCGCCGTGTAGATGTATCCTTGCACCTGTATCCACTGCAGCATCGTCCCCCACGAGACTTGGGTGAAGTCGGCGAGGCCGAGGAACGCCAGACTCGCCTGAATCAGGATGGCGAACGCCGCGTCCTGCGCGAGGTAGATGAACCCCAGCGGCAGCACGTTCGGCAGCAGGTGTCGCCACATGATCCGGAAGTCGCTGGCGCCGCTGGCCTCCGCGGCCTCGACGAACGGCCGCTTCGACAGCGACAGCACCTGTCCGCGGATGACGATGGCGTTGTTCAGCCACGACTTCGCGACGATGCCGAGGATGATGTTCGTCGTCGTGACGCCGTTGATGAACACCAGCACGATCACCAGCGGCAGGAACGGCAGGCCGTACATCACGTCGACGACGCGCTGGATCCCCTCGTCGACCCACGTGTTGCTGTAGTAGCCGCTGATGATTCCCAGCGGGACGCCCACCAGCGAGGAGAGCACCCCCGCCGCCAGCCCGATGAACAGCGCCGTCCGGGAGCCGTAGATCAGCTGGGTCAGGATCCCGTGTCCGAGGTGATCGGTGCCGAGCGGCGCGAAGAACGGGTCGCCGAACGCGGGCGGGTGGGGGAGCTGGCTCGCCTGCCTGAACGTCGGGTTGTTGCCGAACGCCTGCCACTCGAGCGAGTGGGGCGCGATGTACGGCGCGAACACCGCGACGAACGCGATGGCGGCGATGATCAGCAGCCCCAGCACGCCCAGTCGGGACTCGGTGAACTGCCCCCACGTCCGGCGGACGCCGACGATCAGCGGGTAGAGCCGCTCTCGGATCCCGTTGTCGGCGTCGGCGTCGACCTCTCTGGTCTCGGTCGCCATCAGGCCTCACCCCCGAACTCGATCCGCGGGTCGATCATCGTGTACACCACGTCCGTGACGAGCCTGAGCACGACGATCAACACCCCCAGCGTGTAGAACGCCGCGAGCGCGGTCGGGAGGTCCTTCGCGAAGATGGCGTCGACCAGCAGTTGGCCGATCCCGGGCCAGGAGAACACCGTCTCGACGATGACCGAGCCGTCGATCATGAACGCGATGCCGATGATACCCTGCGTGATGACCGGGATCAGCGCGTTGCGCGCGCCGAAGCGGGTCATCACCGTCGGCTCGTCGTACCCCTGTGCGCGGGCGAAGTCGACGTAGTCGGCGTCGACGACGTCCTGCATCGTCGTCCGCATGATCAGCATCGGCCCCGCCCAGCCGACCAGCGCGAGCGAGAGCACGGGCAGGGTCATGTGCCAGACAAGGTTGATCACCGCGTCCAGCCAGTGGAAGCTGCTGGTGTACGGCGGCATCATCGAGCCGCTGGGGAACAGCCCCAGCTCGTAGGAGAACGCCCCAACGAGGATCCACCCCAGCCAGAAGAAGGGGATCGAGTACATGAACAGGCCGGTGGTGAACCCCGCGAGGTCGGTCTTCGTCCCGCGTTTCCAGCCCAGGAACGTACCGATGATCGTCCCCAACGAGTACTGGAGCATGAAGGCGGGCGCGAACAGCACGATAGTCGGCACGAACCGGTCGAGCAGGCGATCGCGCACCGGCTCCAGCGTCTGGACCGAGTAGCCGAAGTCGAACACCGTGACCGAGGTGATGAACTCGATGTACTGGCGCCAGATCGGTTGGTTCAGCCCGAACCGCTGCTCGATGTTCTCGATCTGTTCGGTCGTCATCCCCGGGCCTACCAGCGCGTCGATCGGGCTGCCCGGCATCGCGTGCATCAGGACGAACAGCAGGCTCGCGAGGATGTAGATAGTGACGACGCTGATCGCCACTCGGCGGAGCAGATAGCGGCCAGTAATCCGAACCATGGAGGTGGCGGGGAGGTTAGGCCTCGCGGACGTTCAGGTACGTCCACGGGTTCTGCGTGATACCGCCGGGCACCTTCACCCACCCCTCAAAGGTGTTCGAGGAGGCGTGGAGCCGGTTGGGGTACTCCGTCACGAGCACCGGCTGGTCCTCGTACACCCGAGCCAGCGCCTCCTTCGTGGCCTGCCGCTGGGCCTCCGGCTCGTAGGTCGTCTGGACTGCCGAGATCAGGTCGTCGGCGTTGGTGTACCCCATCGGGTTGAGGTGGACCTCGTCGCTGGAGGAGTCGGCGTCCACGCTGCCGCTGGTCAGCCAGAACCCCATGTACATGTGGGGCTTGGGCATCCAGATCCAGCCCGAGGACCACATGTCGAAGTCCTCCTGTACCCAGATGAGCGAGTTCTGGGAGCCCTCGGCGACCGGCTGGGTCTCCGCGGGGATGCCGACCTCGTTGAGGTTCTCGACGAACCGGGCGCCGGCCTGAGCCTCCACGGGCGCGGTGCTCGGCGGCGTGATCACGAGGCTGATCGGCCCCTGCCCGCCCTCGCCGTCGTTGTTGGTGTGGGCGTCCGTGAGCAGTTCGCCGTCGACGCGGATCTCCTGATCGCCGGTGACCTGCTCGGACTCGACGGGGCCGAACGTGTAGTCGTGTTCGCCGTCGGCGTTGCGGAGGAACTCACGCGCCTGCTCCACGTCGAGCTGGCCGTCGTCGGTCATGTACGGACCGTGCTCGATCGGCTCGTCGAAGCTGTCGGGCCGCCACGGCTCGTACACGCCCGCGGCCACGTAGTCGCCCGTCTCGGTCAGGCCGCGACGGAGCTGGCTCTGGAGGTAGTTGAACGGGTAGATGAACCCCAGACTCTGCCGGAACGGCTTGTCGTCGAACGGCACCCGGCGCATGTTGTGGGCGATGTAGTTGTAGCCACGCGCCCGGGAGTTCCAGACCTTGACCGAGTCGGCGTCCTGAAGCTGGAACGCGCGGTTCGGCGTGATGGAGTTGTACGTCAGGTCGACGTTGCCGCGCTGGAGCTCCTGAATCAGCGTCGTCATGTCGCCGAACACGCGGAACCGGAGCGACTCGATGTAAGGCCCCTCGTGAATCTCGTCGGGGAGCGTGTCCGGATTGGCGTTCAGCTCGTACCAGTTCCCGGGGTTGGAGTCGGCCCACTCGAACCCCTGTGCGCCGATCAGTTCGTCCGGGGAGTACTGGGTGTAGTCGTCGATGTCCTGCCAGACGTGTGCCGGCAGGATCGGCACCGCGAACACGCCAGTCTCGGGCGTGAACACCGCGGCGGTCGTGCTCTCCAGTTCGAACTCCAGCGAGTACTCGCCCGTGGCCTCGATGCTCGCGAGCTGGTTGGTGTTGGACTCGTAGCGGTGGCCCGACTGCTCCATCAGGTACTGGAACCACCAAGCGACGCCCTCGGCGTCGAGCGTCTCGCCGTCGGACCACTGGAACCCCTCGGTGATCGTCACCTCGCCGGTGAGCGAGTCGGGGTCGAACGACCAGTCGTTGAACACGTAGGGGTGGGTGTTCTCCACGTCGGCGGGGTCCCGGACCGTCGGGTACGGGTACATGCGGTCCATGATGGCCCACGCGTCCGAGTCGGAGGTCACCAGCGGGTTGAACGCCTGCGGCTCCGCACCGAGTCCGACCACCGGCTTCCCGCCGCGCTCGATGTCCTCGTCCGTCGAGAGCGGCGTCCCCTCGGCGGTGCTGCTCTGCGTGTCCGTCGCGTCCGTCGCCGTGTCCGTCCCGTCGCCGCCGGTACAGCCGGCGAGCCCGATCGCTCCCCCGACGGCGCCGTATCGGAGGATCGACCGACGGTCGACGAGCGGTTCCGTGTCTGGGTTGTCGTCCCTCATGGGTCTCTGTCTCACGGGAACGACCCTCCCACCATAAGTCTTAGCATAGCGTCCCGATGCGTCAGGCGGGAGGGGTTCGACGGCGGGGCGTCAGAGGTGCTCGTCGAACCAGCCGCGGGTCCGCTCGATCGCGTCGCGGCGGTTTGCCTCGTCGCGGAAGCCGTGCCCCTCGTCCTCGTAGATGGTGGCGTCGAAGGGGACCGGCCCGTCGTCGAGCTCGTCGATCAGCTCCTCGGCCTGATTGATCGGGACGCGCTCGTCCTCGGCGCCGTGGAGCACCCGGAGCGGCGTCTCGACGCGGTCGAGGTCGAACGCCGCGCTGGCTTTCCGGTAGAGCTCCTCGGCCTCCTCGGGCGTGCCGCCCATGTCCCGCTCGGTGAGCAGGCGACCCACGCGGTCGACCTCCTCGTAGTCGGTGAACTGGTTCGAGACGCCGTACCACTCGACGCCGGCGTCCCACACCTCGGGGTAGCGGGTGAGGCTCATCAGCGTCATGAAGCCGCCCCACGAGCCGCCGTAGATGCCGACGCTGTCGGTGGTGTACGGTAGCGACCGGACGAACCGCGCGGCCTCGCGGGCGTCGTCGACCTGCCCGCCGTGCCAGTCCTCCATCGAGAGCTCCTGGAACGCCCGCCCGTAGCCGCCCGAGCCCCGGAAGTCGATCGCGAACACCACGTAGCCGTGGGCGGCGAGGTACTGCTCGATGGGGTGCCAGCCGTCGCCGTACTGGAAGTGGCCGCCGCCGTGGACCTGCACCAGCGCCGGCGCGGGGTCGTCCTCGGTGACGCCGTCGGGTTTGTAGAGGTAGCCGTTGACGTACTGGCCGTCGAAGCTCTCGTAGGTGACGTTCTCCGGGACGACGACGCCGTCGGGCACCTCGGGGTCACGGAGCTGCTGTTCCTGCCCGCCCGCGGTCGGGATCGCCCGCGGGTGGGGCGGTAGCTCCGCCTCGGCGTAGGAGAAGCCGAGATACTCGCCGTCCGGCGAGAGCGATATCGGCCCCGCACCGAAGACGCCCTCGTGAACGGTCACGCGGGTCGGAATCCCCCGCGCGTCGCTCTCGTCGTGGAGCAGCATCGCCTCCAACTGCTGTTTCCCGCGCTCGCGGGTCGGGAAGAACAGCCGGTCGGTGCCGTCCCAGATCGGCTGCTGGACGTTGTACTGGTGGGACGCCTCGACCGGGTAGATCTCACGGGTCCCGCGGCGCAGGTCGTGGACGTGGATATCCTCGGAGTGGCGGTACCACGGCTCGGCGACCTCCTTGGCGAAGAACGCCACCCTGTCGCCGTCGGGCGCCCACGAGGGGACCGAGGTGACGCTCAGCCCGCGAGTGAGCCGGTCGACCTCGCCCGTACCGACGTGGACGACGTGTGCCTCGTCGGCCCAGTCGCGGCCGTGCCAGTCGGCGGCGCCCACGTAGGCGATACGGTCGCCCTCCGGCGACCACGCCGGCTCCCAGCGCTTGTCGTCGTGGGGGTTCGCACCCTCGGTGATCCGTTCGAGATTGCTGCCGTCGCGGTCGACGACCCAGATGTCGTTCCCCGCCTCGCCCCGGCCGGAGATGAACGCGATCCGCTCGCCGCCGGGCGAGAACCGCGGCGCGTTGTCGAACGCCTCGCTCGGTGCCGGCGTCGACTCCTCGCCGGTCTCGGTGTCGTAGACGCGGATATCCCCGCCGCGGGTGTACAGCAGATACCGCCCGTCGGGACCCCAGTCGACCTGCCCCCAGCGCCCGGAGATGCGCTCGTCGAACGCGACCACGCGCTCGGAGGCGTCGATGTCGAAGCGGTAGTCGTAGACGGCGTCGGCGCCGCGCTCGCGCTCGACGTAGGTGAGCCGCCGGGGCTCGCCGGGGCGCCACGACACCGAGAGCGCGTCGGCGAGGTTCATCACGTCCGGGTCGCTCGTCTCCGTCATCGTCGCTCACCCCCGTCGGCCGCGGCGTACGGCTCGCCGTAGCCGATCTCGTCGAAGAACTCCCGGACGCGAGCGATGAACTGGTCGTGCTGGTCGAGGTTCGGCGAGTGGCCGCTGGACTCGAAGATCACCAGCCGCGAGTCCGGCAGCAGGTCGGCGATCTCGACGCTGGCCTCCGGCGGCGTGATCCAGTCGTGGCGGCCGACGGTCACGAGCGCCGGCACGTCCACGTCGGGCAGGTCGTCGGTGTAGTCCATGTTGGGGTAGGCGTTGGTGAACATCTCGTTGTGGGTCTCGTGGTGGAAGTCGCGCTCGGCGGTCGACTCCTTCGCAGCCTCCACGTCGAACGCGTCGAGGTTGGGGGCGTACAGCGGCAGCATCCCCAGCCAGATGCGTTCGAACTCCTCGTCGGACTCGACGTTGCCGTCCATCACCGTCATGAACTCCTCCCAGGTGATGTCGGGCAGGTCGAAGTTCCGGGCCTTCATCTCGTCCCACGACTCCCGGGCGTTCTCGACGGAGTTGTCCTCGTAGGCGTGGGAGGCCGCGGTGTCCCGGAGCACGAACCCCTCGAAGTGGTCCCGGTCGCCGAACCGGGTCGCGTACTCCTGGGTGATGAAGCCGCCGTATGAGCCGCCGACGAGCACCACCTCGTCAAGGCCGAGATGCTGGATCAGCCCCTCGCAGTCCCTCGCGTACTGTTCGTTCGAGTAGGGCTCGGTCAGGCTCGACTGCCCGCAGCCCCGGTGGTCGTACACCACCAGCCGGTAGGCGTCGGTGAGCGCCTCGAACGCCTCCTTTCCCTTCTGGTGGTCGCTGATGCCGGGCCCGCCGTGCAGCGAGACGATGGCGGGCGCGTCGTCCGGACCGTGGACCTCGTAGTAGAGGTCGGCCCCGTTGATCTCTGCGTACATCTCCTCGGCGTACCCACTTGGCCGGGGTAGCAAATAGCTTGTGTACAGGTCACGTTTACCGCGATCCGTCGCCGCCGGCGTCAGCTTGAAGCGCCCCGCCCCGAACCTGGCACGCGTATGTCCGACTCCCCCAGCCCCGAGGACGTGGCGGCGTACGCCGACCGGCTCTCGCTGTCGGTCGCCGACGCCGACGCGCTCGCCGAACAGTTCGCCGAGCAGGACGCGGTGCTCGACGCGTTCGACGCGGAACCCCCCGCCGCGCCGCCCGAGCGGGAGCACTGGGACCCCGACCCCGAGACGGACGAGCTCGGCGCGTGGCTCACGCGCTGTGACGTGGGGCGCGAGGGCGCTTCCGGCCCGCTCGACGGGCTGACCGTCGGCGTGAAGGACAACGTCGCGGTGGCGGGCGTGCCGATGACCTGTGGCTCGCCCCTGCTGACCGACCCGGCCTACGTCCCCGCCCGGGACGCGACTGTCGTCGACCGGCTGCTCGACGCTGGCGCCCGAATCGTCGGGAAGACCAACATGGACGAGTTCGCCTTCGGTGGCAGCCGCGAGAGCATGCGGCTCCGTCTCGCCCGGAACCCCCACGACCCGGAGCGCCAGCCCGGCAGCTCCTCGGCCGGCAGCGGTATCGCCGCC
>NZ_JBHUDH010000035.1:7651-8290 GCF_042678005.1 Halolamina salina | reverse complement strand
CCGCCGCCACCGGCGAGGTCGACCTCGCGATCGGCTCCGACACGGGCGGGTCGATCCGCTTCCCTGCGGCGTGGTCCGGCGTCCCGGGGCTGAAACCCACCCGCGGGCTGGTGAGCCACGCGGGGTTCGTCCAGTACGCCAAGACGCTCGACAACGTCGGCTTCCTCGCCCCGACGGTCGAGAACCTCGCACTCGGACTCGACGCCGTCTCGGGCCCGGATCCGCGCGACGAGCGGACACGGGGGAGCGAGCCGACGGCCACCGCCGACGCCCTCGGGGATCCGGCGCCCGAGACGCTCACGATCGGCCTCCCCGAGGAGCTGTTCGGCGCGGCGCCCCGGATCGAGCGCGTCGTCCGCGACGCCGTCGACGAGCTCGCCGCCGCCGGCGCGACCGTCCGGTCGGTCTCGATCGAGAGCTACGATCTCTGGCTCCCGGCGTGGCTGGCCATCGGGATGACCGAGGTGGGGAACTACCTCGCGGCCGACACCACGAACTACTGGGCGCTCTCGCCCGGCGAGCGGGCGCTGGTCGAACGCCTCCACGAGGCCCGCGCCGGCGACGCCGAACTCGGCGAGCCGCTGAAAGCCGCCATGCTGTACGCCGAACACCGCAGCCGGACCGACGGCGACGCCGCCT
>NZ_JBHUDH010000035.1:1588-7601 GCF_042678005.1 Halolamina salina | reverse complement strand
GTGCTCGCGTCGCCGACGGTACCGATGCTCGCGCCGACGTGGGACGAGGCGGTCGACGACCTGTTCGGCGCGCTCGCGAACACCGGTCCGTTCAACGTCAGCGGCCACCCCGCGGTCAGCGTCCCGTGTGGCAGCCTCGACGGACTCCCGGTCGGCCTCCAGTTCGTCGCCGAACGCGGCGCGGACGCGACGGCACTGCGGGCGGGAGCGTGCTGGACGGCCACCGCGGACCGGCCGGCCGACGACTGATCGCGGCCGACCTGCGCACTGTTCCCGCGACCCAAACGGCTAAGTAGCGCTCCGGTCCGTGTGGGACGTATGGGTGCAGACAAGCAGTTCGACGGGTACCAGCCGTACGACTATCTCGACGCCGGCGAGGACTACCGAGCGTTCGATCTCGCGGAGAAGACTGCGGGGTTCGAACCCCGGACGATCGAGCTTACCGACGAACAGGAGGCCCGCGTCGACGAGCTCACCGACGAGATCGTGCTCTCGCTGCACGACCACGCGTTCCAGTTCCCCGCGGAGATCGACGAGGACCTGTTCGACTACATCCGCGAGGGGCGGATCCACACCGCCTACGAGTTCCTCGCCGAGACCAGCCTCGACGCCGTCTTCGACATGCAGTTCGACGGGCTCTCCAGCGTCCACTCGCTGCACGGCTGGAAGTGGGACGACATCACTCACGAGGTCAGCATGCGGGCCTGTGACCTCGCCCACTCCGACTACGCGTTCCAGTGCCGGAGCGTCGACGACATCCACCGAGCCCGCGAGGAGGGGAAGCTCGCGGTCGTCCAGTCGATCGAGTCGGCGGCGATGATCGAGAACGAACTCGACCGGATCGAACAGCTGTACGGCATGGGCGTCCGCTCGATGGGGATCACCTACAACAGCTCCAACGCGCTCGGCACCGGCGGCGGCGACATCCGGGAGCGCGACGGCGGCCTCACCGGGTTTGGCGCCAACGCCGTCGAGCGGATGAACGACGTGGGGATGGCCGTCTCGGTCAGCCACGCCAGCCCGCAGACCTCACTCGACGTGTGTGACGTGAGCGAGAAGCCGGTGTTCGACACCCACGCGCTCGCGAAGGGCGCGGGGATGGGCGCCCGCGGCACGTCCGACGAGGTGTTCGAGGCGATCGCCGACACCGGCGGCGTCGTCGGCCTGCTCTCCTCGACCCACCTGCCCGACATCGAGACGTACATGGAGCACTTCGAGTACGTCGTCGACCTGATCGGGATCGACCACGTCGCGTTCGGGCCGGACGTGCTGTACGGCGATCACACCGAACTGCTGCGCGTGCTCTCGGAGTACCACGGGATGGAACTCCCGGAGTCCACCCTCCAGAGCGAGTACGTCGAGGGGCTGGAGAACCCCACGGAAGCCTGGCAGAACATCCCGCGCTGGCTGGTCGCCAACGGCTACGACGACGACGAGATCGAGAAGGTGCTCGGCGGGAACGTGCTCCGCGCGCTCGAACAGGTCTGGTAGGACCACCCCACCGTTTCTCCCGCTTTTCCACCCCTGAGCGGCAGCGCTGGCGACGCACCCCCGTCGGTAAATATCTCTACACAGGATTTTGAACCGAACAAGTATACATAGTAGAATTAGAGATAAAAACACCCATAGGAGTTTTAGCGTGCCGCCGTTCCACGCAAAATGCCAATCGCCACCGCGGAAAACGTGTCACTCGGACCCACAGTCGCACTCCACACAGTCACAGAACGCCCCCCTCGCGAGCGCCTCCTCGACGGGGACGGCCGTGTCGCAGGCCGAGCAGCGGACGCTGATCGTGACCGTCGGCTCCACCGCCCCGCCGGCGGAGAGCGTTCCCTTGTTCACCAGCGACCGGACGGCCTCGGCGGCCTCCGCCGTCGCGTACTCCGTGAGCCCGTCGAGTCGGTCGGCCTCCCAGTTCGACGGCGGTTCGGGGTCGCGTTCCGCCCCCAAGCAGTCCCGGAGGTGGGTCCTGACGACGCTGTAAGAGACGAAGTCGGCCCGGAGTTCGCCGACTTTCACGCCGGCCCGACGGAGCAGCGCGGCGACCGCGTCGGCGGTGTCGTCGCCGGTCAGCCGCTCGTAGCGCGAGCGCGCCTCGCCGCCGCCCGTGGGGAGGCCGACGCGTTCCATCTCGCGGCGCAGCAGCGTGGCGTTGAGCCAGTCGGCGAGCCGGCGATACCCCATCCGTTCGCCCGACTCGCCCCGCCAGCGCGTGACGAGCTCGTCGTCGAGCCGGTCGAGTCCCCGTTCGTCGAGCACGCGGCACACCTTGCAGCCGTGGTCGGTCATCGCGCCCCGCTACCGGCCGGAGGGAGAAATACCCCCGGCCTCACTCCTCGTCGCCCTCGCGGAGTCCCTGCCGGTAGTAGTCCTGCAGGTCGCTCCGGCGGTCGGTGACGACGATGAAGTCGATCTCGGCCACGCAGTCGTAGCCGCGGATCTCGGTGACCATCGCGTCGATGTCGGCCATCGTCGGCGCCATCCCGACGCCGTAGATGTCGTACGTGCCGACCCCTCTGGTGACGTGCCAGAACGGCATCTCGGCGATGCGGTCGAACGCCTCGCCCTTGTCGCCGGGACCGTCCGTCGCCCGGACCGAGATCCGGACGATCTCCCACGCCAACTGCTCGGGATCGAGCAGGAAAAACGGCGTCGTCGCCGCCATCAGGTCCGTCACGCGCCGGCGGACCCCCTCGGCGCTCATCTGGTACCCCTCGTCCTCGAGCCGGCGGGAGAGCTGTTGGTAGGACATCCGGGGGTCCTCCGAGAGGATCACCAGTATCTGCGTGTCGATCGCGTCGAACGCGTCGAACGGCGATTCGCTCATACTCTCCCTGTCGGTGGGGGCGTGTTAACAGTGTCGTCGGCAGCACGCCGGCGGGCTCAGATCTCGGTGATCCGCTCGTACTCGTCGTCGAGCGCGGCGGCGTCCTCCGGGAGAAGCGCGACCAGGAGGTAGTCGGCGTAGTCGGCGAAGTAGTCGACCAGCGCCGCGATGCGGGCGGAGTCGATCGCCTCCAGCGAGTCCAGCAGCACGAACGGGACCGTCTCGGCCACGTCGTGGACCAGATACCCCGCGAGCGCGAACACCAGCCCGATCACCTCGCGCTCGCTCTCCGAGAGGTGATCGACGGTGTCCTCGTAGGCCGCGCCCGACTCCGTAGTGCGGACGACGTGGAGTTCGAACGTCCGCTCGGTCACTTTCCGGCGTCCCTTCCGGGTCTCCTGTTCGACCCGCTCGATCCAGATTCGGTCGAGGTTGTCGTAGTCGAGCAGCCCGAGCACCGACTCCATGTGGTCGTTGAACCCCTCGACGGCCTCGCGCTCGATCCGCTCGATCCGGGTGCGGAGCCGCTCGATTCGGTCGTTCACCGACTCCAGCTCCTCGCGAACGTCGGCCTCCTCGGCGATCCGCTCCTCGGCCGCGTCGATCTCGTTCTCGACGTCCTCGCGGTCGCTCTCCAGCCGACCGAGTTCGTACTCCAGCTCGTTCGCGGTCTTGTGGAGTTCGAGCATGTCGCCGTACTCCGCCGCCTCCAGTTCGTCGACCGCGGCCTCGATCCGTTCGATCTCGCCGGTCAGCGACTCACGCCGGCCTCGTAGCTCCTCGATGGTGGCTTCGGCCTGCTCGATCTCCTCGTCCAGTTCGCGCAGGCGGCGTACGAGCCGCTCGCGCTCGCGGCGAGCCTGCTCGATCTCGTCTTTCTCTTCTTTGAGCTGCTCGATCTCGCGCTCCAGCCGGTCGACGTCGCCGACTTTCGACTGGCTGCGTTCCCGGAGCTGCTCGACTGTGGCCTCGATCTGACCGGGCTCGACGTCGGTGCCGCAGGTCCAGCAGGTGACGCTGTCGTCGACCAGCTTCTCCGTGACGCTGTCGGCCCCGTCCGACGCCAGCTCCGGCGGGGTCGCGGCGCCCTCGTCGTCGAGCATCCCCTCGTTGAACTGGATCACGCTCTGCAGTTCGTTCACCTGCGACTCCAGCTCCCCCTTCCGCTCGCGGAGCTCCCGGAGCCGGTCGTCGATCCCCTCGGGGTCGGCGTCGGCCGGGTCGGACAGCTCCTCCAGCTCCGCCTCGCGTTCCCGGCGCTCGGTTTCCAGCGCCGTGAGGCTCTCCTGCTCGGTGTCGAGTTCGTACCGGACGTCCTCCAGCTCCGCACGCTTCTCGCGGAGGTCGGCCAGTCGGCTCTCCAACTCCGACTGCTCCTCCCGGCGCGCCTCGATGTCGGCGTCGGCGTCCTCGATCTCGGCCTCGGTCTCCTCGAGTTCGGCCCTCGTCGCTTCGATCTGCGTTTCGAGCGTCTCGCGGCGCTCCTCGAGCTCGCGGAGCTCCCCCTTCCGTTCGTCGATCGCGTCGAGTTCGGCGTTGAGGGAGTCCCGGCGGTCCTGAAGTCGGTCGATCTCGGCCTCGATCTCCGCGGTGTCGATCGGCCGCATTATCAGCTCCCGGAGGTCCGCGTTCGTCGCGACGGCGCGCCGGGCCTCGTTGGACTCGAGCAGGAACGCGAACAGGTCCGCCAACGTCGGGTCGTCGCAGTACGGGGCTCCGCTACGCTCGACGCCGCCGCTCCGCCGAGTGAACGTCCGGGTGTACGTCTCCCCGTCCAGTTCGAGCGTCACTTCGGCCTCGTCGGCGTCGCCCTTCATCGAGACGTTCTCGCTTCCCAGCACCGCCATCACCGACTGCAGGAACGAGGTCCGGTTTGTCGCGTTGCGGCCGACGAGGATCGTCACCCCGGGGTCGAACGTGACCGTCGTCTCCTGAATTCCCCCGATGTTTCGGGCGTGTACCGTCGCCGCGGATGCCGAGGCCTGTGGTCGCTGCATGGGCGTGCTGTCAGCGGCACTCCTATAAAAAATATTGGCCGAGCCGGGAGAACCGAACCGTTAGGTGTCTTCGCAGTCACATCCGCCGCGGTCGAGCAGCGCCTCGGCGTCGTACTGCGCGCCGCAGTCCTCACACAGGACGTTCACCTCCACGAGCGTCCGGAACGACCCCAACTCGATCTCGTCGGTGTCCCGTAGCTGCTCCAGTTTGCTTTCGGTGACCGTCCGGGCCCGGCCCCGAAGCCGCTGGATGTGTTTCTTCTCGGATTCGGCGCGGTCGACCGACTCCGCGTCGTACGACGCGCCGCGGTGGCCCTTGAGGTACGTCCGGATCGCCTGGTAGGTGACGAACTCCTCGCGGAGGCTGTCCACGTCGACGCCCTCCCGCCGGAGCCGGCGTTCGGTCCGGGTCCGGTCGCCGCCGCCGACCTCCTCGTCCGTCAGCAGGCGGTACGTGTTGTCGACCTCGCCGTCCAGCGGCTGCATCCCCGCCTCGGCCATCGTGCTCCGCAGGAGTTCGCGGTTGAACTCGTCGGCGAGGTCACGCAGGCTCCGTCGCTCGTCGCCGCTTGCGGTCCATAGCCGCTCTAAGCGGTCGCCGATGCCGTCGAGCCCGTGTGCCTCTATCAGTTTGACTACCTTCCCCCGCCTGCCCGCGCCGTTCGACGTTCCGGAGTCGCTCACTACCCCCACGCACACCGCCGACGAGTATAGGCTTGTGGGCTGAAGAATAACACCAGTACACCTGTTAGGGAACTCCGTGAAACCCGGCTCCGTCGTCACATCGGGTTTTCCTCCCCGATATCGGCCCGAACACGCATTGATAAATCATATACAGCGATACCAAATCGGGGTCCCTCCCGTTGTTCAGCCTCGGACCCGTCGTCGACCCCCCGGGCGGGCGACCGGGACCGCTGCCGGTCCCGCTCGGCGGTCGGCGGCGCCGTCTCCGGCAACGCTTTGGGGCACCCGTTCCCACCCGCGGCCATGAGCGACTCCCTCCGCCTGACGGTCCGCGCCGCCGAGAAGCGCGACGCGGGCCGCGGTATCGCGCGGCTCCCCGAGGCCGCCAGACAGCAGTTGGGACTCCTCTCGGGCGACACCGTCCTGATCGAGGGCGAGCGCGAAACCGTCGCGAAGCTCTGGCCCGCCCGCGGCGACGTTCCCGACGGCGTGATCCGGATCGACG
>NZ_JBHUDH010000035.1:0-1533 GCF_042678005.1 Halolamina salina | reverse complement strand
GACCTGCCCGAAGCCGAGTCGATCACGCTCCGCGCGCCGGCGGCGCTGGGCGAGGTGGACGTCGATCGGGAGTCGATCGAGCGCCTCGTGAGCGAGGACGTGCGGAACCGCCCGGTCGCACCGGGCGATCGGCTCCACCTCGAACGGCTCTCGGAGATCGCGTTCACCGTCGACGAGGCCGACCCCGACGGGCGCGTCCGCGTCACCGACGACACCGACGTCCGACTGGTGATCGAGGGCGATTCCGTCGAGTCGGGCCACTCCGGCGGCGTCGGACAGACTGGGGGGACGGGTGGAGTGTCGACGACCGGGGTCGACGAGGCACCCGGGGGCACGAGCGACGACGCCTCCGGTGCCGCTGACGTGACCGGGAGCGGCGCCACCGGTACGGGCGTCAGCTACGAGGACATCGGTGGGCTTGACGAGGAACTGGACCTCGTCCGAGAGACGGTCGAACTCCCGCTGTCGAACCCCGAACTGTTCGCGCGGCTGGGGATCGACCCGCCGAAGGGGGTGCTGCTGCACGGCCCGCCCGGGACGGGGAAGACGCTGATCGCGAAAGCCGTCGCCAACGAGGTCGACGCGACGTTCATCAGCATCTCCGGCCCCGAGATCATGAGCAAGTACAAAGGCGAGAGCGAGGAGCGCGTCCGGGAGGTGTTCGAGGCCGCACAGGACGACGCCCCGGCGATCATCTTCTTCGACGAGATCGACTCCGTCGCGCCCAAACGCGAGGCCGGCGGCGACGTGGAGCGCCGCGTGGTGGCCCAACTCCTCTCGCTGATGGACGGCCTGAACGCCCGGGGCGAGGTGGTCGTGATCGGCGCGACCAACCGCGTCGACGAGATCGACCCCGCACTCAGGCGTGGCGGCCGGTTCGACCGCGAGATCGAGATCGGCGTCCCCGGGGAGGCGGGACGCCGCGAGGTGCTGCAGGTCCACACGCGCAACATGCCGCTGGCCGACGACGTCCGGATCGACCGGCTCGCCGAGCGTACCCACGGTTTCACCGGCGCGGACCTCGCGTCGGTGGCGAAGGAGGCGGCGATGTCGGCGCTCCGGCGCGCGCGCCGGGAGGGGACCGAAACCGCCGATAGCGAGCCTGAAACCGCCGTCGCGGCCGCCGACCTCACCGTCACCCGGTCGGACTTCGAGTCGGCGCTGGCGGCGGTCGAACCCAGCGCGATGCGGGAGTACGTCGCGGAGTCGCCGGAGGTCGGCTTCGACGACGTTGGCGGGCTGGAGGAGGCGAAAGAGACGCTCGAACGTGCAGTCGCGTGGCCGCTCTCCTACGGCCCGCTGTTCGACGCGGTCGAGGCGTCACCGCCGACGGGGGTGTTGCTCCACGGCCCGCCCGGGACGGGGAAGACGCTGATCGCGAAAGCGATTGCCGGCGAGAGCGGCGTGAACTTCCTCGAAGTCGCCGGGCCGGAGCTGCTCGACCGCTACGTCGGCGAGAGCGAGAAGGCGGTCCGTGAGCTGTTCGAGCGCGCGAGACAGGCCGCGCCGGCGGTCGTCTTCTTCGACGAGATC
>NZ_JBHUDH010000034.1:15618-20880 GCF_042678005.1 Halolamina salina | reverse complement strand
GACGGCCTCGTCCAGCCAGTCGGCGCCGCTGCCGGTGAGCACCGCCACCCGCTCGACCGTTTCGGGGCCGAACGCGAGCGTCTGGACGCCCTCGCCGCCGGTGTCGAGTTCGTCGGCCAGCAGCTCCGAGAGTGCGCCGACGTTGATCGGCTCCTCGCGCTCGCCGAGCAGGCCGACCGTCTCGGGACCGACCTCGCCGAACGGCTCCCGTGCCGCGAGGTCCAGCAGGTCCGCCACGCCGGCGGCGTTACCGATCGTCGGATGGCCGTCCAGCGGGAGATGGGAGACGTACAGCGGGAGGTCGTTTCGGATCAGCGGCTCGATCCGGTCGTACTCGCGGCCGGTGACGCGGTCCAGCCCGCCCCAGACGATCCCGTGGTGGGTGACCAGCGCGTCGGCGCCGGCGTCGAGTGCGGCCTCGATCGTCGCCTCGGCGGCGTCGACGGCGAACGCGACGGTCTCCAGTTCGCCCTCCCGACTCCCGATCTGCAGCCCGTTGGGGCTTGCGTCCACGTCGGCGTACGCGTCGGTGCGAAGCTCCTCGTCGAGTTTGTCGAAGAAGTCTGCGCGATCCATGCGGGAGCCGTCGAGCGCGGACGGCTTGTACCCCGCGGCTTCGGGTGGCAGGTCGGGCGCCGTCGTCAGTCGTCTGAGGGTTCCGTCTCGACTTCGTGCTCGTGTTCGTGGGCGCCGTCGTGTGAGTGGTCGTGGTCGGACTCGGTGTCGCTCCCCGGGGAGCCCTCCCAGTTCTCGAAGTCGTCCATGTTCTTGAGGTTGTCCCGCTCCTCGAACCCCTTGACCGCGTCCATCACGTCTTCCTGTGTGAGCTCGCGTCGGCCCTCCGTCAGCGCCTGCAGGACGGCCTCCCGCAGCACCATCCGGAGGTCGGAGCCGGTGAGTCCCTCGGTCTCGTCGGCGACCGCGTCGGGGTCGAACTCCGCCATCTGCATGTCCTGGGTGACGATGCGGAGGATGTCCGCGCGCATCTGGCGGTCGGGCTTGGGGAAGTTCACGACCTCGTCGAAGCGCCGCCACGCGGCGGCGTCGAGCTGGTCGGGGTGGTTCGTGGCGGCCACCGTGAGCACCTCGTCGCGCACCAGCGAGATGTCGTCGATGCTCTTCAGCAGCGTGTTGACCGCCCGCTTCAGCGCGGCGTGCTCGTCGGACTTCCGGGTCTTCGCGACGGAGTCGAACTCGTCGATGAACAGGATACACGGGGAGAGCCGCTTGGCAACCTCGAACGTCTTCTCGACGTTCTTGGCCGTCTCGCCGAGATACTGGCTGGTGACCATCGACAGCTTCACCTCGACGAACGGGAGCCCGAGCTCGTGGGCCAGCCCGCGGGAGATGGTGGTCTTCCCGGTGCCGGGCGGGCCGACGAACAGGATCTTCCCGATCTCGCTCAGGCCGATGCTGGCGAGGTAGTCGCGGTTCTCGATCGCGGTGACGATCTTCTGGACCTCGTTGCTCTGGTCCTCGGTGAGGACGAGGTCGTCGAGCGTGGTCTCGATCTCCTCGGGCGCGAGGATGTGCACGAGGTCGAGCATCTCCGCGTCCTCCTCCTCATCGAAGTACTCGTCGAGCAGCGAGTCGATCCAGACGCGGTCGGCCTGAATGGGCTGGTTCTCCTCGCGGGCCTGCTCGCGGGTGACGTCGACGTCGGCGTCGGCGTCGTTCTCGGCGGCGTAGGCCAGCGTGGGGTTGGCGGCGAGCCGATCCTCGTCGGCGTGATCGAGGTACCACTCCAGCGCCATGTCGGGCTGGGTCAGCGAGATCTCGCCGGAGAACTCCGTTCGCTGGGTGAAGAGGAGATCGGAGACGGCGTCCCAGGGGTGATCGACGCTGGTGGCGGTTCGCGCGCGGTCCTGCGTGACTGCCAGCGGACGCTCGATGGACCCGTCGGACCAGAACACCTGCCGGTATCGCGGGGGGAGGTCGTCCTCGTCCAACTCCTCCTCCTCGGTGTAGGTGTGTGCGGTCAACAGGAACTCTACGACGTCGACGGCGGGGTCGCTCATCCCGATACAGTTGCCGGGCCAATCGGTTAAGCGCGTCGGACCCCAGCCCCGTTCAGGAGTGGACAGACCTGTCCGTCACCCCGTCCAGCCTCGACTCGTCGACGAACACGACGACCGCCTGCTCGTGGTAGAGCCCGAGTTCGTAGCGCGTCCGCTCGTACCCCCGTTCGTCGAGGACCGACGCCGCCTCCTCGGTCTCCCCGGGCGCGGCGAACACGACCGGCGGGATCGACTCACGGTCGCGCAGCGCCTCGGCGTCGCGAGCGTACGACGACTCCGCGCCCGCCCGCTCGACGTACCACGCCATCGGCAGGCGGCCGAGCCACCAGCCGAGCCACTGCTCGCCCGCCGTCGGCGGGTCGTCGTCGACCGTCTCGTTGGGGAGGTAGTACGCCTCGCCGTAGAACAGCACGCCGCCGTCGTCGAGTGAATCGTCGACAGTCGCCTGCATCGGCGAGAGGTCGTCGGGCGGCTGGGCGGACTGCGCGAGCACGTTCACGTACAGCGGCGGCGTGATCGAGGAGGCGGCGAGCACCAGCGGCACCTGTACCGCCGAGAGCACCACCAGCCCGGCCAGCGCGTAGCGGGCGTACCGCCGGCGCGTCTCGGAATCGGGGAGCGTCTCGGAGTCCGGGAGAGCAACGTCCCACGCGCGCTCCCGGACGATCGCGACCCACCCGACTGCGGCGGGAACGAACAGCGGGAACGCGATGTGCAGCGAGATCCAGGGGGCCGGGATGTCCGTCGCCAGCGGGTAGCCCAGCATCGCGGCGGCGCCCCACGCGAAAAGCGGGACGACCAACGGGCGCGACGGCGAGCGAAGTTCCCGGACGAACGCGACGCCCGCGCCGACGACGACCGGGAGCGCGCCGACCAGCAGGTAGCCCAGTAACTTCCCGGCGTAGATCGGGTAGGAGTGTCCCCGACTGCCGGCCCAGAGGCTCGACGCGAACGTCTCCCACGTCCCCACGGTCGCGCGCTCGATCAGCGCGAGCCAGCCCGCCTCACCCGCCAGCGCGGCGCCCAGCGTAGGGTCGCCCGCGGGACCCCGCGGTGCGAGGAAGAACACGACTGGGAGCAGTGCGACCAGCAGCGCCAGTGGAACGGCGAGCAGGTGGCGGGAAACGGCAGCGCGGGCGCGACCGAGCGAATCCCGGAACGCCGCCGTCGCCGCGGCTCTCGGCTCGCTCTCGGCGCGCCACGGGAGCAGCGGGATCACGGCGGGCCAGCAGACCGCGACTGCCGCCGTCCCGACCGCACAGACGGCGTACAGCAGGACGTTCTCCTTCGTCGGGATCGCGAGGCCGACGAACAGGCCCGCGGCGACGACGTGGCGTCGACGCCCGGTCGCGAGCGCCCGGACCGCAAAGCCAAGCGCGACCAGCGCGAACACGGCCAGCGGCACGTCCGAGCGCATGAACCGTGAGTAGTAGACGAGACTCGGCGTGACAGCCAGCAACGCCGCGAGCGCGACGGTTTCGGCGTCGTCGAGGCCGATATCGAGCGTGTTTGGGGTAGAGATGTTGGGACGGCGGAAGAGTAGCGCCGACAGCGGCGCCAGTCCGCCGAGGATCGCGACCGGGAGCCGGGCCGCGAACGCCGTCGGGCCGAGGTGCCGGAACAGCGGCGCGACGGTGATCGGGACGAACGGGCCGTGGATGACGGGGCGGTAGACGAACCCGGCGCCGCGGACGTACCGCAGCGTCCAGTAGGCGACGCGGGCCTCGTCCCAGTGCATCGTCCGGTCGCCCAGCGCGACCAGCCGGAGGAGGAGGGCGAGCGCCGTCAGCGCCAGCACGGCCGCGACCGGGCGACGGCGCGCCCAGCGAGCGGGGCGGGACACGTCCGGAACGGTCCCGGCGGGGCTGTAAGTACTTTCTCCGTCGGGATCGGAAACGCTCGACCACGCACGCCGCGTTCGGTCGGATTTATCCCGGTGCCGCCCCCAGTGCGGGGTATGTCGACACCTGTCGTCGTACACGCTCGACGGACCCCGCAGGGGAAGGAAGACGGCGTCTTCGCGGAGACCAGAAGCGAGGACCTCTCGGTCCCGCTGATCGAGGACGCGCTGGAAACGACCGGCGTCGCCCCCGAGGAGGTCGAGGACCTGATGTGGGGCGTCGCCCAGCAGCGCGGCGAGCAGGACAACAACGTCGCCCGCGTCATCTCGCTGCTCTCGCCGCTGGGCGAGGGGACGCCGGCGACGACGATCAACCGCTGGTGTGCCTCCTCGATGCAGGCGGTCATCTCCGCGGCCGACGCGGTCGCCGCCGGGAACCGCGACTGCATCATCGCCGGCGGCGTCGAGAACATGAGCCGGGTGCCGATGGACGGCGACTCCTACGAGTACCTCCATCCGGGGATCTCCGAGCGGTACAACGTGTTCCAGCTCCAGATGGGGATGACCGCCGAGAAGGTCGCCGAGGAGTACGACGTGAGCCGGGAGGCACAGGACGAGTACGCCGCCCGAAGCCAGCAGCGCGCGGTCGAGGCCACGGAGTCGGGCCGCTTCGACGACGAGATCCTCCCGATCGAGACCGAGGACGGCGTCGTCGAAGAGGACGAGGGACTGCGCCCGGGCACGACCGCCGAGAAGCTGGCCGATCTCCCGCCGGCGTTCACGGGCGACGGGACGGTGACGGCGGGCAACTCCAGCCAGATCTCCGACGGGGCGTCGCTGGTGATGGTCACCTCGGAGGAGTTCGCCGAGGAGCATGGCCTCGAGGTCGTCGCCGAGATCGGCACGAACGAGGTCGCCGGCGTCGACCCGACGGTGATGGGGATCGGCCCCGTGCCGGCGGCGAAGGGGCTGATGGAGCGTGCGGGGACGGACATCGAGGACTACGACCTCGTGGAACTGAACGAGGCGTTCGCCTCCCAGTGTGTGTACGCACAGGAGGAACTGGGCATCCCGGACGACCAGTTCAACGTCAACGGCGGCGCGATCGCGATCGGCCACCCACTCGGCGCGAGCGGGGCGCGCCTGCCCGTGACGCTGCTGCACGAGATGGAGAAGCGCGGGGACAGTCGGGGGCTGGCGACGCTCTGTGTTGGCTTCGGGCAGGGCGCCGCTATTGAATTCCTGATGGAGTAGGGCTTTTTCGGGCGATTTTCGGTTTGGTTGTTTGTGGGTGTCGTTCGACCGCGACGGCAAACAGCAACAGCAACTCGATACTTGGCAACTTGCGACCGCACCGCCCCGCACAGCCCACAGGCCTCCCCAGCCGACTCGTTCGCTTCGCTC
>NZ_JBHUDH010000034.1:10870-15549 GCF_042678005.1 Halolamina salina | reverse complement strand
TGCGGTCGCAAGTGGTCAAGCATCGAGATGCTGTCGCGGGTGCTGTCCCAGTAGCCAACGATCGAGACGCCGCCCCGGTTACCGTTGCAGTCACCAACCACCGAACCGGCCATCAGTAATCGTCACCAGAATCGTTTTCTCCCGCCCCACCGGCCACCAACGTATGGCCATCGGCGACGTTCAGGCAGTCGCAGGCACCGAGAACGTCCACTACGTCGACACCGGGATGTACGACACCCCCCAGTACGGCTCCGTCTACATCATCGACGGCGAACGAACCGCCGTCGTCGACTCCGGCACCGGCGGCGACTACGACGCCCTCACCGGCGCGCTCGACGAACTCGGCATCGACGAACTGGACGCGGTGATCCTCACCCACGTTCACCTCGACCACGCTGGCGGCGCCGGGCACCTGCTCGAGGACTACCCCGGCGCGCAGGCGTACGTCCACGAGCGCGGCGCGCGACACCTGATCGACCCCGAGCGCCTCGTCGCCGGCACGAAGGACGCCGTCGGCGAGCAGTGGCAGTACTACGCCGAACCGGTGCCGATCCCGGAGGACCGCCTCACCCGACTCGCGGACGGCGACGCAGTGGATCTCGGCGACCGGACGCTCACCGCCCACGAGGCGCCGGGGCACGCGCCCCACCAGCACGTGTTCCACGACGCCGCCGCGGGGATCGTCTACACCGGCGACGCTTCGGGGATCTACGTCCCCGAGGTGGACACGATCCGGGAGACCACCCCGCCGCCGCAGTTCGATCTGGATCAGGCCCGCCGGGACGCGTCGACGATCACCGATCTGGAGCCGGAGATCCTCGCGTTCGCGCACTTCGGCCCGCGGGCGTACGACGAGGAGATGCTGCAGGGGTACAAGCGCACGCTGATGGAGTGGGTCGAGGCGGTGCGGCGGAAGCGGGCGGCGCTGGCGGACGACGACGCGGTGATCGAGCACTTCGTCGCCCACGCCGACGAGACGGCTGGGGCCGAGGTGTGGGGCGAGGAGAAGGCCGAGGCGGAAATGCGGCTGAACACGCGTGGCGTACTGGCGTACCTGCGGCAGAAGGAGGCCTAACGCCGGGACTCACTCGGGCGTGACTGCCGGCGTCAGCACGTCGGCGAGCGACGACTGCTCGGCCGTCGCGTGAACTGTCGCCCCCTGCCCGTCTTTCAGGACGCGGCTACCGGCGCTGCCTCGGGGGGTGTCGACGACGAGACCCACGTCCACGTGGTCGCCGACGCCGAGTTCGACCGCGGCGGTGTCGACACCGGCGCCGTACTGTGGCTGGCGCTGTCGACCGTCCCCTTTGAGCGCGCCGTAGTCGCCGTTGAAGTTCGCGAGGCTGATCGCGGTGGCGTCGTCGCTCCACGACCCGACGTAGAACGCGTGGCTCTTGCTCCCGTTCCGGCCGCCGTCCTCAGCGAGCCAGACGTAGACGGGCTGGGTTCCCTGATTCTTGATTCGGAACAGGTCCCCGACCGTCGTCACGGCACCGGCGTTCACCCCCTCGCCGAGCAGGTCGTCGTTGCCGTCCGAGAGGTCGGCGGCGAACTGCCCGTCCTCCGTCTCGACGTAGTCCGCGTTGCCGCTCCCCGGGACGGCGGTCATCGCGAGGAGCGCGTTCGCGTCGTCGGCGGTCTGGACGGTGAGGCTGCGGTCCGCCGAGACGCTGGTGAACGCCCCCGTGCCGATTCCTGCTGCCGCCGCCGCGGTGAGCGATCCGAGGCCGGCGACGAATTTGCGTCGTTGCATTGGCTATCGTGCCTCGTCACCACGCATACAGCGTAGGTGGGTAGTATTGACACGGCTGAGCGCGTTCAGCCTCGGCTTGTCGGGTTCGACGACCGGCTCTGGCGGAGCCTGTGGGGAAGCATCGCGAGGGGAGACCACCTCTACTGCTTACGGCCCCCTCCGAGGGGGCGGAGAAATCGGGCGTCGATGCGGCGAACTCGACGAACGGCGCCGGCTACGTCGGCGGTTCTGCGCTCGCGTGGATCGTCACCGTTCCGGAGAGCGAGCCGGCGTCACCGGCGCCGGAGGCGGTCGTGTCGACCTCGACGCCGATCTTCATGTGTGCGCCCGCGGCGAGGCCGATCTTCGCGTTCGACGGCCCGTCGAGGCTGTTCGAGTCGGGGTCGAACCGATAGAACGTCACGCCCGGGAGGTCGTGTTCGAACCAGACGTTGACAGCCTGCGTGCCATGGTTTTCCAGTTTGAACACGTTCGCGAACTCGGTGACAGCATCTTGGTTGACACCCTCTCCGCCGACGTCCGTCTCATCAAAGTCAAGCACCAGCTTCCCGTCTTCGTACGATGAGAACACCTGGTTTGGCCTCCCGCCGACGTGCTGTTTCAAGGTGAGGAACGCGCTACTGTCCTCGGCGACGCTCACCGAAACTGCTCGATCCGCGCTTACACTCGTGAACGCGCCCGTTCCGACGGCCGCGGTGCTTGCCGCGGTGAACGATCCGACGCCGGCGATGAAGATGCGTCGTTTCATACTGATACCCTCGTGGGAAACCCACCGGCGGAGTCGAACCGCCGAACGGCCGGAGTGGGTTAGTCGTCGGGTTGATCAGCGACGATGGTCAGTGTCTCGTCGAACTCACCAATGCTTGAACTGTGGGTGTCGATGTAGAGTCCGACGTCGATGCTGTCGCCGACGTCGAGTGTCGGTGGATCGTCTTTGAGAACCCCGTCGTCGTTGACGAGTGCGAGATCGGCGAGGTTATCGCCGTCGTAGGTGCTATATAGCTCGACTGGCTGAGTTCCCTGATTGCTCACGCTGAACAGGTCGTGGAACTCGTAGACCGAGTCGATCCCGACACCCTCCGCATCGGAGCTCTCGCCGTCATCATCCCCGGGGATCTCGAACTTGACCACGTCTCCGTTGGTCGATGATCGCCCCGTTTCGCCGCCGAGTCCGTCGTCCGCAATTGGACTCATTCGAAGGAACGCGTAGGCGTCGTCGGCAATCTCGACGCTGACGGAACGCTCAGCACTGACACTGGTGAACGCGCCAGTGCTGATTGCGAGGCTCCCACCGCCGACGACCGTTCCGAGGCCGGTTAGCAGTCTACGCCGTCTCATAATTTAAGGGTTGGAGGGAGTTCGTCCTAGTTCCCGCTGTCGGCCATGAAGGTGAGGGTGCCACCGCTCAGGTCGCCGGTGGAGTGGCCCTTGGGAATGTAGACACCGATGTCTTCGAGCGTCTCACCGGGGCTGAGAGTAACCTTGCCCCAACTGCCGTTGGCGTAGTCGAACCCGAGACCGTCGTCACTGTCTTCGGAGTAAACCCCTAGGAATCCGTCGTCGGAATTGGGACTGGATACGATTAGATCCGATTCGATCCAGAATTCAACATCCTGAGTACCGTTGTTCGTTACGTCGAGCAGGCGATCGAAAATCGTCTTTGCGTTCTTGTTGATACCCGACGCCGACGCATTTGCGGTATCTTCCACTTGAGTGAAGTCGAGACTCACCTCGCCGTTACTAATGTCGACGTACTCCTGAGCGTTCGCGTAGACGTCCCCGTTATCGTCTTCTGCCTTCGTGATACTGAGGAAAGCGTTGGCGTCACCTGCAGTTTGAATACTCAGACTACGATCCGCCTGCACACTCGTGAACGCGCCCGTACCAATGCCCGCCGCGCCGGCGGCGGTAAGCGATCCCAGACCAGCGATGAACTTGCGTCGTTCCATTGTCGTAGTACCTCGTTCGCGTCCCGAGCTCGCCCCGGGAACGCTTCACCCGACACATATCCCCCTTTGTAAGTAGTAATGACTCGGCTGACACGATTCAGACCGAACCAGTTAGCGAACCGAAACGTCTCCGACCGAACCTGAGAACGGTGACCGACCCCACAGACCCGGCCTGACCGCACCTCAAGCCGGTCTTGAGGCGCCAACCGAAACCGCTCCAGTCGGTCGTTTTCGCCGATTCATCCGGGATCGAGAAACAACGCCGAGAAACGGAACTCCCGTGGCCGAAACCGCCGTCGACGCCGGCCCAATCAACCCCGAGCAACACCCCCGACGTGTACGGAACTTTATGGTGGTTCCCCGCCCATCCCGACCTCATGGACATTCGCGAAGCCGAACAGGGGTTCGACCACCCCGTGATCGGCGACGACACGCTGCCGGCGATGTTCGAGGCCAGCGCCGAGCGCAACGCCGGGGAGGTGGCCCAGCGCTACAAGGGGGGGATCTACGACCGCTCGCTGGTCGCCGAGGGCGTGATCCCCGCGGCGCCGGCGGGCGACTACGCCGACCTGCGCTACGAGGAGACCCGCGAGATCGTCCGCCACCTCGCCGCCGGCTTCCGCGATCTCGGCGTCGGGGCCGGCGACCGCGTGGGGCTGTTCGCCAACACCCGGATGGAGTGGGCGCAGGCCGACTTCGGCGTGCTCGCCGCCGGCGGCGTGGTCAACACCGTCTACAGCGGCTCCTCGGAGAACCAGACCGAGTACCTGCTGGGCGACGCCGGCGCCGAGGGTGTCGTCGTCGAGAACGGCGACCTGCTGCACAAGGTGCTGCACGTCGAGGACGAACTCGATCTCTCCTTCATCGTCGTGATGGACGAACCGGCCGACGGCAGCGGCGCCGCGGCGGCGGTGCGGGACCGCGACGACGTGCTCACGCTGGGCCAACTCCACGACCGCGGCGCCGACGCGTTCGAC
>NZ_JBHUDH010000034.1:6769-10857 GCF_042678005.1 Halolamina salina | reverse complement strand
GGCGTTCGACGAGGACGCCTACGAGGGCTGGCTCGACGAGCGCGACGGCGACGACCTCGCGAGCCTCGTCTACACTTCCGGCACCACCGGCCAGCCGAAGGGCGTCGAACTCACCCACTGGAACTTCCGGTCGAACGTGAACCAGTGTTTCCGGCGGTTCGGTCCCCGCCCCGACCGCGACCCGGACCTGCCGACGACCGACACCGACACCGTCGCGCTCTCCTTCCTCCCGCTTGCGCACGTGTTCGAGCGGCTGTCGGGCCACTTCCTGATGTTCGCGGCCGGCGCCACCATCGCCTACGCCGAGAGCCCGGACACGCTGCGTGAGGACTTCAAGCTGGTCGAGCCGACGACGTTCACCAGCGTCCCGCGCGTGTACGAGAAGCTGTACGCCGCCGTCCGGGAGCAGGCCAGCGAGTCGCCGATCAAACAGCGCATCTTCGAGTGGGCCGTCGACGTGGCCCGCGAGTACGAGCGGGCCGAGAATCCCGGCACCATCCTCTCGCTGAAGCACAACATCGGCGACAAGCTGGTCTACTCCAGCGTCCGCGAGGCGCTGGGGGACAACGTCGACTTCTTCGTCTCCGGCGGCGGCAGCCTCTCGGAGGACCTCTGCCGGCTGTTCCACGGGATGGGGATCCCGATCCTGGAGGGGTACGGCCTCACGGAGACCGCGCCCGTGCTCAGCGTCAACCCCATCGAGGACCCCAAACCCGGCACGATCGGCCCGCCGGTCGTCGACGTGGAGACGAAGCTCGACGAGTCCATCGGCGTGATGGGCGAGGACATCGAGGGCGAGACGGGCGAACTGCTCGTCCGCGGCCCGAACGTCACCGACGGCTACTGGGAGAAGCCCGAGGCGACCGACGAGGCGTTCGACGAGGCCGACGACGGCGGCGAGCCGTGGTTCCGCACCGGCGACGTGGTCGAGATCCGTCCCGACGGCTACATCGCGTTCCGCGAGCGGGCGAAACAGTTGCTGAAGCTCTCGACGGGGAAGATGGTGCCGCCGGGCCCGATCGAGGACGCGTTCGCCGACAACGAACTGATCGAGCAGGCGATGGTCGTCGGCGACGCCCGGAAGTTCGTCGGCGCGCTGATCGTCCCCGCATTCGACGCGATCCGCGCGTGGGGCGAGCGTGAGGGGCTGGACCTCCCCGAGTCCGACGACGAACTCTGCCACGACGACCGCGTCCGTGACCGCATCCGCCGCGAGGTCGAGACGATCAACGAGGGGTTCGAGAGCCACGAGCAGATCAAGCAGTTCCGACTGGTGCCCGAGGAGTTCACCCCAGAGAACGATCTCCTCACGCCGACGATGAAGAAGAAGCGCCGGAAGATTCTCGACCGCTGGAGCGACGAGGTCGAGGATCTCTACGAGTAACCGGCCGCGGTAGTCAGCCTTAAGCCGCGTCCACCGGACCGTTGTTGTGTGAGGGCGAACGGATCAGCGACAGCCGAGGTGCCGTAGATGGCCGGGAACGAGGCAGCCGTGCTGATCGCGGTCGTCGCCGGAGTCGTCGGTATCGGCGTCATCGCACAGGTGCTCTCGGACCGCTTCCGGGTGCCGAGTATCGTCTTCCTGATCGCGGCGGGGATCCTGCTCGGCCCGGAAGTGACCGGGCTGCTCAACCCCGTGGAGTTCGGGACCGCCGCGCTGTCGGCCATCGTCGGGCTCTCCGTCGCGATAATCGTCTTCGAGGGCGCGTTCCACCTCCGGATCGAGGAGATCCGGGAGGCGCCGAAGACGGCGTTCCGACTCGTCACCGTCGGCGCCGTGATCGCGCTGGTCGGGACGGGCGTGGCGGTCCACTACCTGCTCGGCGTCGACTGGCTCGTCTCCTTCCTCGTCGGGTCGCTGCTCGTCGCGACCGGGCCGACCGTTATCGCGCCGATCCTCGACGTGGTTCCGGTCCGGGACCGCGTCGGCGTCGCGCTCGACACCGAGGGGATCGTCAACGACGTGACCGCCGCGATCTCCGCGGTGGTGATCTTCGAGATCATCACCACCGGCGCGTCCGGCCCGAGCGCGCTCGTGACCCTGTTCGCCGAGCGGCTCGGCTACGGGCTGTTGGTCGGGATCGCGGTCGCCGGGCTGCTGTACTACGCGCTGCAGTACGTCGACCTCTCGCCGGGTAACGCGCCCCGCAACGCCCGGCTGCTGGTGCTCGCTGGCGCGCTCGTCGCCTACGCCGCCGCGAACTACCTCGCCAGCGAGGCCGGCGTCGCCGCCGTCGCCGTCGCGGGGATCCTGCTCGGGAACGCGGACGTGCCCTACGAGAAGGAGATCGCGGCGTTCAAAGGCGACGTGACGCTGATCGTGCTCTCGTTCGTGTTCATCACGCTGGCGGCGCTGCTCCAGTTCGACGTGCTGCTCGATCTCGGGTTCGCCGGGATCGGCGTCGTCGTCGTCGTCGCGCTGGTGCTGCGGCCGCTGCTGGTGTTCGTCTCCAGCGCGGGCGACCGGATCACCACCGAGGAGAAGCTGTTCATGAGCTTCGTCGGGCCGCGCGGGATCATCCCGGCGTCGGTGGCGACGCTGTTCGCCATCGAGCTCCGGAGCCCGGAGGTGGGGATGCCCGAGGCGGCCGACGTGCTCGTCGGCACCGTCTTCCTGACTATCCTGCTGACCGTGCTGTTCGAGGCGGGGCTGGCCCGCCAGATCGCGGAGAAACTCAACGTCATACCCATGCGAGTCATCATCGTCGGGGGCGGGTCGGTCGGGCGCGAGCTCGCGACCCGCCTCGAAGACCGAGGCGAGAACGTCGTCATCGTGGAGAACAACCAGGAACGCATTCAGAAAGTCCGGGACGCCGGGTTCACCGCCCACCACGGCGACGGCACCGACACGGAGGTGCTCCGGTCGGCCGGCGCGGACAACGCCAAGATCATCGTCGCCGCCACCGGCGACGACGACGCGAACCTGTTGATCTCCCAGCTCTCACAGTCGAAGTTCTCGCCGGAGCGCGTGATCGCGCGGACGAACAACCCCGAGAACGTCGACGCCTTCGAGGAGCTGGGCGTCCGGACGATCTCCTCGGCGATGGCCACCGCACAGGCGATGGACAACTACATCGAGCGCCCGGCGCTCGCCAACTGGATGCAGGGGATCGGCGAGACCGGTGACGTCCAGGAGATCGAGGTCACCGCGGATCCGCTGATCGGCGAGACGATCCGCGACCTCGGCCCGCAGCTCCCCGAGGGCTGTCTGATCGGGCTGGTCTGCCGGGACGAGGAGGCGTTCGTCCCCGAGGCCGACTTCACGCTCGAACGCGGCGACCGCGTGACGTTCATCGGCCGGAAGGATTCGGTCCGCAAGGCGATGAAGTGGGCCCACCCCGAGGAGTAGCGAGGCGGAAAAACTCCCCGGAGGGGAGGCAAACCGCCTCGGAGTACGAACGGCGAACGAAGTGAGCCGTGAGTAGCACGAGACGGGAAGCCGCGCGGTAGCCGTGAAACGCCCTGAACCCCTCCCGGCGGCGACCGATACCGACGACGGTTTCTCTCCCGATCCCCGACCGTCGGTAATGGCGCTCTCACGCCGTTCGTTCCTCCCTCTCCCGGTCGCGGTCGCGCTCGCCGGCTGTACGTCGCTGACCAACGACGCGGTCGAACTGGCGATCGAGAACCGCAGCGGCGGCGCCCGGGACGTGACCGCGACGGTGACGCCGGTCGCCGAGTACGACGGCAGCGACCCGCCGGCGCCCGACTTCGAGGGGACGGTCCCGCCCGGCTCCCGGCAGTTGGTCCCCGACGTGGCGCCCTCGCCCGACGCGGGCGAGGCGCCGATCCCCACGCGGGTCCACATCGTCACCGGTCCCTACGAGGACGCCCAGCGCGTCGACGTGACGGGGACGGGGACGATCGACGTGCGGATCACGCGGAACGGGCTGGAGATGTTCTTCGCGGCCCAGGACTGATTTGGGGCTTGATTGGTAGTTCTGAAGAAACCGTACAGCAACAGCATCTCGATCGTTGGCACCTTGTGACCGCACCGCCCCGCACAGCCCTCACTGCTCGCGGCTCACTCCGTTCGCCGCTCGCTTCGAGGCGGTTTGCCTCGCCTTCGGCGAGTTTTCCCGCCTCGC
>NZ_JBHUDH010000034.1:0-6730 GCF_042678005.1 Halolamina salina | reverse complement strand
GCCGCGGGGGGAGGGGTGGGGACTCGGCGCTGCGCCGGGCTTCATGCCCGGCGCACTGCCGTCACAAGTGGTCTAGCACCGAGCTGCTGTTGCGGTTGCCGTTGCCGACGGCCCACAACCGTTTCCGTCGCACGTACCGCCCCAACAACCGACACTCGCGGCTGCCACTGGTTCCCATCGACCCGACACGGTTTTCCCGAATCACCGAGAAGCCCGCCCATGATCAGCCGACAGACGCTCCGGGAGGAGCCAGAGCGCGTCCGGGACGCGCTCGACTCGAAGGGCGTCGACGACGTGGACCTCGACGAGATCCTCGAGATCTACGACGAGTGGCGCGACCTCAAGGCCGAGGGCGACGACCTCCGCCACGAGCGCAACGAAGTCAGCCGAAAGATCGGCGAACTCAAACGCGAGGGCGAGGAGGAAGAGGCTCAGGAGGCGATCGACCGATCGAGCGAACTCAAGGAACGCCTCGAGGAGGTCGAAGACCGCGCCGACGAGCTCGAAAACGAACTCGAAGAGCGCATGATGCGCATCCCGATGCTCCCCGACGACGACGTGCCCCGCGGGGCAGACGAGAGCGAAAACGTCGAGCGCCGGCGCGAGGGGTTCGACGACCTGCGTGACCTGCCCGACGAGGTAACGCCGCACTACGACCTCGGTGAGGAACTGGACATCCTCGACTTCGAGCGCGGCGCGAAGGTCAGCGGCGGCGGCTACTACTTCGCGAAGGGCGAGGGCGCCCGCCTCGAACACGCGCTGATCCAGTTCTTCCTCGAGACCCACCGCGAGCAGGGGTACACCGACGTGTTCCCGCCGATCCCGGTCAACAGCCGGTCGATGGAGGGCACCGGCCAGTTCCCGAAGTTCACCGAGGACGCCTATCGGCTGGAGGGGAGCCACGACGAGCCGTACGACGACGACGACCTCTGGCTGCTCCCGACCGCGGAGGTGCCCGTCACGAACCTCCACCGCGACGAGATCCTGCTCGACGACGACCTGCCGCTGAAGTACCAGGCGTACTCGCCGAACTTCCGGCAGGAGGCCGGCGAGCACGGCACCGAAACCCGCGGAATCGTCCGCGTCCACCAGTTCAACAAGGTGGAGATGGTCAACTTCGTCCGGCCCGAGGAGAGCGACGAGCGCTTCGAGGGGCTGGTCTCGGAGGCCGAGTCGGTGCTGCAGGCGCTGGGGCTGCCCTACCGCATCCTCGAGATGTGTACGGGCGATCTGGGCTTCACGCAGGCCAAGAAGTACGACATCGAGGTGTGGGCGCCCGGCGACGACATGGCGGACGGTCCCGAGCAGGGCGGCCGCTGGCTCGAAGTCTCGTCGGTGTCGAACTTCCGTGATTTCCAGGCCCGCCGGGCGGGGATCCAGTACCGCCCCGAGCAGCACGAGTCGGCGGAGTACCTCCACACGCTCAACGGCTCGGGCGTCGCCGTCCCGCGCGTGCTGGTTGCGATCCTGGAGTACTACCAGAACGACGACGGCACCGTCGACGTGCCCGAACCGCTCCAGCCCTATATGGGCGGACAGGAGGTCATCGAGGGCCAGGAGCCGGTCGGCGAGAGCGCCGTCGGCGACGGGAACTGAGCGCTATTTCGTAAACGTTCGGAGATCGACGATCTCCCCGTTCTCCACGGTGAACAGGTCGACGAACGCGAGCAGTTCCTCGCCGTCTTCTCCGAACAGTCGGCCGTGTGCCGCGACCTCGCGCCCGCGGGCGTCGTCGCCGTCCTCGGTTTCGGGCAGGAACAGCGTGTCCACCGCGTGAACCGTGTCGGTCCGGGGGCGTTCGTCCATCATGAACGCGACGAACCGCTCGCGACCCTCGATAGTCCGGTCCGGGCGGTCGTGTCGGAACCCCGGCGCGAGCACGGCCGCGAGCCCGTCGGCGTCCATCGCGTCGACCGCCTCGTAGTAGCGTTCCACCGGATCAGTGTGGCTCATACCCCACGTCGGGCCAGCGGGGCCAAGAAGCCGCGGGTCTCCGGGGGGCATTTGTCGCTCGGGCGCCCAGCCGGGATGTGGACCTGCACGTCCGGTACGAGGGCGACGACGACCCCGAGAAGTGTACCGCCCGGAAGCTCTCGCGGTTCGACCTCGCCGAACTGCACCGCTCGGACCGCGCGACGCCGTACGGGGTCGTGCTCAACCCCCACGCCGAGCGCGCGCTCTCGCCCGCCGACCGCGAGGCCGCCGAGCACGCGCTGGTCGCGCTCGACTGCTCGTGGGAGTCCGCCGGCGAGAAGCAGTTCACCATCGACGGCGACCACCGCGCGCTCCCCTACCTCGTCGCCGCCAATCCGGTGAACTTCGGGAAGCCGATGCAGCTCACGACCGTCGAGGCGTTCGCCGGCGCGCTCGTGATTCTGGGCGAGAAGCCCCAAGCCGAGCAGATCCTCTCGAAGTTCACTTGGGGCGAGACGTTCCTCGAACTCAACGAGGAACCCCTCCAACGGTACTCGGAGTGCGAGGATTCGGCAGAGGTCGTCGAGATCCAGCAGGAGTATCTGGACCGATAAACCGCAGAGGGCGATATCGAATCTCTCTCGCGAGCCGATCGATCGTCTCCGGAGCCGTGCCGGCAGCTACTTCCGCCTTGAACGTTTATTCAGCCGCGTTCACATGGCGGCGATACAGGTCGACGGCCTCACCAAGCGCTTCGGTGAGACCGTCGCGGTGGACGACCTCTCGTTCACCGTCGAGGACGGGGAACTGTTCGGCTTGCTCGGTCCCAACGGCGCGGGCAAGTCGACGCTGATCAACATGCTCGTGACGCTGCTCGGACCAAGCGAGGGAACCGCGACCGTCGACGGGCACGACATCGTCGACGACACCGCGGCGGTCCGCAACAGCATCGGGATCGTGTTCCAGGAGCAGGCGCTCGACGAGGAACTGACGGGCGCGGAGAACCTCGCCTTCCACTCCCGGCTCTACGGCCAGTCCGCGGGCGAGCGCGAGGAGCGGATCGACGAGATCCTCGACCTCGTGGGGCTGGACGACGAGCGCGACGACCCGGTCGGCACCTACTCCGGCGGGATGAAGCGCCGGCTGGAGATCGGCCGCGGGCTACTCCACGAGCCGGCCGTGCTGTTCCTCGACGAGCCGACCTCCGGGCTCGACCCGCGGACGCGCCGGGACTCCTGGGAGTACATCCGCCGGCTCAACGAGGAGGCCGGCGTCTCCGTCGTGCTGACGACTCACTACATCGAGGAGGCCGAACAGATCTGTGACCGCGTCGCGGTCGTCGACGACGGAGAGATCGCCGCGATCGACTCCCCCGGCGCGCTCACGGAGTCGATCGGCGGCGACGTGGTCAGCCTCGAACTCGACGGTTCTACGGCGACGCTCCGGGACCGGCTCGCCGCGCAGTCGTGGGTGTCGGAGTTCTCGACCGCCGACGGCGGACTGCGCGTCACGGTCGATCACGGCCGGCAGCGGATCGCGGATCTCGTCCGGCTGGCCGACGACGCCGGCGTCCCGGTCACCGCCGTCGACGTGCGCGAGCCAAACCTCGAAACCGCGTTCCTCTCGCTGACGGGGGCGACGATGGCCGAGCGCGAAGCTGACGAAGCCGACAGCGCGGCGTCGGACGACGGTGAGGCGGTCGTCGGCGCCGCCGGGGGTGACCGATGAAGCGCGTCGGCCCGCTGGCGATCTACGCGCTCTGGCTCCGGGACGTGAAGCGGTTCGCCCGGACGCCCTCCCGGATCGTCGGCTCGATCGCGATGCCACTACTGTTCCTCGTCTTCCTCGGCTTCGGCTTCAGCGGCGCGGCGATCCCCGGGCTGCCCGAGGGCGTCGACTACCTCCAGTACCTCGTCCCCGGGATGGTCGGGTTCACGATGCTCTTCGGCGCCTCCTTCGCCGGGATGTCGATCCTCGCGGATCAGGAGGTCGGCTTCCTGAAGGAAATCCTCGTCGCGCCCGTCAGCCGTACGTCGATCGTGCTCGGGCGGATCGCCGGCGGGTCGACGACCGCGCTGGTGCAGGCGGCGCTGATCCTCCTGCTGTCGATCCCGCTGGGGTTCGAGATACGCAGCCTGCTGGCGCTGCCCGTGGCGCTCGTCGTGCTGCTGTTGATCGCGACGACGTTCGTCGGCTTCGGCGTCGCGCTGGCGTCGCAGTTCAGCGACAGCGAGGGGTTCGGGCTGGTCGTCCAGTTCGTCATCTTCCCGATCTTCTTCCTCTCGGGCGCGATCTACCCGATATCGAGCCTCCCCGACCCGGTGGGAGCGATCGCGCTCGCGAACCCGCTGACCTACGGCGTCGACGGCCTCCGCGCGGTGCTTGTGGGGAGTTCGACGTACCCGCTCACGCTGGATCTCGGCGCGCTCGTGGTCTCCTCGATCGTCACCGTCGCGATCGGCACGTACCTGTTCGAACGCGTCGAGGCCGTGTAGCGGCGAGCGGTTCGGCTGACCAGTCGTTTTACCTGCGCTGGCGCGCTACCGTTTCCCATGGCGAGCTTCCAGATCGGGCGGATCTACGGCATCCCGATCAAGATCGACGTGACGTTCCTGCTGGTGCTGCCGCTGTTCGCGTGGGTGATCGGCTCCCAGGTCGGCTTCTGGGTCGAGATTCTGGGCATCCTCCCGTCGGACGTGCCCGGGACGGCGCCGCTGACCGAGGGGAACACCCCCTGGATACTGGGCGCGGCGTCGGCGATCGGCCTGTTCGTCGGGGTGTTGCTCCACGAACTGGGCCACTCGCTGGTCGCGATGCGCTACGGCTTCGAGATCGACTCGATCAAGCTCTGGCTGCTCGGCGGCGTCGCCCAGTTCACGGAGATGCCCGAGGACTGGAAACAGGAGTTCTCGGTCGCCGTCGCGGGGCCGATCGTGAGCGTCGCGGTCGGGGTGGTCTCCTACGCGGCGTTCGTCGCGACGCCCGGGAGCCTCCCGGCCGTGCAGTTCGTGTTCGGCTACCTCGCACTGGTGAACGTCATGCTCGCGGCGTTCAACATGCTGCCGGGGTTCCCGATGGACGGCGGCCGCGTGCTGCGGGCGTTGCTCGCGCGGAACCGCTCGCACGTCCGCGCGACCCAGATCGCGGCGACGGTCGGCAAGGGGTTCGCGGTGCTGCTCGGCTTCGCGGGGCTGATCGGCTTCGACTTGATCCTCGTCGCGGTCGCCTTCTTCATCTACATCGGGGCCTCCGGCGAGGCCCAGCGCACCGCGCTGAAGGCGGCGTTCGAGGGCGTGACCGTCCGGGAGATCATGACGCCCGCCGAAGAGCTACAGACCGTCGACGAGGAGACCACCGTTGCCGAACTCATCGGGCGCATGCTCCGCGAGCGCCACGTCGGCTACCCCGTGCTGCGCAACGGGGAGTTCGTCGGGATGGTCACGCTCGACGACACGAAATCCGTCCCGGAGGTCGAGCGCGACGCCTACCTCGTCGAGGACGTGATGAACTACGACGTTCCGACCCTCTCGCCCGACAGCGAACTGATGGACGCCCTCGACGCGATCCAGGCCCACCGCACCGGCCGGCTCCCCGTGACGGACGCGGAGGGGAACCTCGTCGGCCTGCTCTCCCAGACTGACCTCGTGATGGCGTTCAATATCTCCCAGACCAGCGGCGGGCTTGCGGGGCTGCGTGGGCGAGAGCTCCCGCGTCAGTCGTAGCTCGGGGCGGATCCAGTCGTTCCCCGAACGGACGCGTTTTTACGCGTTGGCCGGGTAGAACCCCGCAATCGATGACTTTCGAAGATCTACCGACCACGCCCCGGTCGGAGGAGCTCCTCGACAAGGCGTTCTCCCGGGCGTCGCGGACGGGGCGGGCGAAGGACCCCTACGAGGCACAGGAAGCGATGCTACGGACCGCCGGCAACATCCTCTCGGACAACCTCCAGAACGTGGCGGGCGCCTGGCCCGACTTCGACTACGTCGACCCGTTCTACTACGAGCTCGCCGACGCGATCGTCGACGTGGATCGGCTGCGACAGGCGCTCAGCGAGGTGACGTGGGCGGGCAACCAGATCGAACAGCTCCGCGACGAGTACGCCTCGAAGATCCGCAACAGCGACACCGACACCGCCCGGAAGCACCGCAAGCAGGCGTTCGCCCGGATGGCCGACATCGTCGAGGAGATCGAGGACGACCTGCTGGTCGTCGGCGAGGCCCGGGACGAGCTCAAGACGCTGCCGGACATCCGGCCCGACGAGCCCGCGATCGTCGTCGCGGGCTACCCCAACGTGGGGAAGTCCTCCTTCGTCAACGCGGTGACCAACGCGAGCAACGCGATCGAGTCCTACCCGTTCACGACGACGGCGGTCCACGTCGGCCACTTCGAGCGCGACCACATCCGCTACCAGATCGTCGACACGCCGGGGCTGCTCGACCGCCCCGAGGACGAGCGCAACGACATCGAGGCCCAGGCCGTCTCCGCGCTGCGCCACCTCGCCGACGCCGTGCTGTTCGTCGTCGACGCCTCCGGGAACTGCGGCTACCCGCTGGACGCCCAACTCGAACTCCGGAACGAACTCGACGAGCGCTTCGACGCGCCGGTCGTGACAGTCTGCAACAAGTCCGACGTGTCGACCGACGTGGAGGCCGACGCCTACATGAGCGTGGCCGAAGGCGAGAACATCGAGGGGGTGCTCGACCGCCTCGTCGCGGCCGTCGACTGGGAGCCCGACATCCCGCCCTCGCGCAACGCCTGAGCCGTCGCCGAGCCGTCGCCGCCCGCCGTCTCGACGGCGGTGTACCGCACCGCGACC
>NZ_JBHUDH010000033.1:52719-58449 GCF_042678005.1 Halolamina salina | reverse complement strand
CGGCCGCGGGACCGACAACGGGAGTAGCTACGCCTCCCCGAGAACTTCGGCCAACTCTTCTGCTACCCGCGTGCCGAGATCCGCCTTGCTGCCGGCGAACTCCGCGTACCCCTCGTCGCGCACCAGCAGCGCCCGCGTCTCGTCGTCGCCCATTACGCTCGCGTCGTTGGCGACGACGAACGAAAGCCCCGCTCGGTCCAGAATCCGGCGGGCTTC
The DNA here is from genome assembly GCF_042678005.1 of Halolamina salina. Lineage (GTDB taxonomy): Archaea > Halobacteriota > Halobacteria > Halobacteriales > Haloferacaceae > Halolamina > Halolamina salina. The sequence continues at coordinate 58,233 of NZ_JBHUDH010000033.1, read as the reverse complement.
GTCGACCAGTCCCTCGTCGCCGCCGGCGGTCTCGGCCTTGAAGCCGATGATTGGGAGTTCAGGGTACGCCTCTCGAACGTCGTCGATCAGCTTCGGTGCCGGCGTGAGTGTCAGCGTGCGCTCCTCGCCGGACTTGATCTTCTCGTCGGCGGCGTCGACGGTGAAGTCGGAGATTGCCGCCGCGGAGATCAGCGCGTCGGCGCCGTCGTCGACTGCCGCGAGTACCGCGTCGCACATCTCTGCCGCGCGCTCGACCTGCTTGACCGCCGCGTAGGGCACGTCGTCGCCGTCGTGGACCAGCGTTACGTCCGCCCCCCGAACGTAGCACGCCTTCGCGACCGCGCGGCCGGTCTTCCCCGACGCGCGGTTGGTGATCGACCGGATCGGGTCGATCGGTTCGCTGGTCGCGCCGGCGGTGACGACGACGTGCCGGCCGGCGAGGGTGTCGGGCGCTGTCGCACGGGCGACCTCGGTCACGATGGCCTCCTCCGTCGCGATTTTCGCTTTGCCCTCCTCGATCCGCGGGTCGACGAACTCGACGCCCCACGACTCGACCGTCTCGATCGCGTCGAGCACGCCCGGGTGGTCGTACATCGGCTCGTGCATCGCGGGGGCGATCACGACCGGCACGTCCGCACCGATGGCGGTCGTCGCGGTCGTCGTGACCGGCGAGTCGTCGACCGCGGCGGCGATCTTCCCGACGGTGTTGGCGGTGCAGGGCGCGATCAGGAGCACGTCCGCCCAGCCGTCGCGGCCGCAGAGTTCGACGTGCTCGACGCGTCCCGTGAGTTCCGTGACCGGTTCGTGGCCGGTCGCGAACTCCACCGCCCACGGGTGGACGATCCCCTGCGCGCTCTCGGTCAGCACGCCGCGGACCTCGGCGCCCTGCCGCCGGAGTTCGTGGGCGAGTTCGACGACCTTTACCGCCGCGATGCTGCCGGTCACGCCGAGCGCGACGTTGACGCCTTCGAGCATTCCTCGGGAGGTGGGACGCCGGGGGCTTAAACACCGCCCGCGCCTACCCGGGACCGTGTGTACGCTGACGCTCGCTTGGCAGGTGTTCGACGACGCGCCCGTGGCCGTGGCCGCGAACCGCGACGAGCAACGTGACCGGCCGTCCGAGCCGCCGGGGCGGATCGAGGGGGAGCCGACCGTCGTCGCGCCCCGCGACGCGGAGGCCGGGGGGACGTGGCTGGGGTACAACGACGCTGGCCTGTTCGTCGGGATCACGAACCGCTGGACCGACGCCGACCTCGCGGGCGAGCGCTCGCGGGGGCTACTCACACGCGACGCGCTGGGCGAAGGCTCCGCCGAGGAGGCGCTCAGGACGGTCGAGGCCGCTGTCGAGGAGAACGAGTATGCGGGGTTCAACCTCGTGCTCGCCGACGCCGACGCGGCGTACCTGCTGGAGTGGGACGGCCGGCTGCTGGTCCGCGAACTGGAGCCCGGCGTCCACGTCGTCGTCAACGTCGGCGCCAGTGACGCGCCCGCGATCCCGGCGTCCGATCCGGAGCGCGGGCAGGAGCAGGCCGAGGACGCCGCAGCCGTCCGGACCGCACTCCTCCCCGAACCCGACGAGGACAGCGACGCGTGGCTCGACCGCGCGACGGGCGTGCTCGGCGATCACGACTACGGGGTCTGTGTCCACCAGAACGGCTACGGGACGGTTTCGGCGTCCCTGCTCTCGATCGGGGCGGACGGGACGGTTCGGTTCGACTTCGCCGACGGGCCGCCCTGTGAGACGGCGTTCGAGCCTGTCGAGGCGGCAGTCGACGCCGACGAAGCGTAGTTCGGACTATCGTCGTCGCGAGAAAAGATCGGTCGGAGGGATACAGCTACCGGCGGAGCATCGCGCCCGCGGCGCCACCGACGACGAGGCCGGCGGCGAATCCCGCGGCGGCGACTTTCCGGCGTCGCGCGGCGACCTCTTCCGGGAAGTACTCCTCGGTCAGGTCGATCGTCCGCTCGGCCAGCCGGTGGCGCGCCGCGGCGGCTTCCTCGCTGTCGGCCGCCCGGGCACGGAGCGCGGCGTAGCGGCGTCGGAGTTCGTCGACGGCCATCCCGCTGTCGACGCCGCGGTCGCCCGCGTACTGCTGAACGTTGCTGAGTTCCATACCCCTACTTCGCTGTCAGTGGAGATAACTGTTCCGAGCGGAAGGACAGAAAGTAGCACGGCACTCCGAGAAATCAGAGCGGGAAGCGTGCGATCGTCTCGTGCTCCGCGCCGTCGTCGCCGAGGACCGAGCGCTTCAGCCGGAGTTCCTCGGCGGTGAAGCGACCGACCGTGGGGTCGGTGTTCCGGAGGCGGTCCTGCACGAGGTCCTTCCCGCGGGCGTCGTTCATCCGGGCGAGGGTGACGTGTGGCGTGAAGGGGTTGTCCGCCGCGTCGAACCCCCGGTCGATGGTCTCCGTTTCGAGTGCGGCGGCGAGCGCTTCGAGGTCGGCCGCGCCGTCGCGGACGCCCGCCCAGACCACCGAGATGTACTCCGCGGAGGGGAACGCGCCGAGGCCGCCGACTTCCATCTCGAACGGCGAGAGGTCGGCCGCGTCGACCGCCGCCGCGCCGGCGACTTTCGCGTCGGCGACGGTCGGGTCGTCGGCCGCGTCGTCCTCGGTCGGGGTGTCGCCGAGGAACTTCATCGTCAGGTGGGCCTGTTCGGGGTCGGTGAAACTCAGCCCTTCGGCGGCCGCGAGGTCGTCCTGTATCGCGGCGAACGGCTCCCGGAGATCGTCGGGCAGGTCGATCGCGAAGAACAGGCGCATACCGGGGTGGCAGGTCCCGGCGACGACTAAGCGTTGGGGCTGGACGCGTAACCCTTACCCCCGACGACCGCGAACTGCGGGTAATGAGTGATAACCCCCGTGAGGACCGCGATCACCAGTTCTCGGAGGGTCAGGGACTCCCCGACGAGTTCGAGGAGTTCGACATCGACCCGCCCGAACTGAAAGTCGACCCCGGCGAGGTCGACCCCGTCGACACCCGCGTGCTCGCGGACCTGCTCGACGAGCGCAACATCGCGAAAGACGAGGTCGACGTCGACCAGCTCATCGACGTTGGCGTCTCCTACACGAAGATCAACCGCTTCGAGGAGGCGACGGAGACGTTCGAGCGCGCCGCGCAGTACGCCGAGGACCCCCACAAGGAGCAGGAGGCCTGGGTGAACAAGGGTGCCGCCCACGCCGAACTGGAAGAGTACGACGAGGCGATCGGCGCGTACAAGGAGGCGATCGACATCGACGACGACTCCGAGCACGCCGCCACTGCCGAGACGAACCTCGCCTACGCGCTCTGGGAGTTCGGCCAGAGCGAGGAGGCGCTGCGCCACGCCGAGAACGCGGTGGAGATCGACCCGCGCTTCGCGCAGGCGTGGTACAACCGCGGCTTCTTCATGCTCGAGCGCGGGCTCGCCGAGGACGCCGTCGACTGCTTCGAGAACGCTCAGCGCCTCGGGATGAGCAACGCCGAGGTGCTGGAGGAGAAGGTCCGCGCGCTGGAAGAAGTGGGCCGCGAGGAGGAGGCCGAGGAGGTCCGGCAGCGGGCCGAGGAGATGCGCGAGGAGGCCGAGCAGCAGATGGTCGAAGAGTTCTGATGCTCCTCCGCGAACGCGAGACCGAACGCGGGCTGCTCGTCTCCGTCTGTGACCCCGACCTCGTCGGGGAGACGTTCGAGGACGGGGAGATCTCGCTGACGGTCGAGGCGTCGTTCTACGCCGGCGAGGACGCCGTCGAGGCCGACGCCGACGCCGTGATCGACGGCCTGCGCCGCGCCTCGGTCGCGAACCTCGTCGGCGAGGAGTCGGTCGGCGTCGCCGTCGAGGCCGGGATCATCGACGAGGCGACGGTGCTGGAGATCGGAGATACCCGGCACGCGCAGTTGTTGCAGATTTAGGGGTCGCTTTCTCGGGAACGCTCGGTTCGTTCGCGGTGTTTCCGGCCTGCTCCCGCGGCTCGCGGGTCACTTCGTCCCCGCTCGCTTCGGGACCGTTAGCCGTCGCTCGCTTCGCTCGCGGTGTTTCCGGCCTGCTCCCGCGGCTCGCGGGTCACTTCGTTCCCCGCTCACTTCGGGACCGTTTGCCGTCGCTCGCTTCGCTCGCGACGTTTCCCGGTCCCGCTACCGAAGCCCCCTTGCACCTCCAGCCCCAGTTATCACCCAATGGCTACCCACGATTCGCCGGCGCTCGACGTCGACGCCATCCGCGAGGACTTCCCGATCCTCGACCGGAAAGTCGGCGGCGACGTGACCGTTCCCGGTCCCGACGAGAACGACGACACGCCGCTGTACTACCTCGACAACGCCGCGACCAGCCACACGCCGAAGCAGGTCGTCGAGGCGATGACGGAGTTCTACTACCAGTACAACTCCAACGTCCACCGCGGCATCCACAGCCTGAGTCAGGAGGCCTCCGTCGCCTACGAGGACGCCCACGACCGCGCGGCCGAGTTCGTCGGCGCCGACGGCCGCGAGGAGATCGTGTTCACCAAGAACACGACCGAGGCGTTCAACCTCGTCGCCTACACGTGGGGGCTGACCGAACTCGAACCCGGCGAGAACGTCGTCACCACGCAGATGGAGCACCACGCCTCCCTCGTCACGTGGCAACAGCTCTGTGAGAAGCAGGGCGCGGAGATCCGGTACGTCGAGATCGACGACGACGGCCGGCTGGACATGGACGACCTGCGCGAGAAGGTCGACGAGGACACCGCGATGGTCAGCACGGTCCACGTCTCGAACACGCTCGGGACGATCAACCCCGTCGCGGAGATCACCGACATCGCCCACGAGCACGGCGCGCTCTCCTTCATCGACGGCGCGCAGGCCGTCCCCACCCGCCCGGTCGACGTGGGCGAGATCGACGCCGACTTCTACGCCTTCTCGGGCCACAAGATGCTCGGCCCGACGGGGATCGGCGTGCTGTACGGCAAGGAGGCTCTCCTCGAAGAACTGCCGCCGTTCCTCGTCGGCGGCGCGATGATCCGGCGCGTGGAGTTCGAGGGCTCGACGTGGGAGGACCTGCCCTGGAAGTTCGAGGCGGGCACGCCGCCGATCGCCGAGGCAGTCGGCCTCACCGCCGCGATCGACTACCTCGAGGACGTGGGGATGGACGCGATCGAGCGCCACGAGTCCGAACTTGCGGAGTACGCCTACGACCGACTGAGCGAGTTCGACGACGTGGAGATTTACGGCCCGCGCGAGGAGCGCGGCGGGCTGGTGGGGTTCAACCTCGAGGGCGTCCACGCCCACGACCTCTCCTCGATCCTCGACGATCACGGCGTGGCGGTCCGCGCGGGCGACCACTGTACCCAGCCGCTGCACGACGTGCTCGGCGTCCCCGCCTCCACGCGGGCTTCGTTCTACCTCTACAACCGCAAGGAGGAGATCGACGAACTCATCGACGCCGTCGACACCGCGCGGGAACTGTTCGCGTAGTCGCCGTTGATTCTGGAAGGCGGTGGCGCGAATGCGGAGCGCGCTCCGTCGCGAGCCGAGCGCGAGGTCCTCGCGAGCAACGCGAG
>NZ_JBHUDH010000033.1:45571-52700 GCF_042678005.1 Halolamina salina | reverse complement strand
GAGCGACCGTAGGGAGCGAGTCGGCTGGGGAGGTCTGTGGGCTGTGCGGGGCGGTGCGGTCGCAAGTGGTCTACGAACGAGACGCTGTTGCCGTCCCCGTTCCCTTCGAAACCACTCCAGAACGACGTTCACACTCTCCCACACCCCGTTAGCGATCCCGGTATTCGACCACGAACCCCGGAACCCTTTTCCCCGGAAACCGTCTCTTTCGAGCCATGAGTGGCTCGGACATGTACCGCCAGCAGATTCTCGACCACTACAAGAACCCCCGGAACTACGGGGAGATGGCCGACCCCGACTTCTCCCACGTCGGGGAGAACCCCTCCTGTGGGGACACCATCCAGGTCGACGTGAAGCTGGCCGACGACGACGAGACGATCGAGGAGGTCTCCTTCAGCGGCGACGGCTGTGCGATCTCGCAGGCCGCGGCGTCGCTTCTGACTCAGGAGCTGCCCGGCACGAGCATCGAGGAGCTCTACGAGATGGACACCGACGACATCGTCGAGATGCTCGGCGTCGAAATCTCGCCGATGCGGATCAAGTGCGCGGTGCTCGCCCGGCAGGTCGCCCAGGACGGGGCGAAGCTCTACCGCGGCGAGATCGACGAGAAGGACCGGACGATCACCGAGGAGTAGCCAGTTCTTCGAACTGATACCACACCGTGACAGAACTCAAACTAATACAAACCGCCAAACGGGGACCCGATCCCCGTCGAGAATGGCGGTACGTTTTTGAAACGCCGTCTCATTCCCGATAACGAATGGCCTCGGACGAGATCATCGAGGTGCTCGGGAACAAGTACAACCCAGAGATCCTCGAAGCGGCGGGCGAGCCGATGTCCGCTCAGGAGCTCTCCGACCAGCTCGACGTCCCGATCGCGACCTGCTACCGCCGGATCGAGGAGCTGACGGAGGCGGACCTGCTCGAACTCCACGACCGGCCGCTCTCGGAGGAACACCGGCGGATCAAGGTGTACCGTCGCTGTGTCGACGAGGTGTCGATCGACTTCCGGGACGGGCTGAGCGTCGACCTCGAACAGCGGTCGGACGTGACCAACAAGCTCGACGAGGTCTGGCGGCGGATGTCCCAGAGCTAGAACCCCGGCCGCTCCTCGCTGCCCATCATCGAGAAGCCGCCGGCACGCTCGTAGACGGTGATACCGCCCTCGCCGATCTCCATCGGGAAGATGTCTGTGTTGATGTCCTGCTTTCGCATCTTCGCGACCCAGATGTAGCGGTTCACGCCGTTGTCCGTCGGCGTCTGGATGAAGTAGATGTTGCCGTCGGTGAGGAAGTTCTCCAGCCCGATCTCGGTCTCGGGGAACACCGCGCCCTGCTCGTTGATCAGCAGCGAGGTGAGCCCGTTCTTCTTGAGGATGTCCGAGAACTTCAGCAGGTACGTGCGGTTCTCCTTCTCGTCGTCGAAGAAGAGGCTGAACATCGTCAGCGAGTCGAGCACCAGCCGGTCGTACGTGGTGCCGGCGAAGTCCTGCAGCAGGCGGTCGATCGCGGTGTTGAAGTCCTCCTCACGGAGCATCGTCGACTTGTCGTACACCTTGATGTCGCCGCGCTCGACCATCTCGCCCCAGTCCTCGAAGCCGACCGACTCCGCGGCCTGCCTGATGTCCTCGGCGTTCTCCTCGAAGGAGATGTAGATCCCCTTCTCGTCGAACTCCTTCACCCCGGTGTGGAGGTACTGGATGCCGAAGATGCTCTTCCCCGTGCCGGGGTTGCCGCTGACCAGGACCGTCGAGTTCTCGACGATGCCGCCGTTGAGAATAGAGTCGAGACCGTCGACGCCGGTCTCGGTCACGTCGACCATGAGTACGGGGAGGTAGCGGTGCCGGGGGAATTAAGCCCACCGGGTCGCCGGCCGCGGCGCGGGCGTCGCCGACGCGAACGCTCACCGTCCGACAGTCGTACGACGGTAAAGTTAACTCAAAGCGGCCGAAGGGATAGGATCATGAGCGAGGCGGGCACCGAGGCAGGGGCGCGAGACCGGTCCGACGACAGGGAGGACGTCCGGGTATTGATCGTCGAGGACGAGCAGGACGTGGCGGAGCTCTACTCCAGCACCGTCGAGGCCGAGGGGTACGACGTCGACGTCGCGAACAGTATCGGCGACGCGTCGTCGATGATCGACGAGCGGTACGACATCGCGCTGCTCGACCGCCGGCTCCCCGACGGCCACGGCGAGGACCTGCTCGCGGAGATCCGCGACCGGGGGATCGACGTTCGGGTCGGGATGGTGACCGCGGTCGAGCCCGACTTCGACATCGTGGAGATGGGGTTCGACCTGTACGTGCTCAAGCCGCTCTCCCAGAGCGACTTACTCGACGCCGTCGAGCGCCTCGAGACCCGGAGCCAGTACGACGACCGGCTCCAGCGCACCGCGTCGCTGGCCTCCAAGCGGGCGACGCTCGAAGCCGAGAAGCCCCGCGAGGCGCTCGAACGAAGCGACGAGTACCGGAAGCTGACCTCGAGGCTCGACGAACTCGACGACGAGCTCGACCGGATCACCGACCAGCTCGACACCGAGGACTACCGACAGCTGTTCGAGGACATCGGCGCTTAGTCGCCGAGCTGCTCGCCGACGATCCGGTCCGCCTCCGCGAGGAACGCGTCCCGGTTCTCCCGCGGGATCGTCGCCCCCGCCGCCACGTCGTGGCCGCCGCCGCCGCCGCCGGCAGCATCGGCAGCCTCGGACATCACGACCGAGAGATCCAGCCCGTCACTGACGAGGAAGCCGCTCCCCCGCGCCGAGACTTTCAGCTCCTCGCTGTTCTCTTGGGCGAACGCGACGATCGGCTGATCCCGGCGGATCCCCTCCGCGCCCAGCGCCATCCCGGCGATGATGCCGACGATCGTTTCCCGGATGTGGCTGCCCGCGTCGAACCACTGGAGATGCTCCTCCTGCTCGACGCCCTCGGTTTTCACCCACTCTAACCCCTCCGAGAGGTTTCGGCGGTGGGTTCGGAGGAGCCGTCGCGCCTCCTCCAGCGCCTCGTCGCGGTAGCCCAGACAGACCGCCAGCCCCACGTCCGCGCGCTCGTAGCGCGCGGTGGCGTTCAGCACCGTCGAGAACTCGCTCACGTCCCGGAGCTCGGTGCCGACCTCCTCGTCGGCGAGCGTGTACGTCGTCGTCGTGACGCCGTTGACGCGCTCGGGCGGTACGCCGCGGGAGATGGCGTGGCGCATCAGCGCGCTCGCGACGGTCTGGCGCTCCTCGAAGGAGAGATCCACCCAGCGCCGCCAGTCGCCGTCGACTTTCAGGTCCACGTCCAGCCCCGAGAGGAACCGGATCGACCCCTCCTCGTCGCCGGAGATGCCCGGAATCCGGAGTTCGCTGGCGTACTCGAGGAGCTTGGGCAGCGGTCGCGTCTGCCGGCCGTACAGTGAGATATCCGTCACCTCCTCGATGGCGCCGGCCTCGACGCCCTCGGCGACGATCCCCTCGTTCGCGCCGATCAGGCCGCCGTCGGTGTCCTGCATGTCGCCGACCGCCCCCACGACCGCCAACGCCGCGAGGTCGCGGTTGTCGACGCCCTCGGTCTCCATCGCGCGGGCGAGCACGTACGTTGCGCCGGCGCCCGAGAGCTCGGATGCGCCGTCGATGTCGAACAGCAGGGGGTTGAGGTGGTGGTCGATGTCGGGCGGGTCCGCTCTCTCCTCGCCCGTCGCCGGCTGGTGGTGATCCGCGACCACAGCGTCGAAGTCGCCCGCCTGCTGGTGGGGGACGATATCGTCCAGTTGGCCGCTGCCGAAGTCCGTGAACAGCGCAACCTCGTGGTCCGTTGCCGCGATCCGGTCGATCGCCTCGGCGTCCAACTGCTTCTCGAAGGTGGTCTCGAAGGGGATCCCGGCCCGATCCAGCGCGGTCGCGGCGATGGCGCCGCTGGTGAGCCCGTCGGCGTCGATGTGGGAGGCCAGCACGACGGAGTCGGCGGCCAGCAGTCGGTCGGCGCAGGCGGCCGCGCGCTCGGCCATCGCGGGGACGGGATCGCTCATCGCTCTGGTTGGAGTGGGCGCGGCTTCGGGTAAAAGCCCTCGCAAGCGACCGGTGGCGACGGCGGCGAGGCACGCCGCGGCCCGCTCTCAGTCGTCCGGGACGACCTCGGGCGAGCGAAGCGGTTCGGGATCGCCGTCCAGCGTCGCGAGCACCATCATCGCCGTCAGCACGGCGAGGCCGGCACAGATCAGGTACTCCATCCCGACGCCGATAGTGGAGGCCAGTGGGAGCGCGATCAGCGGCCCGATCGTCGACCCCATGTCGCCGAACACGTTGTAGACGCCGCCGAGTTTCCCCACGTCCTCGCCAGGCGCGATGTCGCCGAGGTACGCCATCAGCGGCGGCCCCGTCCCGCCGACGCCGACGCCGATCATCGCGACGCCGACGACGATTCCCGCCACCGTGGGGACGAACACGAGCAGCGCGAACCCGGCGGCGAGCAGACCCAACGCGGGGATCACGGTGTAGGTCCGCGAGGAGAGCCTGTCCGAGAGGCGGCCGACGAACAGCGTCGTCACCGACATCGCGAGCACGGAGACCGCCATCACCACGCCGCTGACGCCGGTGCCGGCCAGCGAGCCGAGCGAGACGCCGTACTCGTTGGTGTACAGCACGACCGTCGAGAGCAGGACCCCGGCGTAGAGAAAGCGCACCGAGAGGTTGGTGGCGCCGATCCCCAGCACGCGCGCGTCGGCACGCACGACCGCCGGGAGGTCACGCAGGCGGGTCGTCGCCGTCGCGCTCCCCTCGACGTTCGGGAGGACGACGAAGGCGACGACGGCCGCGAACAGGCCGGTGGCGCCGGCCGCCGCGAACGCCTCGCCGTAGCCGTAAACGTCGGTCAGGACACCGCCGAGGATCAGGCCCATCGGGAAGCCGAGGCTCTGTCCGCCGCGCATGTACCCTACCCACTTCCCGCGGTTCTCCGCGGTCGTGACGTGGGTGACGGTAGTGAACGCGCCGACGAACACGAACGCCGAGCCGATACCCCAGCAGGCCCGCGAGAGGAAGAAGATCGCCGCGCTGGAGAGAGGAACCGGGCCGGGGTCGAGCGCCAGCACGTAGCCGAACGGCACCAGCCCCTGGACGAACAGGCCGGCGAGCATCGGCTTCCGGGTGCCGACGCTGTCGAGCACCTGCCCCGCCGGCGTCGCCATCAGGAGCCGCGTGAAGCGGTTGATCGAGAGGATCGTCCCCACTACGAACGAGGAGATGCCGAGCACCGTCCCCAGCGTGGGCAGCGTCGGGAACGCGACGCCGCCCCCGACGCCCCCGAAGAACACGCCGCCGATCACCGCCCCGACGACGACCGGGACGCTCGGATCGTCGTCGTCGATCGCCGGCGCGGAGAGCGTGGGGAGCTGCACGCGTTACCAGGCGTACTCCTCCCGGGGGTCGGTCGCGTCGGCCGCGCGGTCGAACACGTGCTCGCCGTCGACGAACACGTGCTGGGTGCGCGTATCGACGCGCCAGAACTCGCCGTCCCAGACCGCCTCGTCGGCGTCGGTGCCCGGCTCGAGCGTGCCGACGCGGTCCTCGATGCCGAGGATCTCCGCGGCGTTCGTGGTCACGGCATCGAGTGCGGCCTCGGGCGGGAACCCCTCGCGGACGGCCAGCCCGACACAGACGTCGAGATGCTGCTGGGGCAGGATCGGCGCGTCGGTCTGGATCGCGACCTTCACGCCGGCGTCGTGGAGGATTCCCGGCGTCTCGAAAGTGATGTTGCGGAGCTCGTACTTCGAGGCGGAGGAGAACGAGGGGCCGACGACCGCGGGCACGTCGCGCTCGACGAACGCCTCGGCCATGGTGTGGCCCTCGGTCGCGTGCTCGATCGAGAGGTCGTCGATGCCGAACTCGTCGGCGATCCGGAACACGGTCCGGATGTCGTCGGCGCGGTGGGCGTGGACCCGCAGCGGGAGGTCGCCCGTGAGCACGCGGGCGAGGTTCTCCATCCCGATGTCGCGCTCGAACGCCTCGTCCTCGTCGGTCTTCTCTTTGCGGTCGAGGTAGTCCTCGGCCGCGGTGAACTGCTCGCGGAGCGTGGCGGCGACGCCCGGCCGGGTGGAAGGCTGGCGCCCTTCCTGCTCGCCGTGGAACCGCTTCGGGTTCTCGCCCATCGCGGCCTTCATCCCGTCCTCCTTGATGAGCATCTCGTCGGCCTGATCGCCGTAGGTCTTCATCGAGACGATCACGCCGCCGATGACGTTGCCCGACCCCATCCGGCTGGAGACGCTGGTGACGCCGTTCTGGAAGGCGTGTTTGAGCTCCTCGTCCCGGGGGTGGAACCCGTCGAGCGCGTTCACGTGGGGCGTCGTCGCCGACGTGCCCTCGTTGAAGTCGCTGTCCTCGGGCTCGGCCCACTCCGCCATCCCGGCGTGGGAGTGGGCGTCGACCAGCCCGGGCGTGACGTGGGCGCCGTCGACGACGATCTCCTCGGCGTCGGCAGGCACGTCGACCGCGTAGCCCACGTCGGCGATCTTCCCGTCCTCGATCAGCACGTCGCCCTCGATCGTCCCGCGCTCGGTCTGGGTGTGGACGATCCCGTTGCGGATGACTCGCATACTCCCGAGTCGCTGCGGGGGGACAAATGGTTTCGGTTCGTAGCAGTCCGTGCCGGACGATCCGCCTCCTTCTCGACTCCCCTCCCTATGCGACACCGTCACAGGGGCGGAGTAGAATTAAGTAGGAAGCCGATAGAGGGTTTCACAGGTCGAACGATGCGCCTCCCGACATCCCCATCCAAGCTCACAGCGTCCAATAGCTGTGAGTCTGGGTCTACCGGAGCGGACCGGTTCGGGTATGTCGGGATTATCGCACTCGTACGCCCGCAGGTTCGGTCCGGTCGGCTCGCAGCGTGAATCGGTTCACGGCGGCCCGGTCGGTGCGAACCTGCACTCTCCTGGAGCCGTCTGTTCACGTTGTGGGCCAACTCCCACGGGAGCTGGTCCCCCCAGCACGTTCGAGTCGTGGTGGGAGCGTGCGATGAGCACCAAAAGCTCCGAGGGGTCGGCGGTTCGCCGCCAGCCCGTCGGCGTGGCCTGTACAGTGAGCGTCCCACGGAACGCGGCCGGCGACCTCGAAGCCGGCGTGCGCGACCGCCTCAGCGGCGCCGACGGCGTCG
>NZ_JBHUDH010000033.1:43712-45547 GCF_042678005.1 Halolamina salina | reverse complement strand
CCTGACGGTCACCGTCTCGGCCTCGCTGCTGGTCGACGACGCCGGCGACGCCGGCGCGCGGTTGGAGGAACGGTTCGGCGTCAGCGACGTCGAGGTGGAGTTGCGAACCGGGCCTCCCTAGCAGTTACGGCAGTCGCGGCGCGCGATCGTGACGGTCACCGCGCCGTTCGTCGGCCTCCCTCTTCTCCGCTGTGTCCCGGCCCTCCAGCCCCGTCGGGGAAGGGCAAGGTAGTTACCCGTTCCGCCCCCGACTCCGCCCATGAGCGTACTGGAGGACGCCCGCGCGGTCGACGCCGTCGGCGGGGTCTGTGACGCCTGTCTGGGCCGGGTCTTCGCCGACCGAAGCTTCGGCCTCACCAACCGCGAACGGGGGCGGGCGCTGCGGACCGCTATCGGTCTCGAGGACGACGAGGAGCCGGCGTCCGTCGACGCGGCGGACTGCTGGGTCTGTGAGGGCTACTGCGACGCGTTCGACGAGTGGGCCGAGCGCGCCGCCAGTAAGGTCGAGGACGTGGAGTTCGAGAGCTATCAGGTGGGCACTCGCCCGCCCGCGCTGATCGAAGAGAACGAGCGAATGCTCCGGGAGGACGCCGGTCTCGACGCCGACGCGGGCGAGCGGTTCAAGAGCGAGTTCAATCGCGAGGTGGGCAAACGCGTCGGCCGGCTCACCGACACCGAGGTCGACTTCGAGCGCCCCGACGTGCAGTTCCTGCTCGATCTCGCCGAAGACGAGGTGACAGCGGAGATCAACTCCGCGTTCGTCTACGGCCGCTACCGGAAGCTGGAGCGCGGCATCCCGCAGACGAAGTGGCCCTGCTCTGCCTGCAACGGCAGCGGCCGGCAGGGTCGGGAGCCCTGCGAGGAGTGTGACGGCTCCCGCTACCGCTACCCCGAGAGCGTCGAACAGCTCACCGCGCCCGTCGTCGAGGACGTGATGGACGGCGTCGGCGCGACGTTCCACGGCGCGGGCCGTGAGGACGTCGACGCCCGGATGCTCGGCACCGGCCGGCCGTTCGTGATCGAGATCGAGGAGCCCCGCCGCCGCACGGTCGACACCGACCGCCTGCAGCAGGACATCAACGCCTTCGCGGAGGGGAAAGTCGAGGTCGAGGGGCTGCGACTCGCGACCCACGACATGGTCGAGCGCGTCAAGCGCCACGACGCCTCGAAACGCTACAGCGCGCAGGTCCGTTTCGACGAGCCAGTCGACGCCGAGTCGTTCGCCGACGCGCTCGCCGAACTCGACGGCGCGACGATCGAACAGGAGACGCCGAACCGCGTCGACCACCGGCGCGCGAGCAAGGTCCGGACCCGCGACGTGTACGAGATCGAGGGCGAGCTCGAGGGAAGCAGGACCGCGACCGTCGAGGTCCACGGCGCAGGCGGGCTCTACATCAAGGAGCTGATCTCGAGCGACGAGGGGCGCACGACGCCCTCGCTCGCGGGGCTGCTCGGCGTCGGCGCCGAGGTGACGGCGCTGGACGTGCTCCGGGTCGACGGCGAGGACGAGCCGTTCGAGCACTCGGCGTACTTCCGGGACTGATGGTCGTCGGCGCCGACGAGGCGGGCAAGGGACCCGCGCTGGGACCGATGGTCGCCGGCGCGGTTAGGGCCGCCCCCGAGGATCTTCCCTCAGGACTGGCGGACTCGAAGGAACTCACCGCGACGCGCCGCGAGGAGCTGGCCGCCGAACTCCGCGACAATCCCGATATCGCTGTCGCCGCGGCGGCGATCCCGCCCGAACGGATCGACGCACCCGACACCGACATGAACGGCCTCGGCGTCGCCGCACAGGCGGAGGCGGTGGCGGCGGTCGCGGAAGCGGGCGACGACGT
>NZ_JBHUDH010000033.1:33190-43701 GCF_042678005.1 Halolamina salina | reverse complement strand
ACGTGCTCGCCGACGCCGCCGACACCGACGAAGCGCGGTTCGGCCGACGGCTCCGGGATGCGGTCGCCGAAACCGGGACCGAGGTCGACGTGACTGCCGAACACGGCGCCGACGAGACGCACGCGATCGTCTCGGCCGCGAGCGTCGTCGCGAAGGTCGAACGCGACCGCCGGATGGCCGAAATCGACGAGCGGTACGACCGCGAGGTCGGCAGCGGCTACCCGTCGGACCCGACGACGCGGGCGTTCCTCGCGGGGCACGTCGAGGAACACGGGGAACTGCCCGCCTGTGCGCGGGCGACGTGGGCGACCTGCGAGGACGCGCTCGCGGCCGCCGAGCAGTCCGGGCTGAGCGACTTCTAGTCCTCGAAGACGAGCGAGAGCCGCTGCCGGTCGATTTCGCGAGTGTTCTCGGTGTCCGCGTACATCTCTTTGGGCGTCCAGAACCGCAGGTCGCTCGCTTCCTCACCCGGCTCCAGTTCGCCGCGCGCGTCGTCGTAGTCGAGCAGGTAGGTGAGCATGTAGTAGTGGTAGCCGAGGTGGGTGCTGTGCGGCGCCGCGAGCAGCGTGAGGTCCGCGGGATCGGCCCGTATCCCCGTCTCCTCCTCGAGTTCGCGGACTGCGCCAGCCCGCGGCGCCTCGTCGTACTCGGGGTGGCCGCCAGGGAGCGTCCACTCCCCCCCGGTCGCCCACTCGCTGTCGCGGTCGGCCTGCTGCATCAGCAACACGGCGTCGCCGTCGCGGACGAACACTCCCGCGGAGGGAACCGCGTTCCGGTAGAACGCCCGGTCACACGCCGCGCAGTAGGGGCGCTCCCGACCGTGGACGAGTCGCTCGGTCAGCTCCGCGCCGCACTGGTGGCAGAACTCGGGATTGACGGCGACCATGGTACACGCTCGAGTGCCCAGTCGTGTAGAGGTTGTTACCTCTCGAACGATCGTGAACGACGGCACGACTCGCCCGGCGCACGCGGCTCACTCGAACCGGTCCAGCGTCTCGCCGCGCTCGAACGCCAGCAGCCGCCGCTTCGCGTCGACGCCGCCCGCGGCGGAGAAGCCACCGCTGTCGTCGACGCCGACCACGCGGTGACAGGGGACGACGATCGGGAGCGGGTTCGCGCCGCAGGCCTGTCCCACCGCGACGGCACCGGAGTCGAGTTCGGCGGCCAGATCGCCGTACGTGCGCGTCTCGCCGTAGGGGATCGCGGCCATCGCGCGCATCACGTCGCCGAGGTGGCCGCCGGGGTAGTCGACGGTCAGGTCGAACGCCTCGCGCTCGCCGGCGGCGTACGCGGCGAGTTGGCGGCGGATCTCGGCCTCCGCCTCGGCGACGCGGTCGGTGTCGAGTTCGTAGGCGTCACCGTGGATCTCGACTCGCATCCTCCGGAAGGAGCGGTCCGGCGGGCAAAAGCTCCTCGGTCGGTCAGTTGAACGGCGGGAGTTCCCACGCGTACGCGCCGAGCACGAGCAGCGCGCCGACCCACAGCAGGAATACGATCGTTATCGGGACGTTGAACACCAGCAGCACGCCGGCGAGCGCGGGGAGCGCGAAGAAGCCGAACAGCAGGCCGCCGCCGACCTGACGCAGCGCCCGGACCGCGCCGCGGATCTCCTCGCGGACCGCCCGCCGGATCGCGGCCTCGGTCTCGGGGTCGAGATCGTCGGCGTCGCCGTTCGTGGAGGACATATCTCCCGGTTCGGCGGAGCCGAAGAAAAGCGTTTGCCCGCTCAGTGCTCGCCGGTCAGCAGCGAGCGCAGGATGTCGCCGTAGGCGGGCCTGGTGACCAGCACGCCGACCAGCACGCCGAGGATCGTGAAGATCGCGAACCCGCGGAGCTGACCGAGCGAGAGCACCGCCAGCGGCGAGAGCGCGACGATCGTCGTCGCGGCCGCGGCGCCGATCACCCAGAACGCCTTGCGGAAGCGGCTCTGGAACACCCGCCGGCTGTTCACCTCGCCCTCGCTCATCACCTCGTCGGCGATGATGATCAGGTCGTCCACCCCGGTCCCGATCGCGGCGACGAAGCCGGCGATCACCGAGAGGTCGATCGGGTAGCCCAGCGCCGCGGCGGCGCCCATCAGGATGACGACCTCCGACAGCGCGGTGACGATCATCGGCCCCGCCACCTCGACCCGACGGTAGCGTGCGAACACGACGCCGCTGACCGCCAACACCGCCGCGATCCCGGCGATCAGCGAGTCAGTCTTGAACCGGTCGGACTGCGAGGGGTCGACGTACAGCATCGAGTCCGAGTCCAGATCGAGCTGAGTCGGCAGCGCGCCGGCGCGGAGGTTGATCGCGACCTCCTGTGCGGTCGAGAGGTTCCGCGTCGTCAGCCGGAACCGCGGGTTGTCGGCCCACTCGCCGGTCCGCATCGGCTGGGCCAGCCCGGACTCGACGCCGAAGGAGTTCAACACCTGCTGGTCCTGCACGACCAAGATACAGGGCTCGGTTCCGTTGGGGTTCTCCTCGTACGTACACCGAGTGCCGCCCTCCTGTGCGAGGCCGGTGTCGACGAACCCCTGCTGGACCTCTTGGGCGCTCTCCTCGGCGACGACAACGCTGACCTCGGCGCCGGTGTTCTCCCCGGGGAGCCGGCGAGCGTTACCGACCTGCCGGAGGTCCTCGGCGTCCATCACGGTGGTCCGGACGTACGCCCCGCTCTCGTTCTGGTGGTACGCCTGGATCAGTACCTGCCCGCGGGACTCGATCAAGTCACGCACGGCGGTCTGGTTGGCGTTGGGCACCTCGACGACGATCACGTCGCCGCCGACGGTGCTGACGGTGCCGCCGGAGAGTCCGGCCTCGTTGACCTTCTGCCGGAGGACGGTGACCGCGGTCGACTGCGTCACGTCGGACACCCGGTTGTACGTGTTTTCGGGCGCGTAGCCCGCCGCGGTCAGTGCGCTCTCGAGTTGGGCCGCGGTGACGTTCGTGGTCCGGACCTCGACCACGGTCGTCCGTTGGGTGATGTCGCCGTACTCGCCGGGGTAGCGGACCGCGATGTCCTCCGTACTGGCGTTCTCGAGCCCGTCGGCGACCTGCTGGCGGACTGTCGAGGTGTCGGTGCCGTTCGGGATGTCCACCCCGGTCGCGTGCACACCCACGAGCGGCGCCTGGATCCGGGTGCCGCCGGAGAGCTCGATCCCGTACTGGAGGTTGGTGATCCCGCCGCTCTCGGCGGCAGCGCCGTCCTCGCCGCCGGCGGCGCTACTGGGCGCGAGCGTCGGGGAGAACAGCGCGAACACGCTCGCGAGCACGATGAGGACCAGCAGCACGACCCGCCAGTTCGACTTGATGCTGGCCCACGTTCCGCCCTCGTCGGCCATCAGCGGTTCACCCCCTCGAACTTCCACCAGCGAAGCAGCGACATGTTGAGCATGTAGGTGTTCAGCAGGTCCGTCGCCAGCCCGAAGACGAGGATCAGCCCGATCGAGGAGAGCAGGCCGATCCCGAAGGCGGTCGCGACGATGGTCATCACGAGCATCGCGGCGATGGAGGTCAGCGTCATCGTGATCCCGGTCTCCATCGCGCGGTAGGCCGACTCGTAGAACCCACCCTGCCGGCGGAGGACGTGGTTGTTGAGCAGGATGTCGGAGTCGACGGAGTACCCGATGATCATCAGCAGCGCGGCGACGGAGCCGAGCGTGAGCGGGATGCCGAGGACGTTCATCAGCGCCACCGGGACGACGATGTCCGAGAACGCCGACAGGACGACGGCGATGCTCGGGACGAACGTCCGGAACATCGCGAACACCAGCACGCTCATCCCCGCGAACGCGATGGCGATGCCGCCGATCGCTTGGACCTGTGCCTCGCTCCCGAACGTCGGCGAGGTGCCGTCGACCGACTGCACGTCGAAGCCGGCGTCCAACGCCTGTTGCTCCAACCGCGCGCTGTCCGTTTCGGGACCGTAGGTCACGATGAAGCGGTTACTGTTCGCCACCGGCTGGATGTTGGACGGGTCGGGACCGATCTCCTCGCGGATCTGTTGCTGTGGGTTCTCGCCGTCGACGGTCAGTCTGATCTCGGTGCCGCCGGTGAACTCCACCCCGAGATCGGCGGGCGCCCCGGTCGTCGCCCAGACGCCGCCGATGATCAGGAGGGCCACCAACAGTACCGCGAGCGGAACCGCCACCAACTGCCGGTTCGAGTAGTCGGCGTAGTCCACCTCCGGGAGCCCGAAGGGGAGATCCACACCGGGCACTCACCTCACCTCCCGGACGAACTGATTCATACGGCCGAGTCCCCACGCGTGCCGAATAAGCCTTCTCTTACCGATCGCCGCCGGACGGCTTCGCTGACCGACGACCCCCGGACGGAGCCAACGTTGATACGTGGCGGGGTCCATACGCAGCACGATGCTGCTCCAGTCCGGGCTGCTCGGCCCAGAGACGCTTCCCCTGCTGCTGGTCGCGGCGGGGATCGCGCTGTCGATCGCGGAGGCGCTGGCGCCGGGGGCACACTTCGTCGTCGTCGGCGTCTCGCTGCTCGGGGCGGGGCTGGTCGGCCTGCTGCTCGGCCCCGTCGCGACGCCGTTCGTGCTCGCCGGCCTCGTCCTGCTGTTCGGGATCGTCACGCTGTACGGCTACCGCGAACTGGACATCTACGGCGGGAAGGGACAGGCCCAGACCAGTTCCTCCAGCGACCTGAAGGGCCAGACCGCCCGCGTCACCTCGCGTGTCACCCCCAGCGAGGGCGAGGTCAAGATCGAGAACGGCGGCTTCAACCCATACTACTCCGCCCGCACCATCGAGGGGGAGATCCCCGAGGGCGAGGAGGTGATGGTGATCGACCCCGGCGGCGGCAACGTCGTCACCGTCGAGTCGCTGGGCGCCGTCGAGGGGAGCCTCGACCGCGAACTCGAACGCGCTCGCGCGGAGAACGCCCAGGAGGCGGCTGACGACGGGGAGACGGACGATCCGGCCGAGGACGACGCGACGACTGACGACGCGCCGACCGACTCCGGCTGGACCGGCCGGCCGGACTCGACGGACGCCGACGAGGAGCGCGAAACCGAGACGAACTGAGCGATCGCGTCGGCGGCCCGTCTCGGTTTTTTCGCGGGAAACTATTAAGCCACCAACACCCCAACCCCGGGGTATGGTTATCGCACCCCTCCAGGCGGGCGCCGTCACTGGCGTCGTCGGCTTGCTGTTTCTCTTCGTCGTCGTCGCCGCGGTCTGGCAGGCCGTGGAGATCGTCGACGCGACCGAGAAGAAAGCCCTCACCGTGTTCGGCGAGTACCGCAAGCTGCTCGAACCGGGGATCAACTTCATCCCCCCGTTCGTCTCCCAGACCCACGCGTTCGACATGCGGACGCAGACGCTCGACGTGCCCCGACAGGAGGCGATCACCCGGGACAACTCCCCGGTCACCGCCGACGCCGTGGTGTACATCAAGGTGATGGACGCCCGGAAGGCGTACCTCGAAGTGGACGACTACAAGACCGCCGTCTCCAACCTTGCCCAGACCACCCTCCGTGCGGTGCTGGGCGACATGGAGCTCGACGACACGCTCAACAAGCGACAGGAGATCAACGCCCGGATCCGGAAGGAACTGGACGAGCCTACCGACGAGTGGGGGATCCGCGTCGAGTCCGTCGAGGTCCGCGAGGTCAACCCCTCGAAGGACGTCCAGCAGGCGATGGAGCAGCAGACCTCCGCCGAGCGCCGCCGCCGCGCCATGATTCTCGAAGCGCAGGGGGAGCGACGCTCCGCCGTCGAGGAGGCCGAGGGGGAGAAGCAGTCCAACATCATCCGCGCACAGGGGGAGAAGCAGTCCCAGATCCTCGAGGCGCAGGGTGACGCCATCTCCACCGTACTCCGCGCGAAGTCCGCCGAGTCGATGGGCGAGCGGGCGATCATCGACAAGGGAATGGAGACGCTGGAGAATATCGGGCAGGGCGACTCCTCGACGTTCATCATGCCCCAGGAGCTTACCTCGCTGGTGGGTCGCTACGGCCAGCACCTGACCGGCAGCGACACCAAGACCAAGGAGAGCCTGAACTCGCTCGACTTCGACGACGAGACCCGCGAGATGCTCGGCCTCGACGACATCGAGGACATCCTCGGTCAGATCGACGAGGCCGCCGAGCTCGACACCGACGCGATGGAGGAGGAGGCCGAGAAGATCATGTCCGGCGACACCGAGCCCGACATCCAGTCGGCCGACGACGTGGTCGCCGACGCCGACGAGGAGATCCCCGACGCCGAGGTCGAGACCGAGGAGTCCGGCTGAGCGGCGGATCACTCCCACGAATCGGCAATCCTCTCATAATTTCCAATGGTTATATATCGTCCGGATAGAAACGGGTGGACATGAAGCGACGTAGCTATCTCCGAACTGCCGGCGTCGGCGCGGCGGCGCTGTTGGCTGGCTGTTCCGCCGAACCGGTGGATACCGAGACCGACCCCGCGACTGACACGAGCACCGATACGGCGACCGGAACGTCGGTCGGCACGACCGAGGGGACGCCGACGCTGCGAGTCGGCACGTACACCTCGTTCATCGACGCGCCCAGCACCAGCCCCGGCGAGTGGGTCAAAGAGCAGTTCGAGGCCGAACACGACGCCACCCTCGAGTGGTTCGCCCCCGACGGCGGCATCGACTACTTCCTGCAGCGTCGCAACCAGGGCGTCACCGTCGACACCGACCTGTTCGCCGGCCTCACGCCGGAGAACATGGTCCGGGCCGACGACAACCTCGAGGACGGGGACTCGCTGTTCGACGCGGTGGACCCGAGCGCCATCTCGAACGCGGATCACATCGTCGACGACTACCAGTTCGACCCCCAGGGGCGGGCGTTCCCCATGGGGGCGGCGTACATCAGCCTGGTGTACAACCAGAACATGCTCGACGAGCGCGGCGTGAGCGGTCCCGAGACGTTCGAGGACCTCACGACCGACGACTACAGCGACGCGCTGCTGATCCCGAACCCACAGAACAGCGAGACCGGGCTGGAGTTCCTGTTCTGGACGATCAACGAGTACGGCGAGGACGGCTACCTCGACTACTGGCAGCGCCTCCTCGACAACGGCGCGCGCATCCTCGAAGGCTGGGGCGCCGCCTACGGCGCCTACAGCGAGGGCGAGGCGCCGGCGGTGGTCTCCTACTCGACGGACCAGGTGTTCGCCGATATGTCCGGCGCCGACATGGCGGAACACCAGATCGGCTTCCTCAACGGCGAGGGGTACGCCTACCTCGAAGCGATGGCGCGGTTCTCGGACACCGACCGGCCGGAACTGGCCGAGTCGTTCATGTCGTTCATGCTCCGGCCCGAGATTCAGGCCGAGGTCGCCCAGCGCAACGTCGCGCTGCCGGCCGTCGACAACGCGGAACTCCCCGAGAGCTTCGACGAGCTGACGCCGGAACCCGAGACGGTGGTCTCGTTCGACTACGATCGACTCTCCGGCAACGTGGACACGTGGCTGGACGAGTGGTCCCGACAGGTCGCATCACAGTAGCGTGACGGTCCTCCGCGAACGGTTCGAGGCCGCCGCCCTCCCGCTGGCCGCGGTCGCCACGCTCGCGCTGCTGACGCTGCTGTTCTACTACCCGGTGGGGCGAGTGCTCTCCGAAGCCGTGCTGCGCGAGGGACGGCTCACGGTCGAGCCACTGGTGGCTGTGCTCACGGACCCCTTTTTCTTCGGCGTGCTCGCACAGGCCGCCGAGAACCCGTCGGTGCTCTGGACCGCCTTCGAACCCCACCGAATCGGGCCTATCGTGGTTCCGTTCCCGGACTACCGGCTGGGGCTGTTCGGGTTCACTGCATATCAGGCGCTGCTGTCGACGCTCGCAAGCGTCGCGCTCGGGTTGCCGGGCGCGTACGTGCTCGCACGCTTCGAGTTCCCCGGGCGGAAGACGGTGCGCTCGCTGACCGCGGTGCCGTTCGTGATGCCGTCGATCATGGTCGCGATCGGCTTCATCGCGACGTTCGGCGCGAACGGGTTCGTCAACGACGCGCTGGCCGCACTGGGACTCCCCCGGATCGAACTGCTGTACACGCTGCCGATCATCGTCCTCGCCCACGCGTTCTACGACGCGCCGCTGGTGGCCCGTGTGACGGCGACGGCGTGGGAGAGCGTCGACGCCGGCACCGCCGAGACCGCCCGGAGCCTCGGTGCCTCGCCGCGACGGGCGTTCCTCGACGTGGTGCTGCCCCAACTGCTGCCGGCGATCCTCACGGGTGCGCTGCTGACGTTCATCTTCTCGTTCATGTCCTTCGCCATCGTGCTCGCGCTGGGCGGCCTCTCGCTGGCGACCGTCGAGGTGTGGGTGTACCACAAGGTGTCCCAACTCGACTACGCCACCGCGTCGGCGCTCGCGACGCTCGAGATGCTGTTCTCGCTCGTGTTGACGTACGCCTACCTCCGGTACGAGGCACGCCAGCGCGCCGAGAGCGCCGCCCGGCCGGCGCCCCGGAAGCAGTTGATCGGGCGACTCGACCTCGACCGGCTGGTCGTCTGGGCGTACGTCGCCGTCGCGCTGCTCGTGTTCGTCACGCCGATGGCGAGCATGATCGTCGAGAGCGTCACCGGCCCGAACGGGTTCACGCTCGACTACTATCGCTTCCTCGTCGACCGGCAGGCGACTGCGGCGTCGTTCCAGATCAAGCCGCTGACCGCAGTCCAGAACTCGCTGCTCTACGGGGTCGCGAGCCTCGTGATCGCCGTCCCCATGGGCGTGTTGCTGGCGGTCGTCTCGACCCGTGACGTGCCGGGCAGCAAGCTGGTCGACACGCTGTCGATGGCGCCCTTTGCCGTCTCGGGGGTCGTCGTCGGCCTCGGCCTGCTCCGCGGGCTGGTGTTCGGCACGAGCGCGTTCGGCTACCGCTTCACCGTCACCGGCGCCGTCGCGGTCGTCGCCGCCCACGCCGTCGGCGCGTACCCGTTCGTCACTCGGAACGTCGCCCCGCTTCTGGCCACGATCGACCGCTCGGTCGTCGAGTCCGCCCGAACGCTCGGCGCCTCGCGGTTCCGGGTGCTGCTCGACATCGAACTCCCGCAGGTGTTCGTCGGCGTCGTCGCGGGCGCGGCCTTCGCGTTCGCCATCAGCATCGGGGAGTTCGATTCGACGGTGATTTTGGCCAGCGGGAGTTCGGCCTACACCATGCCGGTCGCCATCGAACGCTTCCTCGGTCGACGGCTCGGCCCCGCGACGGCGATGGGCTGTGTCCTCCTGTTCGTCACCGCCGTCAGCTTCCTCGTCATCGACCGCCTCGGCGAAGGGAGGGGGATGTAGATGGTGGCCATCGACCTCGACTCGGTGCGGAAAGCGTTCGACGACGCCGTCGCGCTGGAGGACGTCTCCCTCTCCGTCGAGGAGGGGGAGTTCTTCACGCTGGTCGGCCCCTCGGGCTGTGGGAAGACGACGACGCTCCGGACGATCGCGGGGCTCTCCTCGCCCACCGACGGGACGGTCCGCTTCGACGGCGAGGACGTGAGCGACACGCCCGTCGAGGACCGCAACGTCGGCGTCGTGTTCCAGAGCTACGCGCTGTTCCCGCACATGACCGTCGCGGAGAACGTCCGCTACGGCCTGCGATTCACCGACCCGCCGCGCGGCCTCACCGCCGACGAGCGCGTGGAGGAACTGCTCGAACTGGTCGACCTCCCGGAGATGGGCGACCGCGACCCGGACGAACTCTCCGGCGGACAGCAGCAGCGGGTCGCGCTCGCCCGGGCGCTCGCCCCCGAGCCGGACGTGCTGCTGCTCGACGAGCCGATGAGCGCGCTCGACGCCCGGCTGCGCGAGCAGCTCCGCCGCGAGATCAAGCGCATCCAGCGCGAACTCGGCGTCACGACCGTCTACGTCACCCACGATCAGGAGGAGGCGCTGGCGGTGTCGGACCGCCTCGCGGTGATGCACGACGGCGGCGTCGAACAGGTCGGCACGCCCGTCGAGGTGTACGAACAGCCCGCGACGGAGTTCGTCGCCTCGTTCGTCGGCGAGAACAACGTGTTCTCCGGCGTCGTCGTCGGCCGCGACGGCGACGAACTGGCGATCGAGATCGACGAGAAGGCGCCCGCGGACCACCAGTTCCACGTCGTCGACCCCGCCGACCACGCCGTCGGCGACCACGTGACGTTCTGTGTCCGCCCGACCCACCTCGACCCCGACGCCAGCCACAACCGCTTCCGGATGGCGCTCGGCGCCGCGGAGTATCTCGGCGGCACCACCCGGCTCTACGGCGAGTGGGCCGGCCGGGAGATGGTGCTCAGACTCCCCGAACCGCCCGCAGACGACACCCTCACGGTCGGGTTCGACCCGGCCGCGGCGACGATCCTCTGAACCGATAGTTTCAGACCACGCCCGCACGATCCAGCAGTATGATCACGCTCGCATCCGACTTCGGCACACCCTACCCCGCAGCGATGAAAGGCGTCATCCTCCGGCAGTCCGACGCCCGACTGGTCGATATCGCACACGACTTCCCTCGACAGGACGTGCGCGCGGCGGCGTTCTGGCTCCGGGAAGTGCTGCCCGAGTTCCCCCCGGCGACCCACCTCG
>NZ_JBHUDH010000033.1:26167-33179 GCF_042678005.1 Halolamina salina | reverse complement strand
GTCGGCACCGACCGCGCCGCCGTCGTCGTCGAAGTCGGCGACCACCGGATCGTCGCGCCGGACAACGGTGTCGCGCTCCCGGCGGCCCGACGGCTGGCCGACCGCGCGGACGGGGCGCCCGAGATCCGGGTGTACGACGTGGCGTACGACGACGACACGACCGCGAGCAACACGTTCCACGGCCGGGACGTGTTCGCGCCCGCCGCCGCGCGAGTCCACGAGGCTGAGGCGGTCACGGATGCCGACCGGATCGTCCCGACCGACGAGTGGGTCGATCTCGCGTTCCCGGATCCCGAAATCGGGGACGACGGCGCGACCGGCGAGGTGTTGGTCGTCGACGACTTCGGGAACACGATCACCAACGTTCCCGGACGCGTCCTCGACGGCCGCTCGTCGGTGACGGTGAACGGCGAGTCCGCGCCCGTGCGGGACGCCTACGCCGAGATGGAGCCGGGCGAACGCCTCGTCACTGTCGGCAGCCACGGCAACGTCGAGTTCGCGGTCAATCAGGGCCGCGGCGACGACGCGTTCGGCCTCGCGGCCGGCGACGACGTGTCGATCGACTGGTGAGAACCCCACGCGGGTCGCCGGCACCGGACAGTTTTCACCCCGTGAGACGGAGTAACGGGACGTGCCACCGGACGAGGACGACGAGTTCGCGGAGCTGCGGGCCGAGGAGGGGAACGCGATCCTCCGGCTGTTTCTGGAGTACGGCCGCGAGCGCCTGCTGACGTTCGTCGGCGGCGCCGTCGCGGCGGTCGTCCAGATGCTGATGGCGCTCGTCCCGTCGTTCGTGCTCGCGATCGCGATCGACTCGCTGTTTTTCGACACCCGGGCGTTCTCGCTGCCGCTCGTTCCCGGCGCGTGGATCCCGGGCAACGAGGGGGCGCAGTTCCTGCTCGCCGGCGGGCTGGTCGCCACCTCCTACGCGCTGAGTTCGATCTTCAGTTGGGCGAACAACTACCTCTGGAACAGTTTCTCCCAACAGTTCCAGCACTCGGTGCGCGTGGACACGTACGACGCGCTCCAGCGACAGGGCGTCGAGTTCTTCGACAACCGCCAGACGGGCGAGGTGATGAGCATCCTGAACAACGACGTGAACCAACTCGAGGGGTTCCTGACGAACAACCTCAACAGCCTCATCACCATCGTCGTCCGCGTCGGCGGGATGGGCGCGGTGATGCTGCTGATCAACTGGCGGCTGGCGCTGATCCCCGTCGCCGCCATCCCCGCGCTGGGCTATCTGAGCTACTGGTTCGTGGAGACGATCCACCCGAAGTACCAGGAGGTGCGCTCGGCGGTCGGGAAGCTCAACAGCCGGCTGGAGAACAACATCGGCGGCATCGAGACGCTGAAGTCGTTCACCACCGAGCCGTTCGAGACCGACCGCGTGCGGGACTCCTCGCGGGAGTATCTCGACGCTCAGTGGGACGCGATCACCACCCGGATCAAGTTCTTCCCCAGCCTGCAGGCAACGACCGCCGCCGCCTACGTCTCGGTGTTCTTCGTCGGCGGCTGGTGGGTCGTGACGGGGACGCCGCCCCACCCCTTCTTCTCCGGCGGCGACCCGACCGCGACGCTCACCGCCGGGACGCTCGTGCTGTTCCTGAACTACTCCCGGCGGTTCGTCTACCCGATGCGCCAGATGGGCCAGATCATCAACGGCTACCAGTACGCCGAGGCCGCGGGCGAGCGGATCGTCGGCCTGCTCGACGACGACACCCGAGTCAGCGCCGAGAGCGACGGAACCGAACTCGAGGAAGTCGAGGGCCGCGTCGAGTTCGACGACGTGAACTTCGCCTACCGCGACGAGGACGGCGAGGCCGAGGAGACGGTGCTTCGGGGGATCAGCTTCGAGGCCGATCCCGGCGACTACGTCGGCCTCGTCGGCCCAACGGGCGCCGGCAAGTCGACGACGATGAAGCTCCTGTTGCGGTTCTACGACCCCGACTCGGGGACGATCACGCTCGACGGCCACGACCTCGCGGATCTCGACCTCCGGAGCCTCCGCGAACACGTCGGCTACGTGAGTCAGGAGCCGTACCTGTTCTACGGCACCGTCGCCGAGAACATCGCCTACGGCGTCCCCGACCACGACGAGGCGGCGATGCACGAGGCCGCCGAGAAGGCCGGTGCCCACGAGTTCGTCGCCGACCTCGAGGACGGCTACGACACGATGGTGGGCGAGCGCGGCGTGAAGCTCTCCGGCGGCCAGCGCCAGCGCATCGCGCTCGCCCGGACGATCCTCCGGGACCCGGACGTGCTCGTGCTCGACGAGGCGACCAGCCACGTGGACAACGAGACCGAGGCGGTGATCCAGAACAGCCTCGAGACGCTGACCGAGGACCGGACCGTGTTCGCGATCGCCCACCGCCTTTCCACGGTGCGGGACGCCGACCAGATCCTCGTGATGGACGACGGCGAGATCGTCGAGCAGGGCACCCACGGCGAACTGATCGACGGCGACGGGCTGTACGCGAACCTCTGGCACGTCCAGGTCGGCGAGATGGAGGCGCTGCCCCAGCAGTTCGTCGAGCGAAGCCTCGGGGCGGAGTAGCCCGAACCTTTTCGGTGGGAGGCGCCAAATCGAGAAATTATGGGTACGTACATGGCGCTGGTCGACGTGACCGACGAGACCGTCCAGAACGTGCAGGACCTCGCGACCGTCTGGGGCGACCTCACCGGTGACATCGAGACGCTGGGCGGGGAGCTTGTCGACGCCTACGCGATCCTCGGCGAGCACGACTACCTCGTCATCTTCGAGGCCGACGGCCGCGACGAGGCGTTCCAGACCTCGGTGTCGATCGAACGCTACGGTCTCGACACGCAGACCATGGAGCTCATCCCGGTCGACGATCTCGGCGAGCTCGTTCAGGACATCTGAGCCGGAACCCAGCGACGACGGCGAGTAGTCTTTTCACTCACGCGCTCCACCCGGCACACATGCAGCACTTCACACAGGAGCACGCGAACATGCCCGTCGTGGACGCGCGGGGCGAACGACTCGGCCGCGTCGCCGGCGTCCAAGACGGCGAGGCCCGCCTCGAGCCCGAGACCGGCGTGGAGTCCCGGATGGACGCGGCGGCCTCGCCCGACGAGGACGCGCTGGCGATCGACGCCGAGCAGGTCGTCGAGGTCACCGACGACTACGTTCGGATCGAACTCGGCGACGAGGAGTAGCGACCCGAAGGAACGTTTTTCGCGTTACGCCGACACTGCACGGCCGTGAGTAAACAGGCCCTGTTCGACGACATCGACGACGACGCCGACCGCCTGACCGGTCTCGCCGAACAGCTCTGGGCGAACCCCGAACTCTCCCTGCAAGAACATGACTCCGCGGCCGCCCTCCAAGACGCGCTCCGCGAGGAGGGGTTCACCGTTGAGTCCGACGTCGCCGGTATCGACACCGCGTTCGTCGCACGCTACGGCGACGACGACCCCGTCGTGGGCACGATGGGTGAGTTCGACGCGCTGCCGGGGATGAGTCAGGCGGCGACAGCCGAGCGCGAACCGATCGAGGCGGGCGCGCCCGGCCATGGCTGCGGGCACAACCTCTTCGGCGTCGGCAGCCTCGCGGGCGCGATCGCGGTCAAGCGCGCGATCGAGCGCGGCGACTGCGAGGGGTCGGTCGTCTACTTCGGCACGCCCGCCGAGGAGGTCGGCGCCGGCAAGGTGTACATGATTCAGGCCGGCGCGTTCGAGGATGTCGACGCCGTGATCACGTGGCACCCCGACTGGTACAACGCGCCCAACGAGTGCTCCACGCTCGCGATGGACGCCTTCGACGTGCAGTTCACGGGGGAGAGCGCCCACGCCGCCAAGTCGCCGGAAGCCGGCCGGAGCGCGCTCGACGGCGTCCAACTGCTCGGCACCGGGATCGAGTACATGCGCGAGCACGTCCCGGACCCGGTCCGTATCCACTACGTCGTCACCGAGGGCGGGGAGGCGGCCAACGTCGTCCCGGAGGAGGCGGCGATGGAGGTGATGGTCCGCGCGCCCGACCGTGCGGCCGTCGAGCGCGTGTCCGATCGCGTGCGCGACGCCGCCGAGGGCGCGGCGCTGATGTCCGGGACCGACGCCGACGTGACCCAGACGACCGGGATGTACGGCGTCCTCCCCAACGGCACGCTCGCGGACTCGATCCGCGAGAACATGGACGCCGCCGAGTTCCCCCTTTCCGACGAACAGGCGTCGTTCGCGGCCGACCTGAAAGCGACGCTCGACGATCCTTCGTACGAGTCTGTCCCACCGGAACACCGCGACGAGGCCACCGAGTCGGCGATGTTTACCGACCCAATCGACGCGCCCGACGCGGGGGAGACCGCCGCCTACTCCACCGACTCCGGGGACGTGTCGTGGAACGCTCCCCTCGGGCGGTTCCGCGCGGCGACGTGGCCCGCGGGGACGCCGCTGCACTCGTGGCAGGCCGTCGCGGCCGGGAAGGATCTCGGCACCGCGGGGATGCTGTTCGCGGGGAAGGTCGTCGCTGGCTCGCTGTACGACCTGTTGACCGACGAGGAACTGCTCGCCGAAGCCCGCGCGGAGTACGAACACCGCAAGGGCGACCGCGAGTACGAGTCGCCGCTGCCGTCCGACGCCGACCCGTACGAGCTGGCCGAGCGGTGAGACGGGGGGCCGCCGCCCGCGGCCCGCCCGGGACCCGACAACTTAACCCCGAGAGCGGGCAACTCTCACCTAATGAAGCCGACGGAGCTGTCGGGACTCCCCGACGGCGTCGCAGACCACCTCGAGGGCGAGGGCATCGAGGAGCTCTACCCGCCACAGGCCGAGGCCGTCGAGCGCGGCGTGACCGACGGCGAGAACGTCGTCGCCGCGGTGCCGACCGCCTCCGGCAAGACGTTGATCGCTGAACTCGCGATGCTGTCGGCGGTCGAACGCGGCGGCACCGCGCTGTACATCGTCCCGCTGCGCGCGCTGGCCAGCGAGAAGAAGACCGAGTTCGAGCGCTGGGAGGAGTACGGAATCGACGTGGGCGTCTCGACGGGCAACTACGAATCCGACGGCGAGTGGCTGGGCTCGCGGGACATCATCGTCGCCACCAGCGAGAAGGTCGACTCGCTCGTCAGAAACGGCGCGCCGTGGATCGACGACCTCTCCTGTGTCGTCAGCGACGAGGTCCACCTCGTCGACGACCGCGAGCGCGGCCCCACGCTCGAGGTCACGCTCGCGAAGCTCCGGCGCATCAACGCGAACCTCCAGACGGTCGCGCTGTCGGCGACGGTCGGCAACGCCGGCGAGATCGCCGACTGGCTCGACGCCGAACTCGTCGACTCCGACTGGCGCCCGATCGACCTGAAGACGGGCGTCCACTTCGGGAACGCCATCAACTTCGCCGACGGCTCCCAGCGCGAGGTCCCCGTCGACAGCGGCGGCAAGCAGACGCCCGCGCTCGTCGACGATACGCTCGACGAGGGCGGTTCGAGTCTGGTGTTCGTCAACTCCCGGCGGAACGCCGAGTCCGCGGCCAGCCGACTCGGCGGCGTCACGAGCGACCATCTCACCGACGAGGAGCGCGGCGAACTCCGCGAACTCGCGACGGCGATCCGGGATGTCTCCGACACCGCGACCAGCGACGACCTCGCGGAGTGTGTCGCGAAGGGCGCGGCGTTCCACCACGCCGGCCTCTCGAGCGAACACCGCGACCTCGTTGAGGGCGCGTTCCGCGACCGGCTGATCAAGGTGATCGCGGCGACGCCGACACTCGCCGCCGGCGTGAACACGCCCTCCCGCCGGGTGATCGTCCGGGACTGGCGACGCTACGACCCGGAGTTCGGCGGCATGAAGCCGCTTGACACGCTCGAAGTCCACCAGATGATGGGCCGGGCGGGCCGGCCCGGACTCGACCCCTACGGCGAGGCGGTGCTGCTCGCGTCGAACAACGACACGAAGGAGGAGCTGTTCGACCGCTACGTCCACGACGAGCCCGAGCCGGTACGCTCGAAGCTCGCCGCGGAGCCGGCGCTGCGAACCCACCTGCTCGCGACCGTCGCGTCCGGCTTCGCGAACACGCGCGAGGAGCTGCTCTCGTTCCTCGACAACACGCTGTACGCCGTCCAGAGCGCCGGCAGCGCCCAGTTGGAGTCGGTGACGGACACGGTGCTCGACTACCTCGCGGCCAACGAGTTCGTCGAGCGCGAGGACGGGACGATCACCGCGACCGAGATCGGGCACACCGTCTCGCGGCTCTACCTCGACCCGATGAGTGCCGCGGAGATAATCGATGGCCTGCGCGACGCCGAGGGCGGCCGTTCGGGCGGCCAGTACGGCTCTCGCGGTGCCATGGACGCCGGCGACGCCGACGAGTCGGCCGGGTTCGTCTCCGGGAACGAACTGCTCGACGACGACCCGCTGGCCGACACCGACAGTGAGGCGGGAGACGAACCGGACGACCAACTGACTGACGACGCCGACGACGTCTCCGCGCTCGGCCTCTACCACCTCGTCTCCCGCACGCCGGACATGTACCAGCTCTACCTGAAGTCCGGCGACCGCGAGGAGTACGAGGAGGTGCTGTTCGAGCGCGAGACGGAACTGCTCGGGCGCACGCCGTCGGAGTACGACGACGTGGCGTTCGAGGAGTGGCTCGCCGCGCTCAAAACTGCCAGAATGCTCGAAGATTGGGCCAGCGAGGTCGACGAGGGCCGTATCGCGGAGCGCTACGGGATCGGCCCGGGCGACATCCGCGGCAAGGTCGACACCGCGGAGTGGCTGCTCAACGCCGCCGAGCGGCTGGCGGGCGAACTCGATCTCTCGAACGTGGTCGCTGTCCGGGAGGCGAAGAAGCGCGTCGAGGACGGCGTCCGGGAGGAGCTACTCGACCTCACGGGCGTCCGCGGGGTCGGCCGCAAGCGCGCGCGGCGGCTGTTCGAGGCCGGCATCGAGTCCCGCGCGGATCTCCGCGATGCCGACAAGTCGGTCGTGCTTGGCGCGCTCCGCGGGACGAAGACCGCGGAGACGATCCTCGAGAACGTCGGCCGCGAGGGCCCGTCGA
>NZ_JBHUDH010000033.1:9926-26099 GCF_042678005.1 Halolamina salina | reverse complement strand
AACGTCGGCCGCGAGGACCCGTCGATGGACGGCGTGACCGCCGACGCCGACGCGGAACGTGCCGGCCGCGAGGAGGAGGGCGGGCAGGCCTCGCTGGGTGATTTCTGATGCGGCTGCTCGACGGCACGGCGACGGTCGACGACCTCGACACGTTCCTCGCGACACTGGACGACGTGGCCGAAGCGACCGGAACGACCGTGCAGGCGTTCGACGCCGACTACGTCGTCTCCGCGGAGCACCTCGAACGGGCGCTCGACCGCGCCGACCGAGCGATCGCCCGCGGGGAGAACGTCGCCCGGGAGCGTGCGGTCGAGGTACTCTGCTACGCGGCGGGGCGCCGACAGATCAACCGCGCGCTGGAAATGGGGGTCTCGGAGGGCGAGAACCGCGTGATCGTGCTCGTGGACTCGCCGGCGGGCGACGACGAGGCGGAGGCCGCGGCCGTCGAACGACTCCGCGACCACGTCGAGGAAGCGCCGGTACTGGGGGCGTACGACGAGGGGACCGTTCGCGCGTTCTTCGACGTCTCCGACGCCGAAATCAGCGCCGTCGACGGCGACCTCGCGGATCTCGTGCTCGAACGCGTCGCGCTGCTGGACGTGGAGAAGTAATCTCGTAGCACGCTGTCTCCGGCACTGCCACAACGACTTTGCGACGCAGCCCCGAACGATCATCCATGGACGAGGAGACGGTCATCCTCCAGGCCAGCAACCCGAAGTGTCCCGTCTGTGGCAAACAGGTCGACCTCGTCGAGGCCCAAGCGGAGGGCGTCGAGGACGAGTGGCGCTGTGGCGATGGCCACTGGTCGAAAGTGAAGCGACTCGTGGAGTTGGAGTAGCTTCACGGCGCCGTCGCTCTTCGAGTCGGTTCGGAAGAAGTGAGTAGTTCCACCAGGATTCGAACCTGGGTCGGAGCCCCCAGAAGGCTCCAGGATTGGCCGCTACCCCATGGAACTGTTCTGCCACGCTTGCCGCCCCTCGTTCGGCGGCGCGCTTCGCAATCAACGGTAGTCCGCTGGGAAGTATGAGTGTTTCGGAGTCGATCACGGTGCCGGCGGTCGGTGTGCTACCCGGTCCGGTGGCAGTCGCACACGGGACCCCACACCGCTATATCTCGCGGTAGCTCACGGTGTCCCGTATCCACCGAGATGAGGCGGATCACTGTCGTTCCTTTCCGACTTCTCCGAAAAAGGTCCGCGACGCTACCCGAGCAGGTAGCGCATCCACGGGTAGCGCTCGATCAACGGCCGGCCGCCGACCTCGTACTGCTCGATGTACTGATCCAGCCCGAGGATTCGACCTGCGCCGAACGCGGCGACGGCGAGGAACACGAGCATGTACGCGAAGTCGCCGTTGATGTAGCCGTGGTCGACGCTCCAGTTGCCCAGGTAGAACATGAGCATCATGAACGCGCCCCAGAACGCGGCGAGGCGGGTGAGGCCACCGACGAGCAGGCCGAGCCCGATGAGCACCTCACCCCACGGCACGGCGACGTTCACGAAGTCGAGGAACAGCTGTGAGGACCCCATCGCCTCGAACAGGCCGGCGACGGGGCTCCCGTTGGCCCGCGGGGCGTTGTTGAGGTAGCCCGCGGCCGAGAAGCTCCCGCTGAGCACCTTATCGAGGCCGCTCTGGAGGAACGCCAGCCCCATCATCAACCGCAGCGCGAGGATGAACCACACGCTGAGCGTGTGGAGCTTCCCCTCCGCGGTGAACCCTGCGACTGTGCTTCGGAGTTCGACTTCCTGTGTTGCCATATCTGTACGTTCGACCCGTACGGGCTTAGCCACGATGGCGGTTCCCGCCCCGTGGGAACCGGCGTGAACCCGGTTCTCACCGAGCAGGAATCACCACCTACTTGCCGGTCTACGCCACAGAAACGGTATGTACGTCGGCCGCTTCCTCGTCGCCGCCCCGGGACTGGCAGCCTACCGCGTCTCCTCGCGTTCGTTCCCGAACCGGAAGGTCATCGACCGGGACGGCAGCCTCACGGTCGTCCCGACTGACGACGCCGAGCCAACGGACAACCCCTACGTCTCCTACAACTGCGTCCGGACCGTCGACGACCGCGAGCTCGCGGTGGTCGGCAACGGCTCTCACGTCGATCCAGTCGCGGAGAAACTGGAACTGGGCTACCCCGCCCGGGACGCGCTCGTGAGCGCGCTGTTCGCGCTGGACTTCGAGAAGGACGACTACGACACGCCCCGAATCGCCGCGGTGGTCGGCGCCGACTCGGCGGTCGTCGGCACCGTCCGCCGGGACGCGCTGCTCGTCCGCGAAGTCGACGAGCCGACGCTGGTGGCGACCTACGAGAAGGACGACCCCGAGCCGTTCGCGCTCGCCGCCGACGGCGCCGCCGCAGCCGCCAGCGAACTGTACGACCACTCGTTCGAGCACGCCGTCTGTGCGGCGGGCGTGAGCGTCGACGCCGCGGGGATCGAGACGGCGATCCACAACGGGGAGTAGCGCGGCGCTTTTCCCGATCGCGCTGTTTTCGCCCCCCGTGCAACTCGGGGTCATCTCTGACGTTCACGGCAATCTGCCCGCGCTGGAGCGGGTGCTCGAGGCGATGCCGTCGGTCGACCTGCTGGTCTGTGCCGGCGACGTGGTCGGCTACAACCCCTGGCCGGCGGCGTGTGTCGACACGGTTCGGGACCGCGGGATCCCGACCGTCCAGGGCAACCACGACCGCGCGGTCGCCAACGGCGACGCCGCCGGCTTCAACGGGATGGCGAAGGCGGGCGTCGACTACGCCCGAGACCAGCTCGGCGCCGGACCGATCGGCTGGCTGGGCGCGCTGCCGACCGAGCGCCGCGTGGCCGACGGCCGGGTGAAGATCGTCCACGGCCACCCCGACGATCCGGATCACTACACGTACCCGCGGGAGTTCGCGCCCGACCTGCTCGACGACGAGGAGCTGCTGATCATGGGCCACACGCACGTCCAACACCACGCCGTGTTCGACGAGGGGATCGTCCTCAACCCCGGCAGCGTCGGCCAGCCCCGGGATCGGGACCCCGGCGCGGCGTACGCGGTCGTCGACCTCGAGGACCGCTCGGTCGAGGAGCACCGCGTGAGCTACGACGTCGATCGGGTCGTCGACGCCGTCGCGGACGCCGACCTCCCGCCCGAAATCGGGGAACGGCTCCGAGAGGGTCGCTGAGGGCCGTTCACCCGACGCCCTGCCGTCGTTCTCCGGATTCGCTGCCATCGTTTTCCCACGCCAGTACCCGTCGAACAGCGACGCGTCGACCCGTCTATCCGGCGTTAGTAAACTACAATTGTACTACTACAATCTAACTGGGAAAGTCTTAACCCCGTCGCCGAAAACCGGGCACACGGCGAGACCCGGTTCGCGGGAGCGAGCCGAAACCGACAGAGGGCGGTGCCGTGAGTGGCAACGCTGTCGGTCGCTCCCGGCGGGTCCGCCGCGGACATGACTCAGGCAAACCCACCGACGACCGACCGAATCGAATCGCGGCTCGCCGCGGCGACGGCGGATCTCGACCTCGCGAGCGACCGCGAGGCGCTCGCCCGCGCGGCCGAGCGCGACAGCTACGACGGCGCCGACGCCGACGAGATCGACGAGGCGCTGATCGGCGTGCTGACCGCGCGCACCGAGCGCGACCCCGCCCACGATCAGGCGGCCGCGCGGGTCGCGCGCTGGCGCCACGCCCGGAACGTGACCGGCACGGACGGCCCGCTCTCGGGGGAGACGTACCGCGCGTCGTTCGTGGAGGCGATCGAGACGGGCGTCGAGCGCGGCCTGCTCGACGAGCGAATGACCGACTACGATCTGGAGTCGCTCTCCCACGCGCTCGTGCCCGACCGCGACGAACAGTTCAGCTACATGGCCGTCTCGACGCTGGTCCAGCGGTACTTCCTCCGGACCGTCGAGGAGGACGAGCCACTCGAACTCCCGCAGGCGTTCTGGATGCGCGTCGCGATGGGCGTCGCCCTCGCGGAGGATCCCGAGGACCGCGAGGCCAGAGCGGTGGAGTTCTACGACGCGCTCTCGACGCTGCGGTTCGTCCACTCGACGCCGACGCTGTTCCACGCCGGGACGACCCATCCACAGCTCTCCTCCTGCTACCTCACGACGGTACAGGACGATCTGGAGGACATCTTCGACTCCTACAAGGCCCACGCGAAGCTCTCGAAGTGGTCCGGCGGGCTGGGCAACGACTGGACCAACGTCCGCGCCGAGGGGTCGCTGATCGAGTCCACCGGCGTCGAGTCGACGGGCGTGATCCCGTTCCTCAACATCTCCGACGACGTGACCGGCGCGATCAATCGCTCCGGAAAGCGCCGCGGCGCGGCCTGTGCCTACCTCGCGGCGTGGCATCTCGACTTCCCCGCCTTCCTCGACCTGAAGCGGAACACCGGCGACGAGCGTCGGCGCACCCACGAGATGAACACCGCGGCGTGGGTGCCGGACCTGTTCATGAAGCGCGTCCGCGCCGGCGAGCAGTGGACGCTGTTCTCGCCCGACGAGGTGCCCGACCTCCACGAGGCGACGGGCCAGGAGTTCGAGGAGCTGTACGAGCAGTACGAGCAGGCGGCCGACGACGGCGAGCTCCGGCAGTACGAGCGCGTCGAGGCCGAGGAGCTCTGGCGCACGATGCTCACCCGGCTGTTCGAGACGGGCCACCCGTGGATCACGTTCAAGGACCCCTGTAACGTCCGCTCCCCGCAGGACCACTACGGCACGATCAACAGCTCGAACCTCTGTACGGAGATCACGCTCAACACCTCACAGGAGGAGACCGCGGTCTGCAACCTCGGCTCGGTCAACCTCGCGAAACACGTCGACGGCGACGGTCTCGACGGCGACGCGCTCGCGGACACCGTCGAGACGGCGATGCGGATGCTCGACAACGTCGTCGACCTGAACTTCTACCCGACCGACCGCGCCGAGCGCGCGAACACGCGCCACCGGCCCGTGGGCCTCGGCGTAATGGGGTTCCACGAGATGCTCACCCAGCGGGGCGTCGGGATGGCGAGCGAGGAGGCGCTCGAGATCGCCGACCGGACGATGGAGCAGGTCGCCTACCACGCGATCCTCAATTCGTCGCGGCTGGCGAAGGAACGGGGCACGTACGACTCCTACGAGGGGTCGAAGTGGGACCGCGGGCTGCTCCCGCAGGACACCGTCGAGCTACTGGAGGAGGAACGCGGCGAGGAAGTCGACGTGGAGCCCGAGGAACGCCTCGACTGGAGCGAGGTGCGCGAGCACGTCGTCGAACACGGGATGCGCAACTCCAACACCACCGCGGTGGCGCCGACGGCGACCATCTCGACCATCGCCGGCACCACCCCCTCGATCGAGCCGCGCTACTCGAACCTCTACGTGAAGTCGAACATGAGCGGCGACTTCACGGTCGTCAACGAACATCTCGTCGAGGAACTGGACGAACTGGGGCTCTGGACCGACGAGATGCTGGACGAGATCAAGTTCCACGACGGCGCGATCCAGGAGATCGAGTCGATCCCGCCGGCGATCCAGGAGCGCCACCGCGGCGCCTTCGAGATCGACCCGCGCCACCAGCTCGAGCTCACCGCCCGGCGGGCGATCTGGGTCGACCAGTCCCAGAGCCACAACGTGTTCTTCCCGTCGACGGACGGCACGCTGCTGGACGACGTGTACCAGCGGGCGTGGGAGCTGGGGCTGAAGACGACGTACTACCTCCGTACCCTCGGCGCCAGCCAGTTCGAGAAGTCGACGCTGGACATGGAGGAGTACGGGCGCACACAGCGACGAGACGCGGACGACGACCAGAACGAGGCGGGCGCCGACGGCGGCGACGCCTGCGACGTGAGTGACGGCTCGGACCTACCGAGCGTCGAGGACCCCACCTGCGAGGCCTGTCAGTAATGCCGATCGACTACCTCTCCGACAGCGACACGCACGACCCGAACAAGATCCTGCCCATCGACTACGAGTGGGCCCGCGAGTACTACGAGGCGGGCGTCGACAACAACTGGGTGCCCGAGGAGATTCCGATGGGCAACGACGTGACCCAGTGGAACGGCGACGAACTCACCGACGCCGAGCGACAGCTGGTCGAGTGGAACCTCGGCTTCTTCTCGACGGCGGAGTCGCTGACCGCGAACAACATCGTGCTCGCGGTGTACGACCACGTGACGGCGCCGGAGTGCCGGCAGTACCTCCTGCGGCAGGCGTACGAGGAGGCGGTCCACACGGACACGTTCATCTACTGCTGTGACTCGCTGGGGTTCGAACCCGACTACCTCTACGGGATGTACGACCGCATCCCCGCGATCGAGGCCAAAGACGAGTTCGTCGTCGACCTCACCCGGGTCGTCGACGACCCCGAGTTCACGATCGACGACGAGGCCGACGTGCGGGCGTTCCTCCGGGACCTGATCGGCTTCTACGTCATCATGGAGGGGATCTTCTTCTACGCCGGCTTCGCGATGATGCTCGGGCTCAAGCGGCAGGGGAAGCTGGAGGGGATCGGCCAGCAGTTCGAGTACATCATGCGCGACGAGTCGCTGCATCTCGGCTTCGGGATCGAGTTGATCGACGCGATCCGGGGGGAGACCGACGCGTGGACTGACGAGTTCGAGGCCGAGATCCGGGAGCTGATCCTCGAGGCCGTCGACCTCGAACAGCAGTACGCCCGCGAGGCCTGCCCCGAGGAGATCCTCGGCATGGGACCGACGCAGTTCGCGGAGTACGTCGAGTACGTCGCCGACCGGCGGCTCACCCAACTCGACATGGACGAGGCGTACGGTACCGAGAACCCGTTCCCGTGGCTCTCGGAGGCCGCCGACCTCAACCGCGAGAAGAACTTCTTCGAGACGCAGGTGACGGAGTACCGCTCCGGGGGGTCGCTCGAATGGTGAGGCTGATCGACTCCTACACCGAGACCAGCGAGGTGGTGATGCCGGACGCGACCAACAACCTCGGCCGCGCGCTCGGCGGCTGGGTGCTCCACCGCATGGACCTCGGGGGCGTCGTCGCCGCCCGGCGGTTCGCCCGCTCGCAGGTCGTCACCGCGAGCATCGAGCGCGTCGACTTCCACGCGCCGATCGACCTCGGCGACATCGCGGTGCTCACCGCCTACGTCTACGACACGGGCGAGACGAGCATGCAGGTGCGCGTCGACGTGACCGCGGAACGCCCGAGCGAGGGCGTCGAGCGCGAAACCGCCTCCTCACACCTCACGTTCGTCGCGATCGACGGCGAGGAGTCGGTCCAGCCCGTCCCGGAGCTCACGGTCGAGACCGACGAGGAACGGCGGCTCCGGGAGGCGGCGATGGACGCGGAGTCGTCGCCGGTGCCGTAACGCAGGCGCCGCCCCCGCGATCAGAACTGCTCGTGGACGATGTCGAGCGTCTCCTCGCGGTCCTCCCACGCGACGAAGATCGCGACGGAGGTCGCGGAGGTGATCAGGTCGTGGATGTTGATCCCCGCCTCCGCCAGCGGGTCGACCAGCGAGCGGATCACGCCCGGCTGGTTCGGAAGTTCGCCGCCGGTGACGCGGATCACGGCGATCTCGTCCTCGACGGTGACCGAGGAGAGCGACTCGTCCTCGACGACGGCGTCGTGCAGCGTCGCCTCGGCCTCTTCGGCGACCTCGGTTTCGACGTAGTACGTCAGCGAGTCCATCCCGCTGGCGACGGCGTCGATGTTGATCCCGGCGTCGCCGAGTTTTTGTGAGACCTCCGCGAGTATCCCCGGTCGGTTCCGGATCGCCCGCCCGGCGACGGTGAGACAGGACAGCGGCGCCTCCTCCATGTCGATCAGGTGCTCGAAGCTCCCCTCGACGCTGGTGCCGCCCGAGAGCAGGTCGCCGTGCTGGTAGTGGACCACTCGAACGCCGAGGTCCTCGTCCTTGTAGACGAGTGCGGAGGGTGCCACGACTTCGGCGCCGCGGAACGAGAGGTTCCGCAGTTCGTCGACGGTGATGGAGCCGACGTTGCGCGCGCCCTCGACCACGCGGGGGTCGCCGGTCATGACGCCCTCCACGTCGGTGACGATCACCACCTCGTCGGCGTCGAGGTAGTTCCCGAGCATCATCGCGGTGGTGTCCGACCCGCCGCGACCGAGCGTGGTCACGTTGCCCTCGGGGTCCTCCGCGAGGAAACCGGTGATCACGGGGACGGTGTCGTCCAGCGTCTCCGCGAGCGCGTCGACGCGCCGTTTGGTCCCCTCGGCGTCGATCACGCCGCGCTCGTTGGTGACGACCGGCCAGCCCTCGTCCCCCGGTTCGAAGAACGTCGCGTCGACGCCACGGGCCGCGAGCGCGGCCTTCAGCATCCGGACCGAGGTGCGTTCGCCCATCGAGACGATCTCGGCGCGGTCCTCGTCGCTGGCGTCGAAGGCGATCTCGTCGAGCAGGTCGTCGGTCTGTGAGCCCATCGCGCTGGCGACGACGGCGATCTCGTGGCCCGCCGCGACGGCGTCGGCGACGGAGTCGGCCGCCCGGTCGACCCGGTCGCCCGAGCCCAGCGAGGTGCCGCCGAACTTCGCGACTACGCGCACCGGTGGACACCCCCGGTGTCGTGCGTTCCGTTCATACGCCCGCTTCTCGGAGGGGCGGGTTAACGCTGTCTCTCTCGGTGCTTCGATCGGGGTGTGTGACTCCCTTTCGGGGACGTATCCCACGGCTTATCCGTGGGTGTTCCGTACTACCTGTATGAGCGACGATTCATCAGGCCGGAAGAACCTCCGGATGCCGGACGACGACCAGGTGTTCGGCGTCGTCACCGAGCACCTCGGCGGCAACCACGTCCGGGTTCGGTGTGCCGACGGCGAGACGCGACTCGGGCGCATCCCGGGTCGGATGAAGTACCGCACGTGGATCAACGAGGACGACGTGGTCATCCTCGAGCCCTGGGACTGGCAGGACGAGAAGGGGAACATCGAGTGGCGCTACGACGAACAGGACGCCGAGCAGCTCCGCCGCGAAGGCCACATCGACTGATCTGCCGTTCTCTGCGGCTTCTGAGTGCCGACCGACAGCGCCCGCCGAGCCGACTGCTGTCCTCCGAGTGAACTGTTTTCCATTCGAGTAGGATTTACGTAAGCTTTTAGCGATTAGTTCCACCATAGTGTGTGGATGCCAAACAGTAGCAGGCGGACGTTTCTCAAGGGCACAGCGGGCGTGATCGGCGGTTCGGTACTGACGACTGGCAGCGCGGTCG
The DNA here is from genome assembly GCF_042678005.1 of Halolamina salina. Lineage (GTDB taxonomy): Archaea > Halobacteriota > Halobacteria > Halobacteriales > Haloferacaceae > Halolamina > Halolamina salina. The sequence goes on along the minus strand of NZ_JBHUDH010000033.1, from coordinate 16,926 downwards.
CGACCGGCGACGGCGAGACGGGGCGGTTCCTGATCAACCTCCGGAAGGTCGACCGGAGCGAGATCCCCGACGACGTGGAGATCGTCCACGACCTCTCGGCGGCGGACGTGCTGGTCGCCCGTGGCGACCAGTCCCGGGTCGGCGGTGCGACGGCGACGGCGCCGGACGTGAAGATCGACCGCAGCGACGACGAGGCCGGCGCGGTGCTCGAAGCCGAGGGACCGGCGGCCGCGGACGGTTCCGCGAGCCACAACCACGACGGTGCGGCGAGCAACACCGAGTACCAGTGGGACAAGCGCGAACAGGCGGTCAGCGGCGAACTCACGGACAAGCCCGGCGGCGGGAAGTTCGTCCACGACACGACGACCGGCGAGGGCACCCGCGTCGCGGTCGTCGACTCCGGGGTGTACGACGACCATCCGGACCTCGAAGGGGTCGTCAACGCCGATCTCTCGATCAACATCACCGGCGACGGGTTCGACTTCCGGCCCAACGGCGCGGGCAGTCACGGCACCCACGTCGCGGGCACGATCGCCGCGACGAACGACAACGACGGCCCTGCCGGCGGTGTGCTTGGGACGGCGCCGGACACCGAGATCGTCGCAGTCCGGATGTTCTCCGGGCTTGAAGGATACGCCGGCGACGGCCTCGCCGGCTGGGAGTACGCCGCAAAGATCGGCTGTGACGCGATCAACTACAGCGTCGGCTACACGGTCGCCGACACCGTCAAGTACCCGAGCCTGATCGCGCTGGAGCAGATCATCAGTCAGGTCGCGGAGTACGTCCGCTCGCAGGGGACGGTGATCGTCAACTCCGCCGGCAACGGTTCGCTGGACATGGACGCCGAGAACACGCTCAGCCTCCCGACGGAGGCCGACGGCGTCTTCGGCGTGAGCGCGACCGGCCCACTCGGCTACGGCTGGGGCGGCAAGCACAGCGACAACGAGGCCAAGTGGCTCACCGGCAACCGCCTCGACGAACCGACGACCGACCCCGCGCCGTACACGAACTACGGCTCGGCCGTCGACGTGAGCGCCGGCGGCGGGAACTACGATCTGGAGGCCATCTTGGGCGGGAATCTGGATGCGTACAACGACCTCGTCTACTCCACGATCAACACCACCGGTCCCGACGGCGAGCAGATCGCCTCCTACGGCTGGAAGGCCGGCACCTCGATGGCCGCCCCGCAGGTCACGGGCGCGGTCGCGCTGGTGCGCTCGCTGAAGCCCGACGCGACGGTCGAGGAGGTCGAGTCGCTGATCAAGCAGACCGCGTCGATGCCCGACGAGGGCGAGACGTACCACGGCGCCGGCCACCTCGACCTGCAGGCGCTGGTCGACGCCGCGAGCGGCACGGCCAAGTAACCCCGACTCCGGTCCCCGCGCGGCGATCGGCGTCCCTTCTGCGGTGTTCGGTCCGCTCTGGAGTCGTGAGCGGTGTGCCAGCGACCGCCAGATTTTTGTGTGACAGTCTCTAACATGGAAGTGAACCCCGTTGAGGCGGGTTCCGACGGGAACTACCGTCGTAGCGGACGGGAGGCGTACCGGCGACCGACTGATTAGACCCAGCGACGCCGAGCACGCACGTCGAAGCGGCCGGGCGGCCGGTGTTGGCCGCCCGGCGCGACACCCCAACGTGGTATACACCCTTTTGAGCCTCCGCCGTCTATCTCGCGTGTGAACGTCGTTCCCGACACCAGCGTCGTCGTCGACGGCCGCGTCTCCGAGCGCGTCGCCGACGGGCGCTACGAGGGTGTCACCGTCTACGTCCCCGAAGCCGTCGTCGGCGAGCTCGAAGCCCAGGCCAACGCCGGGTACGACCCCGGCTGGAAGGGGCTGGAGGAGCTCCAGCGGCTCGCCGACTACGCCGCCGAGGGGGAGATCGAGGTCGAGTACGTCGGCCGCCGACCCAACGCCGCCGAGACCGAGGGCGCCGGCGAGGGCGACATCGACGCGCTGATCCGCGACATCGCCGCCGGGCAGGGCGCGACGCTGCTGACCAGCGACGGCGTGCAGGCCGAGGTCGCCCGCGCGAAGGGGATCGACGTGGACTACGTCGAGCCCGTCGTCGACACCGAATCCGCCGAGCCCGAGAGCGAGGGGCTGGCCATCGAGCAGTTCTTCACCGAGGACACGATGAGCCTCCACCTCCGCTCGGACACGCGCCCGAAAGCGAAGCGGGGCAGCATCGGCGAGATGTCCTACGAGCACATCGCCGACGAGCCTACCAGCGACGAGCAGATGGAGGAGTGGGCGACCGAGGTGATCGAGACCGCCCGCGCCTCCTCCGAGGGGTTCATCGAGCTCAGCGAGGAGGGGATGGACATCGTCCAGTACAAGAACTACCGGATCGCGGTCGCCCGACCCCCCTTCGCAGACGCCATCGAGATCACGGCCGTCCGGCCGGTCGCGAAGACCACGTTCGAGGACTACGCGATGGCCGACGAGCTCAAACAGCGCTTCACCGAGCGCCAGCGCGGCGTGCTCATCTCCGGCTCGCCCGGCGCCGGGAAGTCCACGTTCGCGCAGGCGGTCGCGGAGTACCTCAACGACAACGACTTCGCGGTCAAGACGATGGAGAAGCCCCGCGACCTGCAGGTCGGCCCCGAGATCACCCAGTACACCGAGCTCGGCGGCTCGATGGAGAACACCGCCGACTCGCTGCTGATGGTCCGGCCGGACTACACCGTCTACGACGAGGTCCGCAAGTCCAGCGACTTCGAGACGTTCGCGGACATGCGACTCGCCGGCGTCGGCATGATCGGCGTCGTCCACGCGACCCGTGCCATCGACGCGCTCCAGCGACTGGTCGGCCGGGTCGAACTCGGGATGATCCCGCAGGTCGTCGACACCGTCGTCTACATCGAGGCCGGGCAGATCCACACCGTGTACGACGTGGAGACGGAGGTGAAGGTGCCGGCCGGCCTGACGGCGGAGGACCTCGCACGCCCGGTGATCCTCGTCTCGGACACCGAGACGGGCGAGCCGAAGTACGAAATCTACACGTTCAATCGGCAGGTCGTCACCGTCCCGCTCGACGACGAGGGCGAGGAGACCTCCGGCGTGAACCAGATCGCGAAACAGGAGATCGAACGCGAGATCCACTCGGTCGCCCGCGGCCACGTCGATGTCGAACTCCAGGGGCAGGACCGCGCAGTGGTGTACGTCGAGGAGGACGACATCTCCTACGTGATCGGCAAGGGCGGCGGCCGGATCAGCGAGATCGAGGACCGCCTCGGCATCGACATCGACGTGCGGACCCACGAGGAGAACCCCGCGCCGGCGAGCGCCAACGGCGGCACGGAGAGCGTCGGGTCGCCGCAGGGCGAGGTCGTCGAGCCGGAGATCACCGCCCGCCACGTCGTGCTTCGACTCGACGAGCACGTCGGCGAAACGGTCGAGGTCCGCGCCGGCGGCGACTACCTGTTCACCGCCACGGTCGGCCGCGGCGGCGACGTGCAGGTCTCCCGCGGCTCGGCGATCGCCGAGGAGCTCGAGGACGCCATCGACCGCAAGCAGCAGATCACGGTCGTTCCGGCCTGATCGGCCTCTTCCACGGCGGCCACTGACTCCCGTTCTGCCACCGTGTTCCACGCTTTCGTAGCGACGCGGTCGAAGTTTCGCTCGTTCTATGGTGGTTGTAAACTATGCACAAGGATTTATGCCGATTGGGGTCCAACTCCCACTCTATGGCCACGAGCAACCGCGGCATGAACCCCCTCGACACGCTTCGAGGCCGCTACGACGACGTCGAGACGGTCTGTCCGGCGTGTGGGTACGACGACGCCGACGGGAAGTGGACCGGCGAGACCGACGGCGCGGAGGTCAGGTACGAACACGCCTGCCCGAGCTGTGGGCACGTGGCGGTCCGCCGGATCACGATCGGGCGCTGAGTCGGCCCGCGCTCGCGCCCGGCCCCGCGTGCGGGGTCATCCCCGGGACCGACGGGTTCAACCCTCCCGACTCCGTAGCCCGCGCTGAATGAGTAAGGACTTCATCGAGGTCCGCGGGGCCGAGGAGAACAACCTCGCGGATCTCGACGTGGAGATCCCGCGCGAGCAGTTCAGCGTCGTCACCGGGCTCTCGGGGTCGGGGAAGTCCTCGTTGGCGTTCGACACCGTCTACGCCGAGGGGCAGCGCCGCTACATCGAGAGCCTGTCGGCGTACGCCCGGAACTTCCTGGGGCAGATGGACAAGCCGCAGGTGGAGTCCGTCGAGGGGCTCTCGCCGGCCATCTCGATCGACCAGAAGAACGCCGCGAACAACCCCCGATCGACGGTCGGCACCGTCACCGAACTGCACGACTACCTCCGGCTGCTGTACGCCCGCGTCGGCACGCCCCACTGCCCGGAGTGCGGCCGCGAGGTCGGCACCCAGAGCGCCCAGCAGATGGTGCGCCGGGTGTTCGAACTGCCCGAAGGCACGCGTGCGAAGATCGCCGCCCCCGTCGTGCGCGACCAGAAGGGGGCGTTCGAGGACCTGTTCGAGGAACTGGTCTCCGAGGGGTACGCCCGCGTCGAGGTCGACGGCGAGCGCTACGACCTCACCACCGACGACCCCGACCTCGACGAGAACTACGACCACACGATCGACGTGGTGGTCGACCGCGTGAAAGTCCGGGAGGAGGACCGATCGCGAATCACCGACTCCGTCGAGACCGCCCTCGAGGAGGGCGACGGCGTGCTGAAGGTGATCCTCCCGTCGCCGCCCGAGGACCTGCCCGAATCCTTCGGCGGCAACGTCTCCCGGAGCACCGGTGACCTCGCGGACGCCGGGAACGAGGCCGACGACGAGGACGACCGACTGGTCGTCGAGTTCTCCGAGGAGTTGGCCTGCACGCACTGCGGCATCGATTTCTCGGAGATCGAGACGCGCTCGTTCTCGTTCAACTCTCCCCACGGCGCCTGCCCGGAGTGTGAGGGGATCGGCGAGACGAAGGAGGTCGACGAGGACCTCGTCGTCGTCGACCCCGACAAGCCGATCAAGGACGTGTTCGAGGCCTGGAGCTACAACCGCTCGTACTACCAGACCCGGATCGACAGCGTCGCCGCCCACTTCGGCGTCGACGTGACGACGCCATTCTCCGAACTCACCGAGGATCAGCAGCGCCAGTTCCTCTACGGCACCGACGAGCAGGTGGTGTTCCAGCGCCAGACGAAAAACGGCACCCGGCGCAAGGAGAAGCGCTTCGAGGGCGTCATTCCCAACCTCGAACGCCGCCACGTCGAGACTGACAGCGACTCCACCCGCGAACACATCGAGGAGTACATGGCCGTCACCACCTGCCCGGCCTGTGACGGGACGCGACTCAAGCCGCAGTCCCGCTCCGTGCTCGTCGACGGCACCGACATCACCGAGGTGAACCGGCTGAGCATCGCCGACGCCCGCGAGCACTTCGAGGGGATGGAGGCGAACCTCTCCGAGCGCGACCGCACGATCGCCGAGGAGATCCTGAAGGAGATCCGCGCCCGCCTCGGCTTCATGGAGGAGGTCGGCCTCGACTACCTCACGCTCGATCGCGAGGCCTCCACCCTCTCCGGCGGCGAGAGCCAGCGCATCCGCCTCGCGACGCAGGTCGGTTCCGGCCTCGTCGGCGTGCTGTACGTGCTCGACGAGCCCTCGATCGGCCTCCACCAGCGCGACAACGACCGCCTGCTGAACACGCTCGAAGGGCTGCGGGACCTCGGGAACACGCTGCTCGTCGTCGAGCACGACGAGGAGACGATGCGCCGCGCCGACCACGTGATCGACATGGGTCCCGGCCCGGGCAAGCGCGGCGGCGAGATCGTCGCACAGGGCGACTTCGACGACATCGTCGACAGCGAAGAGTCGATCACCGGCGACTACCTCGCCGGCCGGAAGGAGGTGCCCGTCCCCGACGAGCGCCGCGAGAGCGACGAGGCGCTCACGATCGTCGGCGCCCGCCAGCACAACCTCAAGGACGTGGACGTGGACCTCCCGATCGGGCAGTTCACCGCCATCACCGGCGTCTCCGGCTCGGGCAAGTCCACGCTGATGCACGACGTGCTGTACAAGGGGCTGGCCCGGAAGATGAACGACAACACGAGCGTCGATCCCGGCGAGCACGACGCGATCGAGGGCACGGAGAACATCGAGACGGTGCGACTCATCGACCAGTCGCCGATCGGTCGGACCCCCAGATCGAACCCCGCGACGTACACCGGCGTGTTCGACCACATCCGCGAGGCGTTCGCCCAGACCAAGCTCGCCCAACAGCGTGGCTACGACAAGGGTCGGTTCTCGTTCAACGTCAAGGGCGGCCGCTGTGAGGAGTGTGGCGGGCAGGGAACCGTCAAGATCGAGATGAACTTCCTCTCGGACGTGCACGTCCCCTGCGAGGAGTGCGGCGGCGCCCGGTACAACGACGAGACGCTGGACGTGGAGTTCAAAGGCAAGACCATCGCCGACGTGCTCGACATGGACGTGGCGGAGGCGTACGACTTCTTCGAGGCCAACAGCCAGCTCCGTCGCCGGCTCAAGCTGCTGAAGGACGTGGGGCTGGGGTACATGAAGCTCGGCCAGCCCTCGACCACGCTCTCGGGCGGCGAGGCCCAGCGCGTCAAGCTGGCGGAGGAACTTGGGAAGAAACAGACCGGCGAGACGCTGTACCTGCTCGACGAGCCGACGACCGGCCTCCACAAGGAGGACGAGCGCAAGCTGATCGAGGTGCTCCAGCGCCTGACCGACAACGGCAACACGGTCGTCGTCGTCGAGCACGAACTGGACCTGATCAAGAACGCCGACAACGTCGTTGACCTCGGTCCGGAAGGCGGCGAGGGCGGCGGTGAGGTCGTCGCCAGCGGCACGCCCGAGGAAGTCGCCCGGATCGACGACTCCCACACCGGGCGCTACCTCCGTGACTACCTCCCGCGGGTCGACATGGAGGGGCCACGCGCGGACCGTCGGAAGCCCGCGAAGGAGGAGGCCGAAGCGCCCGCGGCCGACGACGACTGATGCCCGATCGCTCCCGCCGTCGGGTG
>NZ_JBHUDH010000033.1:3012-9884 GCF_042678005.1 Halolamina salina | reverse complement strand
CGGCCCCGCCGCCTGTGCGGCCCCCGAGCGCGCCCGGCTCAACCCCTTCGCCGAGCCGCCGGTGTCGATGACGGTCATCCGGGCCAGCGGCGACGAGACGGAGACGCGCTGTAGCCTCGACGCCGAGGCCGTCGCCGAGATTCCCGAGCTACAGAACCCCCTCGACGGGCTCGCCGACGCCGACGACGGCGAGCGCGTCGAACGCGGGCTCTCGATTGCGACGGGGAGGCAGATATCGAACCTGTTCACCCGCCAGTGTGACGGCGACGTGGGCGGGATCTACCGCTACGACGGCGCCGCCTACCTGATCGGCCTGACCTACCGCGATCAGGCGGACCACGAGGCCCACCACGAGCACTTGGCCGAGAGCGCGACCGACACGGAGACGGAGAACGGAACGAGCGAGCAGTAGCGGACCTCACCTTTTCGACGCTCCGCGCCCTCCACCCGGCCATGTCCACCGCCTACGCCGCCTACGAGGACGCGCTGTTCGTCGTCGACGCGGACCGCGGAACGATCGTCCGCGAGCAGCGGTTCGACTCCCGGCCCGAGTGCGTCGCCGTCGCGGACGGCGCCGTGCTCGTCGGGACGTTCGAGCACGGCCTCCAGCGATCGACCGACGCGGGAGCGTCGTGGGAGCGCGCTGACGGGATCGAGCAGGACGCCGTCACCTCGCTCGCGGTCGATCCGAACGACCCAGCCACCGTCTACGCCGGTACCGAACCCAGCCGCCTCTACCGGAGCACGGACGGCGGCCGGACGTTCGAGCGACTGCCGGGACTCACGGATCTTCCCTCCTCCGACGAGTGGTCGTTCCCGCCCCGGCCCGACACCCACCACGTTCGCTGGATCGAGCCTGACCCGAACGATCCGGGTCTCCTGCACGTCGCCGTCGAAGCCGGCGCGCTCCTGCGTGCCCGTGTCGACGCGGACGGGAGCGTCGACTGGACCGATCGCGTGCCCAGTGGCCGTCGGGACGTGCACACGATCGCGACCCACCCCGGGATTCCAGACCACGCGTGGGTCGCCGCGGGCGACGGCTACGCCGAGAGCACGGACGCCGGCGAGTCGTGGCGGCACCCACAGGACGGCCTCGATCACACCTACTGCTGGAGCGTCGCGGTGGGACTGAACACTGAATCGACCGCGCGCTCGCCGCCACGGGTTCTGCTCTCGGCCGCGGCGAGCGCGCGCGAGGCACACCGCGTCGGCGAGTCCTACCTTTACCGCCGCGACGACGGCACGTGGGAACGGCTCGACGGTCGCGGGATTCCGACCGGCGAGGGAGTGTATCGCGCAGTGATCGAACGCGGCACGGACGAAGCGACGTTCTGGGCGGCGAACAACCACGGGCTGTACCGTACCGCCAATGGTGGCGACGCCTGGACCGAGATCGACGTATCGTGGCCCGACCGCGTCAGCGAACAGACGTGCCGCGGGCTCACGATCGTCGACTGACCCCCCGAGTTCAAGTACCAGAGCGCGACCACCACCGTCGATGCAGTAACCCACCGCGCGGGTCGAACACGGCCGGAGTCCGACGCACCGGCCCGCGATAGGGAAGCGCGTCGGCTGTCAGCCCCAACCGCGAGGCATATGTCCGGAGCCCGGATAGTCAGGGGTATGTACGACTTCGCCGTCGTCGGCGTCGGGCCCGCCGGCGCGCGCGTCGCCCGCCGCGCGGCCGAGGCGGGCTACGACGTGGTCGCCTTCGAGCAGGGGGAGATCGGCACGCCGCTTGCCTGTTCGGGACACGTCTCGAGGGACATCTGGGAGTACACGCCGGAGGGCGCCCGCGAGGAACTGCTCCAGAACGAGGTGTACGGCGCCGACTTCCACGTCGGCGGCCCCGAGAGCGACGCCTACCCCTTCTACAAGGACGAGCCCGTCTCGAACGTGATCGACCGCGAGGAGTTGGACCGAACCCTCGCTGACGCGGCCAGCGACGCCGGCGCCGAGATCCACGACGGCCACACCGTCACGGGCGTCGACGAGCGGTCCGACCGCGTCGAACTCACAGTTTCGCCGGACGACGGCGACACGTTCGCGGTCGAGGCGCGGATAGTCGCCGGCTGTGACGGCCCCGTCTCTCGGACCAGGCGCGCGGTCGACCTCCCCGAACCCGACGAGACACTCCACGGCGTGCTGGGATTCGACCCCGAGCCGGACCACGGCGACTTCGTCGACGTCCACCTCACGGTCCCGAGCTTCTTCGCGTGGCGCATCCCGCGGGGCGAGGCCGGCGTCGAGTACGGGCTCGCGGTCCGGCCGGACGCCGAGAGCGACGCCCGCGCCCGGTTCGACCGCCTCGTCGACGCCTACGGCGCCGAGATCGACCGCTTCTGCTCGGGTGCGATCCCGATCGGCCCGCCGGATTCCGTTACCTCCCACCGCGTGTTTCTGGTCGGCGACGCGGCCGCACAGACGAAGCCGTTCACCGGCGGCGGTATCCTCTACGGGATGCGCTCGGCAGACCACGCGGTCCGGGCGATCGACCCCGACGATCCTGCCACGCTGTCGGCGTACGAGGCGGCGTGGCGCGACGAGCTCGCGACGGAGATCCGGCTCGGCCACTGGCTGCGCCGTGCGTACTCGCTCCCGGAGCCGATCCAGCGACTCGGCCTCCGACTCACGTCGGGGGAGATCGGGGTCCACATGGATCGCCCGACCACGCTGTTCTCCCGGGACCACCTGCGGAGCTACCTCCCCTGACTGCCCGACTGCGTACCGCTCAGTACGACGGGAGCCGCCCGGACTGTTCACCGCCCTCGACGAACGGGAGCGACGACCGTGTCGCTTGGATCTCCCCACGATCGGTCCGGACAGCACGGACTGACGCGCCCCGTTCGACCTGCGCGAACGCGATCGACGCCGACAGCGACGGGCTCCACCGCGCCCGCGTCACGCGACCGATCGGGCCGTCCGGACCGAGCACGGCGGCCCCGCTCTCTGGCGTCGGGTCGTCGTCCGTAACGTCGATCCGGAGGCCGACGAGCCGGTGGCTCGGTTCGTTGGTGGTTTCCTCGACACCGGCGACGCCAGCTAATCCGATCGATTCGGGGGACTCGCCCCGGATGTCCGGCTCGAACAGCGGCGTCCCCGCTTCGAGGGTGAGCGTCTCGTACGTCCGGTAGCCGAACGGTGCGGCGCCGTTGCCCCGCGAGAGCAGCGTCATCCACACCTCCTCGGCGTCGTCGGCCGCACAGATCACCTCGTAGCTCTCCTCGCCGCCCGGCGCGTCGCCGGCGACGACGGAGACGCCGGCGTCGCCCATCGACCCCCGGACGAACGAGTACGCTCCCGTCGGCGCGCCGGCGTTGTGCAGCACCGACGCGATCTTCTCGGTCGCCATCGGGCCGTGGACGCCGAACACGCCGAACTCGCTCGTCGCTTCGCGCACGGTCGCGTCACGGTCAGCGGCGGCGAGGCGATGGGCCAGCGGATCGGCACGCCCTGGCGGCGTGAACAGCAGTAGACGCTCCCCAGCGTCGTAGACGAATAGTTCGGTCTCGATCGTTCCGTCGTCGAGTACCAGCGCGTAGCACCCCTCGCCGTCGGCGCCGGGTAGCTCGTTGGTGACTGCCTCCCCGACGACCGCGCGGCGGTCGTCGCCGGTCACGACGACGACGCCGTACCCCATCTCGATGGCGCCGACGCCGTTGCGGACCGCCCGGACCGTCCGCTCGGGCCGTCCGTACTCCTCGACCACCTCGCGGCCGCCGCGCTCGCCGAACGTCGCGCCGTGATCGGCGTGGCTCCCGCCGACTAGCGTCATTACCCCGGGTTCGGTGCCCGCGGGAAAAACTCCGCCGGTTCCGCGGCTCAGAACCCGAACCGGTCCCGGATGATCTCCAGCACGCTCGGCCCCTCGTCGTCGAGATCCTCAGGATCGGCGACGACGCCATCCGCCGGGTAGAGAACCACCCCGTCCCCGTTGCTCTCGACCTCGATCAGTCCCGCGTCCTTGAGATCGCCGAGCGCGGGTTCGAGCCGGTCGATGTCGGCGTCGACCGCCGCGCGCAGTTCGAGCACGCTCATCCCCTCCTCGGCGCGGTCAGCCAGCGCCGCGAGCACCTCGAACTCCACTTCGTCCCTGTCGCGATGCTCCGGACTGACGGCCATACCCGCCCGTGGGAGTGCAAGCGGCTTACCTCTACCGGCGACGCGAGGACGGACGGCTCGCGACCGACGAGTGGCGGGGACGCCACGGCGGGTGGCGGGGTATTTTTAGCCTTCCGCCCGTCTAACACGGGTAATGGGACTCAGGTGTCTGCTCGGACACGACTTCGGCGAGCCGGAGACCGAGCGTGAACGCAACGAGGAGGGTAACGAGGTCGTCGTTACCGTCCGGGAGGTCAAGACCTGCGAACGCTGCGGGGAGAAGCAGGTAGTCAGCGAGAACAAGGAGATCACGTCGATCGATCAGCTCCGGGAGTCGGCTGCCGGCGAGCAGCCACAGGAGGATTCGGCCCCGAAAGTCGGGATCGGAACCGACGCTGAGGAGGAGTGGGGTGACGACGACCTCACGACCGGGCAGACCGAACCCGCGACGGCCGAGACGGAGCCGGAACAGTCCGGCGAGGAGTCGGCCACGGTCGAACCCGACGAGGACCCGATCGAGCGCGGCGTCGCCGACATCATCGAACAGGCCGAGAAGGACGACGACATGCTGGAACAGTCGCCCGAGGAGCCGGATTCGGCGTCCGAGCCGACGGCCGAGGAGGCCGCCGGCGACGAACCGGAAGACGAGTCGGACGATGCCCCGGTCCACCCCGGCCAGCGCTCGGCGGCGGCCGAGGAGTCCGACGCCCCCGATCCGGCGGAGGACGACGGCGTGATCCTCGACGACGACGCGGCGTCCCCGCCCGAGGAGGGTCGCCACCAGTGGGAGGAGGAGGCCAGCCCCGAGGAGGTCCCCGGCGACGAGCTGAGCGTCGGCGACGCCTCGACGCCCGAGGAGCCGGACGAGAACGACGCCGAGATTATCGACGCCAGTAGCTCGCCCTCGGAGTCCTCGCCCGCCGAACCGGAATCGGAGCCGTCGACGCCGGAGGACGAACCCCAGGGGTCCTCGACGCCCTCGGCGGTCGAGTCCGAGGACGCCGAGATCGTGGACGCAGACCCCGAGCCAAGCGGGAGCGAGCCCAGCGAGAGCCAGTCCGAGCCGGCCCCGACCGAGCGCGAGGAGACCGACGAGGGGCACATGCCGTGGCCGGAGGGTCCCGGCGAGGATGAGGGCCACGACGCGACGCCGCCGGAGGGCGAGCCCGCGGACGTGGACTTCGGCGACTTCGTCCCGACCGAGGAGCAGTCGAGCGACCCCGAGGCCGACCGCGCGAACGGCCACCGAACCGACGAGGGCGAGTCCAGCGAGCGGTCGACGGCGCCGACCGCGAACGTCGACCTCGAGCGGTCGAGCCGGGACGCCGAACTCGAGTACTTCTGTCCCGAGTGCGGGCTGACCCGCGACGTCGGCACCTCCTCGATGCGGGCCGGCGACATCTGCCCCGAGTGTCACATCGGGTATATATCTGAACAGCAGAAGGCGGAGTAGCGACCCACAACTCGTAAACCGACCGCTCGCAAACGGGCGGGCATGAAGGAGTACAAGATGCGCCGCGGCGAGACGCTCGAGGAGCGCATCCCGGACATGGAGGCGACCGTCGAGGAGTACTTCGGCGAGATCACCGGCACCGAGGAGTACAAGGGGAGCGACCTCTACGTCGTCGAAGATCCGGACAACCCCGTATTCGAGCGCGTCGTCGCCGGCGCGGTGAAGTACTCGGGCAAGAAGGACTGGCTCGGCGTGGAGTTCGAGGAGCGCGACCCCACCGAGCTCGGTCCCGACGAGCTCGAGGCCGCCGGCGACGCCGTCGACACGAAAAACGAGTTCCTGCTCGAAGCCACGGGGCGTGACGCCAAGTCCCGCCGCGACTCGCTGAAGCGCGAAGTCGAGGACGACGCGCCGGACTACTAGATCGATTCCGGCAGCCAGCCGCCGTCGATCTCCACGTTCTCACCCGAAACGTAGTCGCTGTCGGACCGACAGAAAAAGAGCGCCGCGTTCGCCACGTCCTCGACGGTCGCCCAGCGCCCCCGCGGGGCCTCGTCGGGGAACGCGTCGCTGGTCTCGACCACGTAGGGGGACACCGCGTTGACGGTGATCCCGTCCTCCTGCGTGTCGGCCGCGAGCATTCTGGTGAACATCAGCACGCCCGTCTTCGCGACGAAGTACGGGAAGTTCGTCGCGCCGACGAGCGCCTTCTCGCTGCTCGCGTAGCCGACGTTGACGATCCGGCCCCACTCCCGCTCGCGCATCGCCGGCAGCGCCCGGCGCGAGCAGAGCATCGTCCCGTTCAGGTTCGTCTCCAGCACGCGGTTCCACGTGTCGAGGTCGATCTCTTCCCAGTGTTTCGGCGCGAAGTCGCCGACGTTGTTCACGAGTACGTCGACGGTCCCCAGTTCGGCCTCCACCTGGTCGAACAGCGCGTCGACGCTCTCGGGATCGGTCACGTCGCCCTGCACGGCCGTCGCGTCGGCGCCGAACGCCCGCGCGTCGGCTGCCGTCGTCGCCGCCTCGTCGTCGCTTTTGTAGTAGTGGACCGCTACGTCGGCGCCGACGTCGGCCAGCGCGAGCGCCAGCCCGCGACCCAGCCCCGTGGCGCTCCCGGTCACCAGCGCGACCCGCCCGTCGAGATCAGCGTCCTCCATGGCCCACCGTTCGTCGCGACCCCCAAGCGGGTTTCGCCCGCCCCTCACCCGACCCCGCTCCTTATGGGGACACGTCGCCTCCCCGAAGCTATGCGCAGGCGCGAGGCGCTGTCGCTGCTCGGCGGCGCCGCCCTCCTCTCCGGCCGGGTCGCGGGTCACCC
>NZ_JBHUDH010000033.1:0-2910 GCF_042678005.1 Halolamina salina | reverse complement strand
GACGTCTCCGACCCCGACGAGCCGCGCGTGCTCGCCGAGCGCCGCGACCCGCTGGCCGACCGCGAGGACGGGCCGCTCGACGGAATCTACGACGTGAAGCTCGCCGGGGAGACGCTGCTGGTCGTCGGCCCCGCCAACCCCGGGACGAGCGAGCTCTCGGGCGCGTTGTTCGTCGACGTCTCCGACACCGCCTCGCCCCGGGAGCGGGCGTTCTACCCCACAGACTACCCGATCCACAACGCCTACCTCGAGGGCGAGCGGGCGTACCTCACCGCCAACGACGGGGCCGACCGCGAGCTCACGATCGTCGACGCAGCCGGCGAGCCGAGCCGTATCGGCGGCTGGTCGCTCACCGAGTACGACGAGCGCTGGACCGACGTCCCGCCGCTCCCGCGTACGCTCCACGACGTGTTCGTACAGGACGGGATCGCCTACCTCGCCCACTGGGACGCCGGGACGTGGCTGCTGGACGTGAGCGACCCGACCGCGCCGACGGTGATCGCCCACATCGGCCGCGGTGCGGAGACGGTCGCCGACGAGTACGAGTCCGACGCGGACGGCTACGACGGGCTGCCCGGAAATTCACACTACGCCGCGGTCGACGAGGCCGGCGACCTGCTCGCGGTCGGCCGCGAGGCGTGGGCGACCGAGGACCGACCCGACGGCGGGCCGGGCGGGATCGACATGTACGACGTCTCCACCCCCTCGGAGCCGGTCCACCGCTCGACGATCGATCCGCCACCCACCCCCGATCCCACGCAGGACGGGACGTGGACGACCGCCCACAACTTCGACTTCCGGGACGGGATCCTCTACAGTTCGTGGTACCGCGGCGGCGTGAAGCGCCACGACGTGGGCGATCCGACCGAGCCGCGGGAGCTGACGTGGTGGGCGGACCGCCCCCACGCGGAGTTCTGGACCGCCCGCGTCGCCGTCCCCGGGTCGACGTTCGTCGCCGCCTCGCGGGCGACGCTCGACTCGCCCGCCGCGCTGTACGTCTTCCCCGACGCGGACGGGCGGACCCTGTGGGGGTACGACGACCTCGTGACTCTGACCGCGACGCCGACGAGCGCCGAGACGCCAACGTCGACCGATGCTGCCCCGCGCGTCGAGTCCCCGGGCCTCGGCGCGCTGGCGGCACTCGCGGGCGTCGGCGCCGGCACGCTCGCGTGGCTGCGCGGGCGGGACCCGGAGTGAGCGGCAGGAACGATCGTGACACAGTTTTTTCTCGCCCGTCGGCGTGCAGGAAAACCGCAAGCTACCAGTGTCCCTGGCCCGAAGGGGAAGCAATGAGCGAGGAGAGTCTGAAACAGCGCGTCGAGGACTGGATGACCGGGCAGATGCCCATCATCCAGATGCACGGCGGGCGGAGCGTCGTCCGGGAGGCCGACCCGGAGACGGGCACCGTCACCGTCGAGCTCGGGGGGTCCTGTGCGGGCTGTGGGATCAGCGACCTCACCGCACAGAACATCAAACGCGACATGATCGTGGCGTTCGACGAGGTCGACGAGGTCCACGTGCTGGTCCCCTCGACCGGCGAGCAGGGCGACGCGACCGTCGAGGGCGGCCGGGGCGGCGAGCTCCAGTACGGCACCGAACACCCCAACCACTTCTGAGCGGCCGGCGGCCCCCACGCTTCGCGGTGGTTTGATTATCGGCCCAATCGACGGGAAGATATGGAGAGACGCCAGTTCCTCGCCGCCGCGGGGCTCTCACTCGCCGTCCCGACCGCGGGCTGTACCGCCCCCGGAAACGCCACCGAGACGCCGGCACCCCAGCGCGTGACGGTGAGCTTCAGCAACGACAGCGATCGGGCGCTCGTGTTCACCGCCGCCGCGATTGCTGCGGGCTTCGGCGGGGTCGAACTCACCTACGCCGACAGCGAGACGGAGACGTTCCCCGACGCCGAGACCGTCGCCGACGAGCCGACGCAGGCGTGGGAGCAGGCCGTGACGTTCACGCCGCTGGGCGACGCCCAGCGCCGGCAGTTCCGCTCGACGGCCGGCTCGGGCACGGGGATCGAGTTCGAGCCGATGCCGTACGGCAGCACCGTCGTCACCGCGGTCGCCGATCCCATCGCCGAGTCGCCGATGTGGAGCATCGGTTCCGGCACCTGTGGTGCCGTCAAGGAAGCCAGCTTCGAGGTCGCCGTCGACGCCGCGGGGATCGTCCACCGGTCGACGACCTGTACGGACACGCCCTCGGCGTAGTCAGATCGCGCGCTCGATGCTCGAAGCGACGCTCCGGGCCTTCTCCGCCAGTTCCTCAGATAGCTCGCCCGCTTCGACCGCCGCATCGAGTTCGTCGTCGTCGACGCGCTCGACCGTGCCGTCGGGCTGTTTGATCACGTCGACGTGGAGGTCGACGTAGCACACTGAGTCGGGGAACAACTCGACGGGAGTGCAGACGTTGACGTACGTCCCCTTGTGCTCGCCGTCGGCGCTCCGGTAGGTGGTCGGGTACCACCAGCGCCCCTCGCGGAACTTCGTGAGCGCGGTGTCGCCGGACTCCCGGCGGGTGCCGAGCGCGTCGTACGTCCCGCCGCCGGTCATCTCCCGCTCGACTGCGAGCGTGCCGTCGTCGTCGCGCTCGACCACCTCGCCCTCGCCGAGGACGATCCGCCGCCCCGCCGGCTTCCCGTGGTCGATCCGGACGTAATCCCCCTCGTGCGGCCCGAACTGGTCGGCGACGACCGCGAACGGGAACTCCCCGCCGAGATCGTCGCCGCACAGCGCCTCCGCGAAGTCGACGCCCGCGCTGGCGGCCTCGGTGCCGGCCTTGGTCCGGTGGTGGCCCGGCATCGTCGCCGTCACCTCGCGCCTGATCCCGTCCAGCGCGAACCGCGACTCGCGGCCGAACCAGAGCCACGCGCCCGCCGTCGGGCTGGCGACCTCACGGACCGGTTCGGGG
>NZ_JBHUDH010000032.1:6526-13606 GCF_042678005.1 Halolamina salina | reverse complement strand
CGTCGATCTCCTCGGCGGCGTCGGTCCGTGCGGTCGCTTCCGGGTCCGGGTCGGGCTGGACCCACCGGAACTCGGTGCCGGGGTCGAAGCCGTTGAACCGCGAAGCGCCGAGGCCGCCGGTGTTCCACGAGAACACCATGTTCCGCGCCACGCGCCGGCCCGTCTCGTGGAGCCAGTGGAAGCCGGCGTCGTTCAGCGCCCGCGATAGCCCCCGGCCGCGGTACTCGGGGTCGACCCGCATCGCCTGCATCCACCCCTCGTGCTCGCTGAGGCCGACCGCCTGACAGATGCCCACTGCGCGGTCGTCGGCCAGTTCAGCCACGTCGTCAGGATCGACGGCATCAACGTCCTCGGGTGCCGGCGGCGAGTCGGTCGTATCGACCGCGACGAACGTCCGGGTGTCTGGGTCGTCGGACTCCATCCACCGCGGGAACGCGTCGGGGATGTAGTCGCCGCTCTCCCAGGTGTTCGCGGTGAACGCGGCGACCGCGGGGTAGTCGCCGGGGACGGCCTCCCGGACCACGATCTCGTCGTCGTCGGCGTACTCGCTTCCGGCGGTCACGTCCATGGCTGGGACTCTTCGGTGAGTTCGCCTTCCAGATCCCGGCCCATCGCGTCCGCGGGGTTCTCGGTGTTCGCGAGCGCCCACATCAGCTTCACCTTCGCGGTGCCGGGGAGCGTGTCGCCCGACTCCACGACGCCGGCGTCGAGCAGGTCCCGCCCGGTGTCGTACACGCGGTCACAGACACGCCCCTCGATACACTGGGACGTCATCGCGACGACGGTGCCGTCCTCGACCAACTCTTCGAGACGCGGGATGAGGTCGGTGTGGACGTGGCCCAGCCCGGTGCCCTCGACGATCACGCCGTCCTTCCCGTCGAGGTAGTCCCACGCGGCCGGGTCCATCCCCGGCGTCGGCTTCACCAGTTCCACGTCGGTCGCGAGGTCGGGGTGGATCGCGAGTTCGTCCTCGCCGCGCTCGGTGTGGTCGTCGTGGAAGGAGACGCCCGCGGCGTCGCCCTGACCGTCTTTCGCTGCCTCGTAGTCGACGGTTCCCATCGGCTCGCCGCCGACAGTCTCGAAGGCGTCGCGCCGGGAGGTGTGGTTCTTCCGGACGCGCGTGCCGCGGTGGAGCGCGCAGTCGTCGTCGGAGGGGGTGGCGTGCATGCAGACCATCACCTCGGCGGCGTCGGCGGTCGCCGCCTCGACGGCACAGACCGCGTTCATCACGTTGTCCGAGGAGGGGCGGTCCGCCGAGCGCTGGCTGCCCGTGAACACGATCGGGACCGGCGTATCGAGCATGTAGGAGAGCGCGGCCGCGGAGAACTGCATCGTGTCGGTGCCGTGCATCACGACCACGCCGTCGGCACCGGCCTCGATCTCCTCCTTCACGGCGTCGGCGAGATCCTGCCAGATGCTCGGCTCCATGTTCTCGCTCAGGATGTCGGCGACGACCCGGCCGCGGTAGTTCGCCCGCCCCGCGAGTTCGGGGACGGCCCGCAGCACGTCCTCGGCGTCGAAGCGTGCGGTGACGGCGCCGGTGCGGTAGTCGACGGTGGAGGCGATGGTGCCGCCGGTCGAGACGAGCGCGACCGTCGGCAGGTCGTCGTCGAACTCGATCTCGGAGGCCTCGCCGCCCCCGGCCTCGCTCTCCTCGATGTCGTACACGTCGGACTCGACCACCTCGACGTCGGCGTCCTCCCGGGCGATGCCGACGTTGTAGCCGCCGTCGAGTTTGAGTACGAGATGCTCCTCGTCGGTCGTGGGCATCAGCACGCCCTCGTCGGTCGCGCCGTCGTGATCGACGCGGACGCGGTCCCCTGGGTTCATGGGCGAAACTTTCCGACGGCCGGACTTCAAACTGCCTTTTCGGGCGGTGGACGGCCCGCCGGCTCCCGGTCGGACGCGGCGCCGAGGCGGCGCAAGAACCATGGCCTCGGGCGCCTCACGTCGACCCATGCAGCGCTCCCTCGAACGCGACGACGAGACGACCGCCGAAGCGGAGTCGTCGAGCGACGGCGGTCGGATCGCCGGCGTCCGGCGGCGCGTCGGTCGCGTCTTCTCGATCCGCGGGTTCCTGCTCGCGCTCGCGGTCGTCGTCGCGGGCGTCGCCGTCGGCGGCGCGATCGGCGGGTTCGTCCCGTTCTTGGGGACGATCGGCCGGATCGTCGGCGTGTTCGCGGCGACGTTCCTCCTCGGTGCGGTTCGCTCCCACCGACAGTACCTCGAAGTCGCCGTCGCTGGCGCGGCCGTCGCGGCGGTGCTGGCGGTGACGCAGGTGTTCAGCGGCGTGTTCCTCCCGATCGGCGTCGACTGGCTCCAGCAGTACGGGCTGGCGCTGGGCGCGATCGGCGCCGGCAGCGGGGCGATCGGGTCGGTGTTGGGGTACTACTTCGGCCGGGACCTCCGCGACGGGCTGACGAAGTCGATCGAGGAGTAGGCGGTTGTGGGCGGGACGTGATCTTCGGCGCAGTGGCCGTTTCTCGGGTAGGTGACGACTGTTTGGTCTGCGAGTATCAGGACAGCGACTACAACAGCAGTTCGATCGTTGGCTCCTTGTGACCGCAGTGCGCCGGACACGAGGTCCGGCGCAGCACCGAGCCCCACCCCTCCCCGCGGGCCGGCGACCGCTGCCGGCCCGCGCCGTCCACCGCTACCGCACTGCAGTCGCTGTCGGCGCGAAGCGCGAGCCCCTCCGTGGGCGAGTCAGCGCGAGTCGGCTGGGGAGGTGTGTGGGCTGTGCGGGGCGGTGTAGTCACAAGTGCCCATGCTCACTCCGCGGTCCTGTTCGCGGTCAGGACACCGAACCCCGCGGTAACGTCCGCCTCTCAGTGTCTCCCTCCGGTCCGGCATCCTCGCCACCGACCCAAAACCCACCCAGCCAAAAACCGACTACCTGCTCCGAAAACGGCATACCCCCGCCACCCGCACCACCCCCCATGGAGTACGAGGAGCCGAAGTTCTTCCAGGTGATGGGCTACGTCGGCGAGGCCGAGCACGACGTGGTCGACATGGTCAGCGGCAACCCCGACTGGGAGCCGCCCGAGGCGCTCCGGGAGGGGCTGCGGGAGTACGCCGAGTTCGAGCCCGACCGCTTCCAGTACCCGCCAAGCGACGGGACCGCCGAGCTCAAAGCCGAGATCGCCGACCGCCGGGGCGTCGACCCCGAGCGGGTCGTGATCACCAACGGCACCGGCGAGGCGAACTACCTCGGGATGGCCGCCGCGCTCGAACGCGACCTCGGCGACGAGGTGCTGCTGACCGATCCGGTGTACCCCTACTACCCCGGGAAGGCGCGGATGCTCGGCGGCGACCCGACGTTCGTCCCCGCCAACCGCGACGGCAGCCTCGACGTCGACGCCTACCGCGAGGCGATCAGCGACGACACCGCGCTCGTGGTGCTCAACACGCCGAACAACCCCACCGGCGCGGTGTACGACCACGCGAACGTCGAGGAGGTCGTCCGACTCTGTGAGGAGCACGACGCGCTCGCGGTCGTCGACGAGGTGTACGACCACTTCGACCTCTCGGGCACCTTCGAGTCCGCGCTGACGATCGACTCCGAGAACCGCATCGTCACCTCCGGCTTCTCGAAGTCGCTCGCGATCACGGGCTTCCGCGTCGGCTACGCGATCTTCCCGGAGTGGCTCGCCGAGAACGCGAAGGCCCGCCACATGCTGGTCAACGTCGCGACCACGCGGCCGGGGCAGCACGCCGTCCTCCGTGGGTTGGAGGGCGCCGACGCCGCCTACTACGAGGCGGCCCGCGAACTGATCCGCGAGCGCGTCGACACGTTCACCGACGCGCTCGACGCCGCCGGCGCGGAGTACACCCGGCCCGACGGCGCGTTCTACGTGATGGCCCGCTTCGACGGCTACCCGGGCACGATGGCGAACGTCGAGCGACTCATCGACGAGGCCGGCGTCGCCGGGATGCCCGGCGAGGGGTTCGGCGAGGCGTACGACGACTGGCTCCGCTTCGCGCTCGTGACCCCGCGTGTCGAGGAGGCCGCCGAGCGCTTGGCGGAGTTCTTCGCGTAACGTCCTTCTCGCTGCCTTTGGTTTCGGTCTCGCCAATAGCGCTCTCCGGGCCGATCGACCGTCGAGACCGGGCGATAAACCGCATTTCGAGATACCGAATACGGGTCGGCGCCGCCACACAACGCTCAAGCGCCCCCGGCGAGAACGCCCGCCCGTGTCGACCCGCGAGGAGAAACGGGAGTTGGGCCTCGAACTGCTCGCTCACTTGGAGGACGAGGAGCTCTCGCTGGCGGAGACGATTGACCGGCTGGAAGCGATCACCACCAGCCCCGCGCTCACTCGGGAGATCCTCGACGACGCCGAGAAGCGCGGGCTGATCGAACGCGAGGACGGCCGGCTGCACACCCGGACGGGCGGCACGTTCGTCCGGTTCGAGAGCGAGGTGGTCGAACGCGAGGGCGACTACGACTGCCGGCGCTGCGGCGCGAGCATCTCGACGGGTCACTTCGTCCAGTTCGAGAGCGGGGAGTTGGGACCGTTCGGTCCCTCCTGCGTGCGGAAAGTGCTCGGCCGGGAGTAGCCGTGGCGCCGTTCGACGCTACCGTTCGCCGGCGATCACGTCGACGGTCGCCGCCTCCTCGTACGGTTCGTCGAACTCGCTCAGTCGCTCGCAAACCGCGCTCTCGAACGCCTCGCGGTCGTCGCCGAGCACGGCGGGCGAGCAGAACGAGAGCGAGAGCAGGTAGCCGACCACGCCGTCGGCGTCCCACTCGCGCTCGACCTCGACGACGTGCTCCTCGACGTCGTCGAACCCGTGTTCGTTGAGCAGGTCGCCCCACGACTCCTCGTACTCCACGGGTCCCGTGCGTTCGGGCGGATCGTCGAGGAACTCGGTGACGGCCTCGTACACCGCATCCTGCCAGTCGGCGGTGCCGCGGGCCAGCCACTCGGTGTCGCTCAGGAGAGCCACGCCGCCACCGTCTTCGGTGATGTCGTACAGCGTGTCGAGCGTCCGGTCCTGATCCATCCAGTGGAACGATCGACCCATCACGGTCAGCCGGAGCGGGTCGAGTTCGTCGGCCATTGTGGGCAGGTCGGCATCGCTGCCGACGCGCCACTCGGTGTTCTCAGCACCCACGATGGTCGCGCGCTCGCGAGCGTGCTCGATCATCGCGTCGTTGGGATCGACGCCGACGACCTCCGCGACGTGTGGGGCCAGCGCGACGCCGAGGCGGCCGGTGCCACAGCCGAGGTCGAGCAGCCGGCCGGTGCCGTCGAGGAACCGCTCGCGCAGGGGGTCGATCGCCAGATCGTCGTACTCCGGGCGGTAGACGGCGTACTGCTCGGCGGTCGTCTCGAAGCGTGCCGCCGGGTCGTCGGTGGCGTCGTCGCTCATGGGGACGAACGACCGAACGGGTCGGAGAAATCGCTTCCGCTACCAGGCCGACCAGGCGCTGGTCCGCTCGTCGCGGCCGAACACCCGCTTGATGTCCTTCGCGAACGCGAGGTCGCCCTCGTGGTCGAGCTTCTTGTGGCGGTAGTCGTCGGCGACGGCGTCACGGAGCTGGAGGCTGTCGACCGTGAACTCGTCGTCGCCGAACTCGTAGCTCTCGCCGACGACGAACTCGAAGTCACCCGGGAGGAACACCTTGGTGCTGCGGGACTGCTCGTTGCGCCCGTCGCCCTCCTTGGGGTGGATGGTGACGTTGACGCCGACGTTGTCGACGACGCGGGTCCAGACGGTCTCGACCTCGTCCATCTCGGCGTGTTCGGTGCGGCGCTCGGGGCCGACCTCGATGCTCGTGACCTCGACCTGCTGGATCGCCGCCTCGGTCTCGACGACGAACTCGTCGCCGGTCTCGATCTCCTGCTCGCTCTCGGCGTCGAGGGTAGTCTTGTACGAGTCGCCGTCCTGTGAGACCACCACGTCGACAGTGACCTCCTCGGGCGTCTCGATCGTCTCCTTGTGGACGTGGCCACACTCCGTACAGCGAACCGTCGACTGCCCGCCCGGCGACAGCACCTCGTGGACCGTCCGCTCGTGGGGCGAGCAGGACGGGCAGGTGAGGGGGACGCGCTCGGCTGAATCGCTCATACCCGTGGTTCCCGTTCGAGCGGTTTAAGCCCGCGTTTTCGCGGGTCGATCAGGGCAGCGCCCGCAGGTCCGCCAGCATCTCGTCGAGATCCTTCGTCGACGCCGCGAGCGAGAAGCCGTCCCGCTTCGCGAGCGCTGGCGCGTGGTCCCACACGTCCTCAGGCTCGATTCCGTGGAGCACGACCGCGTTCGGCGTCGGCGTGAGCACGCGCAGCGCCACCAGCGGCGACTCGCCGCGCGTCACCTCGGTGAACACGAGCGCGCGGTCGGTCGATTCGCCGTAGAGCCGGTAGAACTCCTCGCTGGAGAGGCGGGTGATCGCCTCGATGCTGTCGATTACGGTGTGGCCGTTGACGTGCTCGGCGCCGCCGTCGGCGAGTTCGGTCGCGCCGGTGGCCTCGTAGAACTCGGCCATCGGCACCGCGCGGGTGTACTCCCGGAGGTCGAGCACGATGTCGCTCTCGAACCCCGCGGTCACCACCCGCGCGTACTGGCGGATGTGCGCGCCGCCGCGGGCGGCGTCGATCGCGAGCAGCCCCTCCACGAGCCGCCGGACGACGCCGATCCCCGGGCTCTCCCGGCGGCCGCTCTCGTAGTCCGAGACGACCGACGAGGAGACGCCGAGTTCCTCGGCCAGCGCCGTCTGGGACACCTCGAAGTCGGTGCGCCACTTCCGCAGCGTCGCGCCGGGATCGTCGGAGATGACCACTTCGCCGGCGATCCGGCGGGCGAGTCGGCGCTCTGCGTTCTCGGTCACGGCTTGGGGTGGGTGGGGCACTGAGAAAGGCGTATCGGAGCGATTCCGCTTCGGCAACATATCTTCGAGTTGTCTTACTCTCTCGTGATCTACTAGCTGGATCAGCAACACCCCGAAAGCCCCTGTCGGCTCGACTCCCGGGACTCGCTGCGCTCCTCGGCTCGCGTTGCTCGCCTGCGGTGCTTGCGTCGTCCGGGTTCGTCGAGCCGACAGCCCCTTTCAGTCCCACCCGACAGCACAGCCCACAG
>NZ_JBHUDH010000032.1:1236-6485 GCF_042678005.1 Halolamina salina | reverse complement strand
CGCTTCGCGCCACCGCTCACCAGTACGGCAATCGGCAGAGAATCAGCCTACTCCTCCAGCGTGACGCTCTCGTCGGCGGCACTTCGCAGCGCGTCCGAGCGGCCGTAGCTCCCCGGCGCGATCGCCAGCGTCCGCACGCCCTCCCGCCCCGCCAGCTCCAGCGCGGGCTTGAAGTCGGTGTCTCGCGAGGCGATCGCGACCGTCCGGACGCCGTTCCGGAGGACGAACTCGGCCCCGTCGACGGCGAGTTTCACGTCGACGTCGCCGCTGGTGGTGATCACCTCGAACCCGTGGGCCTCCGCCGCCCGGATCAGGCTGCCCGGCGCCTGCTCGTTCAGGTAGAGCCGCGCCGACACGACCCGACCCGAGGCGGCCGCGGCCGCACGCACGTCGTCCAGATCCACGTCGAACTCGTCGCGTAACACGTTCGGCCCGTCGACGAACAGCGCGACCCCCTCGCGCCGCTCGCCGAACAGCCGCCGCACCCAGTCCATACACCTGCCTGCGTCCGCCCCGGCATATCGCTTCCGGGACTCGCCGATCGGCTCTCGAATTGATGATAGAACGTCGAAAGAGAGAATCATTTACGAGCTAACAAGAAATATTCAGTCTATTTCGACAGAAATATACGTCCGATCCGCGGTTGTGATGGCACACCATGTCAGACGGTGACAGCGGCCACGGTCGACGGAGCGTTCTGAAGGGTATCGGCGCGCTGGGCGCCGCCGCGGCCTTCGCGGGCGTGAGCACCGCGACGCCGGGCCGCGGCGCCGGCCCGAAGAAGGAGGAGATCCTCGTCGGCGTCTCCGCGACGGCGGACGACATTACGAGCACCGTCGCGAACTACGTCCCGGGCAACGCCGAGGTCGTCCACAGCAACGAGACGCTGCACTACGTCGCGGTGAAGTTCCCGAGCACGGCCGCCGACGAGGCCCGGGAGAACTTCATCGAGGCGATCACGAAGAAAGACCACATCAAGTACGCCGAGAAGAACGCCACGCATCAGGCGCTGGCGACGCCGAACGACCCGCAGTTCGGCGACCAGTACGCGCCCCAGCAGGTGAACGCGCCGACGGCGTGGGACACGACGTTCGGGAGTTCGGACGTGACCATCGCCGTCGTCGATACCGGCGCGCAGTACGACCACCCGGACCTCGCGGGCAACTACGCCAGCGACCCGGGCCAGGACTTCGTCGACAGCGACGGCGACCCGGCGCCGGACGACGCGCAGAGCGAGTACCACGCGACCCACGTCTCCGGCTGCGCCGCGGCGGTCGTCGACAACGGCACCGGCGTCGCCGGGCAGGGGAACTCCACGCTGATCAACGGCCGCGCGCTGGACGAGAACGGCAGCGGCTCCACCGCCGACATCGCCGACGCGATCCAGTGGGCCGCCGATCAGGGCGCCGACGTGATCAACCTCAGCCTCGGCGGTGGCGGCTACACGGAGACGATGAAGAACGCGGTGAGCTACGCGACGAACAACGGCGCGCTCGTGATCGCGGCGGCGGGCAACGACGGCTCTTCGTCGGTCTCCTACCCCGCAGCGTACTCCGAATGTCTCGCGGTCTCGGCGGTCGACGACAGCGAGAACCTCGCGTCGTTCTCCCAGTACGGCAGCTCGGTCGAACTCGCCGCGCCGGGCGTCGACGTGCTCTCGACGACGACGCAGACCCGCGGGGGGTACGAGCAGCTCTCGGGCACCTCGATGGCGACGCCGGTCGTCTCCGGCGTCGCCGGCCTCACCCTCGCCCAGTGGAGCTCGCTCTCGAACAGCGACCTCCGGAGCCACCTCAAGAACACGGCCGCCGACATCGGCCTCTCCAGCGACGAGCAGGGGAGCGGACAGGTCGACGCCGCGGCGGCGGTCACCACCGAACCCGGTAGCGGCGGCGGTGGCGGCGGTGGCGGGGGCGACGACGGCGGCAGCGGCGACTCCACGTCGTCGTCGGTCAGCGGCAGCCTCTCGGGCTACTGGGACTACGACGACTACAGCTACGGCTGGAGCTACAGCAGCCCGTCGCAGGTCGTGATCGAGCTCGACGGTCCCGCGGACGCGGACTTCGACCTCTACGTCAACACGGGCACCACCGCGAACGCGACGCCCAGCGACTACGACTACGCCTCCTACACCGCCGACAGTCAGGAGACGGTCGTGATCGACGCCCCCGACGACTCCACGGATCTCCAGATCGACGTGGACTCCTACAGCGGCTCGGGGAGCTACACGGTGACGGTCACCGAGTACCAGTAACGGCGCGGGGTCGCACGGTCCGACCACGGCGGCGACCGTGCGACCCGACGACCGAACGCCGTCCGCCGCCTCGCTTCTCCGGTCTGTCTCGTCGCCGAGAGCCCCAGACCTATTAGCCGCGCCCGCCAACCTCGGCCCAATGGCGACGTGTGACGAGTGTGGGAAGCAAGAGAACATGCCCTACGAGTGTCGCCGGTGTGGCGGCTCGTTCTGTGCGGAGCATCGACTCCCGGAGAACCACGACTGTCCCGGGCTGGAGTGGGACGACCCCGTCGGCGTCTTCGATCAGGCCGAGGAGCGCGACGCCGGCTCGACTGGCGGGAGCCGACTCGGCGTCCGTGAGCGCGCCCGATCGCTCTGGCGGAGCTACGTCCGGAACAACGCGACGTTCGTG
This sequence comes from Halolamina salina, assembly GCF_042678005.1. GTDB lineage: Archaea > Halobacteriota > Halobacteria > Halobacteriales > Haloferacaceae > Halolamina > Halolamina salina. The sequence goes on along the minus strand of NZ_JBHUDH010000032.1, from coordinate 3,837 downwards.
CTCCTGCTGTTGATGTGGGTGACGTGGATCGTCCAACTCGGACTCCGAGCGTTCGAGATGCGGGGGATCGAGGACGCGCTGTTCGTGCTGCGGTCGAGCCACCCCGAGTACGTCTGGACGTGGTTCACCTCGGTGTTCGCCCACGGCGGCATCGTCCACATCGCGGCCAACAGCATCGGGATCTTCTTCTTCGGACAGGTGGTCGAGCGCCGCATCGGCACCAAGCGCTTCGTCGGGCTGTTCCTCGTCTCGGGCGCGGTCGCCGGCCTCGCCCAGATCGGCGCGACGGTGGCGCTGGTCGGCCCGACCGTCTCGGTGGGCGTCCTCGGGGCCAGCGGCGCGCTGCTGGCGATCATGGGCGTGCTCACCATCCTGAACCCCGGGCTGACGGTGTACCTCTACTTCTTCATCCCGGTGCCGATCTGGCTGCTCACGATCGGCTTCGCCGGCTTCAGCCTGCTGCAGGGGTTCGGCGCGTTCCAGGGCGGCGGGAACGTCGCCCACTGGGCTCACCTCGCGGGGCTGGGGATCGGCCTCCTCTACGGCACCTACGTACAGGGGCAGGTCGAACCACCCCAACAGCTCCAGTTCGGCGGCGGGGGACCGGGCGGTCCCGGCCGCGGCGGGGGACGGTTCTGAGCCGTGGCGCTCGACCGCCCCGAGTTCCGTCCCGACCCGGCGCTCTCCCGCGAGGAGATGGAGGATCTCCAGCGCGAGATCGCCGACGCCGCCACCTTCACTGACGACCTGCCGTTCGATCCGGCGACTGTCGGTGTGGACGGGCCAGTCGAGGCCGACAGCACCGGCAACGAACGACTGGGGACCAGCGACGCGCCGGTGATCGTTGGCGTCGATCAGGCGTTCCTCGACGAGCGCGCGGTCTCGGCGATCGTGGCGATCCAGGACGGCGCCGTGATCGAGCGCACCCACGCGGTGACGCCGCTGTCGATCCCCTACATCCCGGGCCTGCTCGCGTTCCGCGAGGGCGGGCCGATCCTCGCGGCGTTCGAGGAACTGTCGGTCGATCCCGATCTGGCGGTGTTCGACGGCTCCGGCCGGATCCACTTCCGGCAGGCCGGCATCGCGACCCACGTCGGCGTCGCGCTCGACCTGCCCAGTATCGGCGTCGCGAAGAGCCTCCTCTGTGGGACGCCCGCCGAACCCGTCGACGATCGGCCTGCGGGCTGGTCGACGCCGATCGAGGCCGACGACAGCGTCGAGGCGCCCGCGGGCACCACCATCGGCCACGCCTACCAGTCCCGGCAGTGGGACCGCGCCCAGTCGATCAACCCCCTCTACGTCTCGCCGGGCCACCGCGTCTCGGCGTCGACGACGGTCGATCTGGTGGACGCGCTGTGTGCGGGGTACAAGCTCCCCGAGCCGACCCGGCTGGCGGATCGCTACGCCGACGACGTGAAGGCGGCGTCCGAGTAGCTCGCGCTCTCGGCCCTGTTTGCTCACACTTAACCCTCGCCCGGTCGAGCACGTACTCATGCGACCGGAGACGGTGCTGATCACTGGCTGTTCGTCCGGTATCGGCCGCGCCACCGCCGAGGCGTTCCTCGACGACGGGTGGACGGTGTACGCGACCGCGCGGGACCCCGACGACATCGCCGACCTTGAGGCCCACGAGAACTGCGTCACCGACGAACTCGACGTGACCGACGACAGCGACGTGCGAAACGTCGTGAACCGGATGCTCCGGAACGAGGACCGGATCGACTGTCTGGTCAACAACGCCGGCTACGCCCAGTTCGGCCCGACCGAGGAGGTGCCCGTCGAGGCCGTCGAGGACCAGTTCGAAGTGAACGTCTACGGCCCGCACCGGCTCACGCGGGCGGTGCTCCCGCACATGCGCGAGGCCGGGGAGGGGACGATCGTGAACCTCTCCTCGGTCGCCGGCCGGGTGTCGATGCCCGGCGGCGGCGCCTACTCGGGATCGAAGTTCGCGCTGGAGGCGATGACCGACTCGCTGCGCTGGGAGGTCGACGGCCACGGCATCGACGCGGTGCTGATCGAGCCGGGTCCGGTCCGGACGAAGTTCAACGACCGCGCGACCGAGGAGAGCGACGCCGCCGAGCGCACCGACGCCTACGAGTGGTTCTGGTCGGCGTTCGAGGACACGCAGGTGCTCGGCGGCGACGGTCCCGGCGCGGTCGAACCCGAGGAAGTCGCGACGGCGATCGTCGACGCCGCGAACCTCACCGACCCGCCCGCGCGGATGCCCGTGGGGACGGTCGCGAAGCTGCTGGTGAAGAGCCGGTTCCTGCCGGACTCCGTGGTGGATCTGGCGATGCGGTTCGCGCGGAAGCGGATGGATTGAACGGAGTTTGGGTGCGGAGTTCTCTCGGTTTTCGTAGCGCGTGTGATGTAGTGGATCGTTCTCGCCGTGGCTCTCTTGGAAGTAGCCGCGAACAGCAACAGCAGCTCGATCGTTGGCACCTTGTAACCGCACCGCCCCGCACAGCCCTCGAACCTCCCCAGCCGACTCCCTCCTTCGCTTCGCTCAGTCGGTCGTCCCTCGCGCTCGGTTCGCGTCCGTCGACGCTCGCGCTTCGCGCCGACAGCGACCGCGGTGCGGTGGCGGTGGACGGGGGGGGG
>NZ_JBHUDH010000032.1:0-1200 GCF_042678005.1 Halolamina salina | reverse complement strand
CCTCGTGTCCGGCGCACTGCGGTCACAAGTTGCCAAGCATCGAGACGCTGTTGCGGTTGCCGTCGCTGTTCCAGTTGCCAGCGATCCAGATGCTGTCGCCGTCGCGGTAGCAGCCAACGACTCAGTTATCGACAAGCCAGAAACCCCACTCACCACCCACGAATCAGTCCAGACAGGCCGCCACGACCCGCAACGCAGCTTCCCCACGTACGTCGTCGGCCAGCAGCGGCACGCGCTTCACGTCCCGGCCGCGGTACAGGTCGCTCGCCCGGCCGAGCGCGTCCTGCTGCACCGACCAGCGCCGCTGGCAGAACTCACACTCCTCGAGATTCGGCGTGACGATCCAGTCGTCGTCGACGTCGTCGAGATCCGCCACGTCGGCGGGGTCCTCCATCACGCGGTTGACGACGAGCGTGCTGACCGGGATGTCGAACTCGTCCAGTCGCTCGACGAGGCGTTCGGACTCGGTGACGCTCATCGTCTCGGGCACCATCACCACCCGGAAGTCCGTTCGATCGGGGTCCCGAAGCAGCGTTCGCAGGCGCTCGATGCGCTCCTTGAGTTCGTCGAGGTCCTGCCTGCCCGCCGCCTCCTCGTCGTCGTCGCCGCCGAAGACGCCCTTGATGCCGTCCATCATCCCGGAGAACTGCTGGCGGAGCTTCACCATCCGGCCGACCATCGTGTCGAGCATCTCGGGTAGCTGGAGCAGGCGCAGCGTGTGCCCCGTCGGCGCCGTGTCGACGACGACGCGGTCGAACCGCGGGTCGTCCATGTGCTCGATCAGCTTCTGCATCGCCGCGGCCTCGTCCGCGCCGGGCATCGTGCCGCCGAGCAGCGACTCCATCCCCGCGCCGTCGCCGAGCATCCCCGCGAGGTCGCCGACAGGGCCTTCCTCCTGTTGGGCGGCGAAGAAGCCCTCCTCCATCGCGGCGTCGGGGTCGATCTCGACGCCCCACAGCGGCACGTCCTCCCGGAGCCGACTCGGGTGGGCCGGGATGTCGGTGTCGAGCGTGTCCGACAGCGAGTGCGCGGGGTCGGTCGAGACCACGAGCGTCTTCGTCCCGGCCGCGGCGGAGGCCAGCGCCGTCGCCGCGGCGCAGGTGGTCTTCCCGACGCCACCCTTCCCGCCGTAGAGGACGTACTCCGGCGCGTCGACGGTCTCGGGGAGGGCGGTTTCCGCGTCGAGCGTCTCGGGGGCGT
>NZ_JBHUDH010000031.1:4821-6775 GCF_042678005.1 Halolamina salina | reverse complement strand
GCCGATGACGAGCCGGGAGAGCGCGACGACGGCGACGATCCCGCCGGCGGCGAGGAGCCGCTTCCGGCGGGTCCAGAGCCGGTCCAGCGCGAGCGCGAGGCCGCCGTAGACGACGCTGCTCGAGGTGGCGTGCCCGCTGGGGAAGCCGAAGCCGTCGCCGGTCGAGATGTTCGCGTATACGGGGTCGAAGAGCGCGGGCAGCCACGCCGGCGGTGTCGCCGTCCCCGCACCTGCCGGCCGATGGACGCCGAAGGTGGTTTTGAACGCGACCGTGGCGGCCAGCGCACAGATCGCGAGCGCGATCAGCGTCGCGCCCGCCCGTCGCGGCTCGCTCGCGAGGCGCTCGTCGGCGAGCAGATAGAGGAGGGCGAGCCCGCCGAAGACGAACCACGCGTCGGCGAGTTGGGTCAGCAGCGCGAACAGCAGCGCGACCCAGTCGGGGAGGCCGGCCAGCGCCTCCGTGACGCCCCAGCCGTGCATCTATCGCAGGCGTTCCGCGATCCCGCCGGCGGTTCTCGCGGCGCCGATGACGCCGCCGAACAGGACGAAGAGCACGTAGAGGCCGAGCGTGGAGGTGAACGCGACGAGCATCGCCGCGACGGCGGCCCAGTCCGAGAGCCAGTAGAACGCGCCGAGGCTCAGTGCGACGCCGTACAGCAGGATCAGGTACGGCCCCCAGCCCGTCGCTTTCCCCTGTCGCATCCGGGCTCGGACGTACGCCTTGAGGTCCTCCTCCAGTTGGGGCTTGTCGACGGTCCGCCGCTGGACGTCGTCCTCGAAGCCGTCGAGCTCGGACCGGAGCTCGTCGACCTCCTCCGCGAGTTCGGCGACGTCGGGCGCGCCGCGGGGTTCGCGCTCTGCCATGTACCCCGACGCTGGCTCCGGTTGCCCTTGGAACTGCCGGTCGGCCGCCGTCGGCGTACCAGCGCCGGTCTCCGGTCCCACCTCGCGGTCCTCGGCGAGCACGACGTTGATCACGGCGCCGAGGATCACGACCGCGCCGGCCATGTAGAGCCACGTCACGAGCAGGATCACCCCGCCGACGATGCCGTAGGCGGAGGTGCTGGCGACGCTGGCGTACAGTTGGAACCCCGCCTGCATCGCGGTCCACGCCACGGCGGCGACGACCGCGCCGGGCAGCACCTCCCGGACCGTGACCGACGTGTCCGGGAACCGGTAGTAGATCGGGAGGAACACCGCCGTCAGCAGGATCGGCAGCGTGAGCACCCCCAGCGCTTCGACGACGACGCCGAGGTTGAACGCCGCGAACGCGCCGGCCAGCGCGAACATCAGCGCCATCGAGAGCCCGATGCCGAGCACCACCACGAACGAGTCGATCACCTGATCGAGCAGCGTGTCCTGCTGCTCGGTGCCGTACACGTTGGCGAAGGCGGTGTCGAGCGCGCGGAACACCTTCAGCGTCCCCCAGAGGAGGAACGCCAGCCCCAGCACGGTCGCGCTCCCCCGGCCGTCGCCGGCGGTGAGCGCGGTGGTGAGCACGTCCTGCCCGCTTTCGGTGAGGAACTGGCTGGTCGACTCCAACAGCACCGTGGCGAACTGCTCGCCGCCGAACGTGCTGGCGACGATCAGCACCAGCACCGCCGCGGGGATCAGCGAGACGAACGCGTAGTACGCCACTGCCGCCGCCAGGAACGTGAGCTCCTGTTCCTTGGCGACCACGCCGACGCGTTTGGCCGTCTCGTACGCGCTACGGAGGCGAGATTGCACTACTCCGTCGTACAGGAGCGCGCTACAAGAACCCCGGGGGAGCGCCACCTTCGACGCCCGACCCGTCGTTTCACTTATGCGTGGTCCAACCCAACACACCACATGGGCATTGCTCGGCACGGGAGCGGTCCCGCCGCCCTCCTCGGCGCGTACGCCTCGCAGGTCCACCCGGTGTTCATGCTCCCGCCGGTGGCGACGGCGCTGTTCGGCGCGGCGCTTTCGGGCG
>NZ_JBHUDH010000031.1:2014-4742 GCF_042678005.1 Halolamina salina | reverse complement strand
CTGTCGGCTCGGACTCGTCGGCGCGACGGTCGGCTTCCTCGGCTGTCTCGGCGGGCTGGCGCTGCTCGCCCGCCCCGTCGCCGTCGCGTTCGCGGCGCCGATGTGGGCGATCGGCTACCTCCACGCGCCGCAGTTCGACACCAACCCCGTGACGACGACGCTGGGCTACCCAGTCGGCATCGGCCTCTGTCTGCTCACGGGCTACGCGGCCCAGACGGGCGCGCTCGCGTCCCGGCCCCTCGCGCTGGCGGCGGTGCTCGTGATCGTACTCGCGGGCGTGAAGATCATCGACGACGCGCAGGACTACGAGTACGACCGCTCGATCGAGAAGCGGACGGTCGCGGTCGCGCTCGGTCCCGCCCGCTCGCGCTCGCTGGCGGTCGCGCTGCTCGCCGCGGGGTTGTTCGCGGTCGTCCCCCTCTCGATCACCGGCGTCCTTCCGCCGAGCGCGCCCGCGGCGAGCGTACTTTTCGGCGCCGTCGCCGCCGTGGCGGTCCGCCGCGATCCCGAAACTGCGACGATGCTGCTGGTCCGCGGCGCGTACCTCTTTCTCGCGGCGCTGCTGGTCGCGGTGTTCTTCGAGCCGCTGGCGGGGGTCCCATTGCCGGACATCACCGCGATGGGGCCGTACACGTACCTCGCGACGGAGGTCGTCTTCGGCGCGCTCGCGTTGGCGTTGCTGGTCCACGCCGGCGAGGGTGCGCTCCGCCGCGCCGCCCGGACGATTCCGGCGCTGTACCCGATCGCCTACGTCTGGGACTGGTACACGCTGGAGGTCGGCGTGTTCGCGATCCCGATGCGGACCGGGATCGAACTGCTGGGCATCCCGCTGGAGGAGCACGTGTTCATGGTCGTGGTGCCGGCGGTGGTGCTGGGCATCCACGAGACGGCGAACCCACGGAACCCCTGATTCTCAGTCGTCGACCGAGGGTTCCCACAGCCCCGGCATGGGCTCCGTGGTCGTGACCGTCCTCACTCCCGGTCGCTCGCCGGGGCTGGCTTCGCGGCCTCGCGAATCTGTTCGACGTCGGCGTCGGTCTTGAAGCAGGTCCCGCCGTAGTGGGCCGGACTGGCCTCGTAGCCGGCGTCGCGGAGGTCGTCGAGGAACGTCTCCAGCTTGTTCGCCGGCGCGCCCCACTGCTTGCAGAGGCGGTGCTGGTCGTAGTGGGTCGGCGTGTCGAGTTCTTCGCCGAGCGTATCGAGCAGCCGGCTCACGCGCTTCCACTCGCCCATGTTCGGCGTCACCTCCTCGGCGACCGAGTCGACGAACTCGCTGTCGGCGATGGGGCCAAGCCAGATCGGCCCGGCGGCCGAGCAGCGCGCGGAGCCGCAGTTCGGGCAGTCCTCGGGCGGGTGGGCGATCCGGCCGAACTCGTGTTCGCGGTAGAGACAGTCCTCGCAGTGGTAGACGAAGCCGAGCCACTGGAGGGCCTTGTCGGCAGCAGTGGCCTTGTGGGTGAGATCGAGGTACGTCCGGGCGTAGTGGCGGGTCGCGTGGGAGACGATCGGCTCGACCGCGACGTCCCGGCGGGCAGCGACGCGGGCCAGCGCGCCGATCAGCACGCGCAGCCCCATCTCGCGGTGGAAGTCGGTGTTCCGCGGGACGGTGTCGTACTTCCGCACCCCGGAGTCGAAGTGGGCGCCACACAGCGGCGCGGTGTCGGTCGCGGTCACGCAGAGCAGCTTCCGCGTGCCGGCGACGGCTGCGTCGGCGAACGGCATCGGCGTCCCGAAGGGGTCGAGGTCCACCACGTCGAACCGCTCGGAGTGCATGAGCACGTTAGCGTCGGACTGAACCGCCTCGCCGGGGAGGTCGTTCAGCGCGAGGTTCTCGCGGGCCAGTTCGACGGCGTCGGGGTCCACGTCGGCGGCGGTCACGTCGTAGCCGGCTTCGGCCGCGCGGGCGGCGCGGACGCCGGTGGCGGTCATCGCGTCGAGGTAGGAGAGCGTGCGTTCGTCGTCTTCGCTCTCGGACTGCTCGACGTTCGCTGCGCCGGCCTCTGTTCGCTCGGCGTAGGCTCGCAGGACCGCGACGGTGAGGTCGCGGTTCAGCTCCATCTCGGGGTTGAAGAACACGTCCTCGCCGGCGCCCTCGCTGCTGCCGTCCCGCGGGTCGGGCGCCTCGACGTCGACGTCGCCCTCGCTGACGCGCATGGTCGTTGGTGGTCGTGGTGTGGGGAAAGCGATTGTGTTCGGGACTCGGCTTCGTCGGCTATTCCGTCGGGGATCTGGTCAAGAACCGCATCAGCAACACTGTGAAAGCCCCTGTCGTCTGGACTCCCGCGACTCGCTGCGGTCCTCACTACGTTGCGGTCCTTGCTTCGTCGGGGTTCGTCCAGACGACAGCCCCTTCCAGTCCCACCCGTACAGCCCACGAACCTCCCCAGCCGACTCCCTCCTTCGCTTCGCTCAGTCGCTCGTCCCTCGCGCTCGCTCGCGCACGGAGGCGCTCGCGCTTCGCGCCGACTCCGGCTCTATCGCTTCGTTTCGGCCCCTCCTTCTTAAGCGAGCGCGCCGAACGGTCGGTATGGACGTGTTCGTCTACGGCACCCTGACCGAGCCCGAGCGGGTCGCGTCGGTCGTCGACGCCTACGCCTTCCTCGGCTCGGCGGTGCTGTCGGGGCTTCACCCCGTGCAGGGCGAGTACCCCACGCTCGCCCCCGGCGGCGAGACGGGCGGGCGGCTGCTCCGGACCGACGATATCGACGCTCTCGACGCCTACGAGGGC
>NZ_JBHUDH010000031.1:0-1891 GCF_042678005.1 Halolamina salina | reverse complement strand
GACGACCGCGACGCGTTCGCCGACCGCGTCCGCGAGTACGTCCGCCGACACGACGTTCGCGTCCGCCCCCAGTGACGGCAGCCGTCGGCTGGCCGACGTACGACGGGCGTTTTCACTTTCACCGCGGTCGGGGTAGCCTTATGCCGGGGGCTACCCAAGGAGTGAGTGCACGCAGGTGACGCGTGCGTTTCCCCCTTTCCCCTTCGCATCGAAACGCCTTAGCGCCAGCCGTGGGACCGTCGAGGGTATGCTCTCGCTCGCCGATATCGAGGCGGCACGCGACCGCGTCGACGAGGTCGCACGGACGACGCCGTTGGAGTACTCCCACAGCTTCTCCCGGATGACCGGCGCGGACGTGCGGCTGAAACTCGAGAACTTCCAGCGCACCGGCTCGTTCAAGATCCGCGGCGCGGCCAACCGGATCGCGACCCTCTCGGAGGCGGAGAAGGCGGCCGGGGTGATCACCGCCAGCGCCGGCAACCACGCACAGGGCGTCGCGCTCGCGGCGACCCGGGCGGGCGTCGACGCCAAGATCGTGATGCCCGAGCACGCGCCGATCGCGAAAGTCGACGCCACCGAGAGCTACGGCGGCGAGGTGATCCTCTTCGGCGCCGACTACAACGACGCACAGGCCCGCGCCCACGAGATCGAGGAACTCGAGGACCGGACGTACGTCCACGCGTTCGACGACGAGTACGTGATGGCCGGCCAGGGGACGCTCGGTCTCGAGATCGCCGAGCAGTGTCCCGACGCCGACACCGTGGTCGTCCCGATCGGCGGCGGCGGACTCATCTCCGGGGTCGTGACGGCGCTGAAGGCCACGCTCGACGACGTGCGCGTGATCGGCGTGCAGGCGGAGGGCGCCTCCAGCGTCGCCCGATCGCTGGAGAAAGGCGAGCGCCACGAACTCGACGCCGTCGACACGATCGCCGACGGGATCGCCACCCGCTCGGTCGGCGAGCGGCCGTGGGAGATCATCCGGGAGCGCGTCGACGAGGTGGTGACCGTCTCGGACAACGAGATCGCGCTGGCGCTGACGTACCTGCTCGAACGCTCGAAGACGCTGGTCGAGGGCGCCGGCGCGGTGGCGCTGGCGGCGGTGTTGAGCGAGGCGTTCGCGTACGAGGAGGACGAGACGATTGTCCCGGCGCTCTGTGGCGGCAACATCGACCTCAACGACCTCACGACCGTCGTCGTCCGGGGGCTGGTCCAGATGGGTCGGTACGTCAAGATCCGGACCGAACTCAAGGACAACCCCGGCTCGCTGGAACGCCTGGTGGAGATCATCGCCGAGCACAACGCCAACATCTACGGCATCCAGCACGACCGCACCTCCCGCGACGTGGCGATGAACGCCGCGGAGGTGGTGCTGGATCTGGAGACCCACGGCCACGACCACGTCGACGAACTGCTCGCCGCGCTCGAAGCCCGCGGCTACGAGACCGAGACGCTGGTCTAAGCGCGCTCGATCTCGTACTCGACGGTGAGGAACGGCCGCCCGAGCAGCCACATCTCGTGGGTCGCGCGGAGCCGTGGCTCGTCCCCGTCCTCCGCGGGCCACACCTCGAACCGTTGGCCCCCCGGCACTGCGAACGGGCCGACGGGCGTCCGGAGGAACAGCCCCGGATCGCCTGATCCCTCGGTCGTGAGGCGGATGCCGGTGCCGCCGTCGACTCCCTCGCCGAGGTGCTCCGGGCGCAACACGGTGTCGACGCCGCCGCCGGGCACCGGGACGGAGATGTTCGCGAAGCCGTTGCCGTCGCGGTGGTGGGTCGCGTAGAGGGCGACGAACACCGCGTCGCCGCTCTCGGGGTCGGTCCGGACCCACGCCCGCACGTCCTCGCGGGCCGGCTCGGCGGGGGCGTCGTCGATCGCGACCGAGCCGGGTTTC
>NZ_JBHUDH010000030.1:0-600 GCF_042678005.1 Halolamina salina | reverse complement strand
TGGAGGGCACGCTATCGGAGAACCAGTTCGCAGCGAAACTATCCGGAGTGGTGTTCAATCCAGACAGCGCACCTGAAATCTACGCTGATCCTGAGACCTTCTTCACGAAGACATACGCGACGGATGGGCTTCAGGATCTGCTCACACTCTTAGCAAAACGCTACGTTGGTAAAGTCGAGGACGAGTACAGTGGAGAGGATGGATTTCTGTCTCTCGATACTGTTTTTGGAGGCGGAAAGACCCACTCACAAATCGCTGCGTATCACTTCTCCCGAAACCCGGAAGCAATCGACGATCTCTCGGAGTTCATCATTGACGACGAGGTCGCAAGCGATTTCGACGAGATTCGAGATGATTTCTCGGTGGAGACGGCCGTCTTCGAAGGCGGACACGTTAGTGCGATGGACGCAAGGTGTAACAAGGACGACCCGTCTGCCCCCAGCACGCAGACCATGTGGGGGGAATTGGCTTACCAGCTCGCTGGCGCTGATGGGTATGCGCTTTTTAGTGACTACGATTCCGATCGGGTTGCCCCTGGAGAGTCCGATGTCGAGGAACTGTTCGACCTGCTCGATGAGCCCGGACTCGTACTCATCGACG
>NZ_JBHUDH010000029.1:2487-4735 GCF_042678005.1 Halolamina salina | reverse complement strand
CGGCCGCGACGGCCATCCCCGCCAGCGGGCCGGTCGCGTCGACGCTGCCGCGGCCCCAGAGCACGGGTCCCTCGACACCCAGTTCGTCGTCCCCGTCCTCGACGCGAACGGGAATCTCCCCGGGCACCGTATCGACGTGGGAGGTCAGCAGCACCGAATCGTCGCCCGGCGCGCGGACGTTCCCGGCGTCGTCGATCCACGCCTCGCGGCCGTGGGCCGTGAAAAAGTCCGCGAGGTGGGCCGCCGCCTCGGACTCGTCGCCCGAGGGCGAGGGGATCGAGACGAGCGCCGCGAGCAGTTCGCGGCCCGGCGTGTCGAGCGCGCCGGTGGGGTCCGGGATACCGCCCTCGAGGTCGGGCATCGTCAGCCGAGCACCTCGATCAGACTGTCGACGACGCTGTCGGCGTGCCCTTCGTCAATCGTCAGCGGCGGGAGCAGGCGCACCACGGAACGGCCGGCCGGGAGCGCGAGCACTTGCTGTTCGATCGCGAGGTCGCGGAGCACGCGCATCGAGCCGCGCTTGACTTCGATGCCGATCATGAGTCCCGAACCGCGCACCTCACGGACGGGGAGGTCGTGCTCGTCGACCGCCGCACGGAGTTCCGCGCGAAGGTACTCGCCGACTGCGGCGGCGTTCGCGGGCACGTCGTCGGTCTGCAACTGCGTCAGCGTCGCGCTCGCGGCCGCGGCGACGACTGGGTTGCCCGCGAACGTCGAGCCGTGGTTCCCCGCGTCCTCGGCGATCCAGTCCGCACAGAGCGTCACGCCGAGGGGGAGGCCCGACGCGACGCCCTTCGCGGCCGTGAGCACGTCGGGGACGATTCCCGCCGACTGGCAGGCCCACATCGTCCCCGTACGGCCGACGCCGGTCTGGATCTCGTCCAGCACGAGCGCCGCGCCCGACTCAGCGGTCACCTCACGGGCGGTCTGCAGGTACGCGTCGCCCGCGGGGTGGACGCCGCCCTCGCCCTGAATCGGTTCGAGGAAGACGGCCGCGGTCTCCTCGTCGACTGCGTCGGCGAGCGCGTCCTCTTCGCCGTAGGGAACGAACTCCACGCCGCCCGGGAGCGGCCCGAACGGGTCGCGGTACTCGTCCTTCCACGTCAGCGAGAGCGCGCCGAGCGTGCGCCCGTGGAACGCACGGGTGGCTGCGACGACCTTCTCGCGACCGGTCGCCGAACGCGCGAACTTCAGCGCGGCCTCGTTGGCCTCCGTCCCGGAGTTACAGAGCCACACCTTCGAGAGGTCGCCCGGCGCGACCTCGCCGAGCTGCTCCTGCAGCGCCGTGCGGGCGGCGACGGGGTAGGACCCCTGCACGTACAGCAGATCCTCGGCCTGCTCGCTGATCGCGTCGACGACCGCCGGCGGCGAGTGCCCCAGCGGCGTGCAGGCGTAGGACGCGCCGAAGTCGAGGTACTCAGTGCCGTCCTCGGCGGTGAGCGTGACGCCCGACCCCGACTCGATCGTGATCGGCTTCTCGGAGAAGACGAACCCCTCGCCGGTCACGCGGACTCACCTCCGTTGGCTGTGGCCGCTGCGTCGTCGCCATCCACGACAGCCTCCTTCGCGATCCACGTCCCGTGACCCTCCAGCGCCGCGAGGAGGGGCTTGCGGAGCGTCGCGTCGGAGACGACGACGCCCTCGGCGCCGCCGGAAAGCGCCTCCTTCGCGGCGTGGACCTTGCGGCTCATGAACCCCGCCGCGGCGTCCTCGACGGCCGCGAACTCCGCGGGCGTCGACGCCTCGTCGATCAGCGTGTCGGGGTCGTTCGGGTCCGCGTAGACGCCCGCCACGTCGGTCAGCAGCACCAGTTCGGCGCCGAGTTCGGCAGCGAGCAGCGCGGCCACGCGGTCGGCGTCGGCGTTGGCCGTGGTGTCGTCGTCGGCCAGCATCGGCGGCGAGACCGTCGGGACGTAGCCGTCCGCGAGCAGCGACTGGAGCAGGTCGACGTTGACCTGCTCGGGCGTGCCCGCGTGGTCGCCGCGACGGATCTTCCTCTTCCCGTCCTCGACGATCCTGACCGCCGACTTGCGCGGGCCCGTCACGAGGCCGCCGTCGACGCCCGAGAGCCCGACCGCGTTCACGCCCGCCGCGCGGAGCTCGGTCACGAGCTCGGTGTTGAGCTTGCCGGGCAGCACCATCTCGAACACTTCCAAGGTCCCCTCGTCGGTGAAACGTCCGGAGACGCCCGACGGCGTGGTGACGTACTCCGGCTCCTCGCCCATCGCTTCGAGCGTGTCGTCGACGG
>NZ_JBHUDH010000029.1:0-2442 GCF_042678005.1 Halolamina salina | reverse complement strand
GTCCTCGATCACGCCCGCCGGGTCGACCGCGCGGGCGCCGCCGATCTTTACCACCAGCGGAGGCTGCTCCGGGCCGACTGCGGTGTTGGACTCGCTCATGGCGATCCCACCGGGTGAAGCCCCTGCTGGTCGAGTCCGGCCGTCTCCTCGAGCCCGAACGCGATGTTGGCGGCGTGAACCGCCTGCCCCGCGGCGCCTTTCATCACGTTGTCGATGGCCGCGAACGCGACGACGCGCTCGCCGTCGGCCGCGAAGCCGACCTCCGCGAGATTGGTGCCCGCGACCGACTTCGGTTCGGGGTAGCGGTACACGCCACTGCCGCCGGCGACGAGTCGGACGAACGGCTCGTCCTCGTAGGCGTCGCGGTAGGCACCCCAGAGGTCGGGCGTCTCGATCCCGCCGTCGCCGCCCGTGGGGAACGTGTGACAGGTCGCGGCCGCGCCGCGGACCATGTCCACCGCGTGGACCGTGAACGACAGGGAAAGCCCCAACTGCTCCTCGATCTCGGCCTCGTGGCGGTGCCCCGTGGGCGCGTACGGGCGGACGACGCCCGAGCGCTCCGGGTGGGAGGAGGCCGCGCCGCCGCCGGCGCCGCCTTCCGAGGAGCCGACCTTGAGGTCGGCGACGATCTGATCCTCAGGGGTCAGCAGGCCCGCGTCGACGAGCGGTTTGAGTGCGAGCATCGTCGCCGTGGCGTTACAGCCGCCCGAGGCGACGATATCCGCGTCTTCGAGTCCGTCACGGCCGAGTTCGGGTAGCGCGTACGTGGCGGAATCGAGGTACGCCGGCGCACTGTGCCCGTCGTACCACTCGTCGTACGCCGCCTCGCTGCCGAGGCGGAAGTCCGCCGAGAGGTCGACCAGCGTGTCGGCGGCGGCGAGGTACGATTGGACGTTCTCCATCGAGACGCCGTGAGGCGTCGCCGTGAACAGCGCGTCCACCGAGTCGAGGTCCGTCGGGTCGGTGAAGCGCAGATCGAGTTCGCGGAGGTTCGGGTGGACCGACCCCACCGTGTGGTTCTCGTACTCGCGAGAGGTGGCCTGGACGACCTCGAACTCCGGATGTGCCGAGAGCAGGCGGAGTAGCTCCCCGCCCGCGAAGCCGGAGGCGCCGACGACGCTCGCAGCGAGCGTCACGACTCCACCCCCGCGGCCGTCGGGTCCGGGGCCGCGAACGTCCCTTCCAGCCAGTCGACGATCTCGCCGGCCACGTCCACGTCGACGGCGGCGTTCAGCGCCTTGAACTCCACCGTGTGGTTCACCTCGTGGACAGTGTAGCCGCCGGACTGCAGTTCCATCAGGTCGACGCCGAGCAGGCCGCCGCCGACGGCCGCGCTGGCCTCGCGAGCCAGCTTCTCGATCTCGGGATCGAGGTCGAACGAGTCCGTCTCGGCGCCCGTCGCGGCGTTGGTGAGCCAGTGGTCCGAACTGCGGCTCATCGCCGCCACGGGCTCGCCGTCGATGGTCAGCACGCGCAGGTCACGCCCGGGCTTCTCGACGAACTGCTGGACGTAGAACACGCTGTGCTCGTAGTGGCCCAGCGTCTCCTTGTGTTCGAGCACGGCCTCGGCGGCCGAGCGCGACTCGATCTTGGCCATCAGTCTGCCCCACGACCCGACGACCGGCTTCAGCACGCAGGGGTAGCCGAACTCCTCGATGGCGTCCAGCGCCGACTCCTTCGTGAACGCGACGGTGGTCTCCGGCGTCGGGATCCCGGCTTTCGAGAGCGCGAGCGTCGTCTCCACCTTGTCCGAACAGATCTTCGCCGTCTCGGGACCGTTGACGACCGGCACGTCGTAGTGGTCCACGAACCGGCCCGCGTACTTCGAGCGCGAGGTCGCCAGACAGCGGTCGAGCACCACGTCGCACTCCCCGAGCGGTTCGGGCGGCGCGTCGAGGCCGAACGTCGCTTTCCGCACGTCGACCTTGTGGACCTCGTGGCCGCGGTCGCGCAGCTCCGTCAGCAGGAGCTTCTCGTCCGGGCGGATGCGGGAGTAGAGCAGACCGACGTCCATCACTCCCCCCAGTCCTCCGCGAGGTCGGGCGCCTCGTCCAGCTCGGCGGGCTCGACGCCCACGACTTCGAGTTCGGTGCCACAGCTCCCGCAGTCGACGATCTCGCCGATCTCGACGTCTCCGGGCAGTGTGACGCTGTCGCCGCACGTGACGCAGTCAGCTTCTGACATCGTACTCCGAGGGAGGCGACGGGTGTACTTTAATCCGTCTATTTAATCCCCGTAAAATAAACTCTTAGACGCTTCTATCCGTCAAATTCTGCCGAATCGGTGCCGCGCAAAACCGACCGCGACGGCGCGAAGTGAGTGGTGGCCCGGACGGGCCGTCGCGGCCCCCGCCGGAGTCGGGTGGGGACCGGCCGCGGGCGTCGTCGCCGGCCCCGCCGTAGCCGTGGCTGTCGCCGCGGGGCTGGCGTCGCCGGGGGCTGG
>NZ_JBHUDH010000028.1:6700-11850 GCF_042678005.1 Halolamina salina | reverse complement strand
ACCGTCGACCAGACCGCGTACTGGATCCCGCGCTGGACCGTGGCCGTCGAGACGACGACCGGGAGCGTCGGAATATCCACCGACGCGAACTCGTCGCGGTAGACGTACGCCAGCGCCCACGCGTGGGCGGGCGTCCACGCGAACACGACCAGCGCCATCAGCACCGGTTCGACCGTGAGCGGCCGGACGGCGCTCCAGCCGGCGAGCACGGGGAAGGAGCCGGCGGAGCCGCCCAGAACCACGCCGAGCCAGTGGCGTCGCTTGAGCGCCACCGTGTAGAGGCCGACGTACGACGCGAAGCCGAGCAGCATGTACACCACCGAGCGCAGGGGGAGCAGTGCGAGCCCCAGCGCCGTCCCGACGAGCAGGAGCGCCGTCGCGAACGCGGCGGCGACGCGGTGGTCGAGGCGGCCGCTGGGGAGCGGTCTGTCGGCGGTCCGCTCCATGTGTTGGTCGAGCTTGCGGTCGTACCAGCAGTTCCACGCCGCCGCGCTCGCGGCGACGCAGGCGCCGGCGACGACGAAGCCCGCGAGCGTGATCGCCGACGTGCCGCCGGCCGCGAGCAGCGAGAACGCGCCGGTGACACAGAGCAGCGTCACGATGCGGGGCTTGACCAGCGACCAGAGGTGGGCGGGGAGTTCTGTGTCCATGAGTTAGGGTCCGATCTGCCAGATCGTCGAGAGCAGGTACCAGTTCAGCGCCCAGAGCGTGATGAAGGCACCGAGGAACACGAGACAGAGCACGAACGTCCCGCGCATGCTGTAAGCGTGGGCGGCCTTCCCTTCGCCACCGTCGGCCGCGGCGCGCTGCACGTCACCCACGGGGCCGCCCTCGAATCGCTCCCCGAACAGCAGCGTGGCGAGCGCGACGACGACGAACAGCGCGCCGCCGACGATGGCCAGTATCGCGGCGACGCCGAACACCACGAAGAACGGCTTGGCCGGCGAGAAGCTGAACGCCGTCCCGGGGATGTCCATCACCGAGGGGTGGCGTCGAGGGACGCCGAACAGGATGCCGGTGTACATCATCATCAGGACGGTCAGCCCCATCGCGCCGCCGTAGAGGTACGGCTGGATCTTCGCGAGGGGACCGAGCGACCAGTCACGGCCGAACACCAGCCTGAGGACGTAGTACCCCAGCCCCATGAACGCGAGCGTCGTCCCGGTCGCGACGGTGGCGTGGAAGTGGCCGACCGTCGCGAGCGTGTTGTGCCACGTCATGTTGAGCTGCATCTGGCCCATCATGACGCCGGTGATCCCGCCGAGGAAGCCGAACAGGATGATGCTCAGGATCGTCGCCGAGAACCCGGGGTCGTCCCAAGGGCTGCTCCAGAGCCAGCCGAACAGGCCGCCGGCTTTCCCCTTCGCCCGGCGGCCGACTTCGAGGCCGGCCGGGATCGCGAACGCGTGGATCATGCTCGCCAGCACCGCGCCGTAGGCGGCGTAGGAGGTGTTCCACATCCGCCAGCCCGCCGAGACCACCGGGTCGGACATCAGGTGGTGGGCCGCGCCGAGGTTGATGAAGAACAGGTACAGCACGAACGCCGCCCGCGAGACTTTCTGGCTCGCGACGACGGCGCCGCCGACGACGTGGGTCAGGAAGTACCAGACGGTGATCATCGCCAGCAGGTTGATCTGCTGGCTCCCGTGGCCGATGATCCAGTACATCTGCCGGTAGAACGCCGGGTCGAGGCTCTCGAAGTAGCCCACGCGCCACAGCAGCGTCGGCACGTAGGTGATCAGCCCACCCAGCAGCGCCTCCAGCGCGACGATGCTCGTGATGAACGCGCCGAAAGTGACCAGCGGGAGCGTCTTGCTCGGGTTCTCCTGCTGGTGGTTCCAGATCGTCGCGAGGAACGGCACCGCGGCGACGATGGCGCCGAGGACGAACACGGTCGCGCCGAGGTAGAACTGCCAACTCGAGGGCAGCGGGACGTAGGACGTGAGCAGCGGCGCCTGGTTGGGGTACTCGGTGAGCAGGATGGCGGCGTTGACGAGCACGGCGCCCGCGGCCATCACGACCCAGCCGACCTTCGCGACCCGGGGCAGCGAGAGCCGGCGCCCGAGAACGAACGGGCCGCCGACGTAGAGGATCGCGATCTCCATGAACACCATCCAGAAGATGAGCAGGTTCCAGGCGTGGACGCTGAGGTACGTGTAGAAGTCGCCCGCGGAGAGCAGGCCGATCGCCTCCCAGCGGGTCAGCGCCACGGCCAGCGCGAAGGTGCCCCCGATCGCGAGGGCGAGGATCGCGGTCAGGCCGTACAGTTTCACCATGTCCTCGGCGGACTTGTGGATGGTGAGCCCGGTGACGTTACACTCACGGAAGCCGTCGCTGTCGTACTCGTACGTGCTGAAACCGAACATCTACACCACCTCCACGACGCCCTTCATCCCGACGCCGAGATGGGGCTCGCAGTAGTACTTGTACACGCCGCTCGTCTCGAACGTGTGCTCGACGCTGAACCCCTCGTTTTCGAAGGGTTCGTGCCCTTCCCAGCCCGCGCCGTCGGGCTGGGACTCGACCAGTAGGTTGTGGTTGTTCGACGCCCACTCGAAGGTGACCGTCGTCCCCTGCGAGACGGAGACGGCCGGCGGATCGAAGGCGTACGGGCCGCCGTTGCCCTCGGCACCGACGGTGACGGTGACCTGATCGGCGCCGGTCTCGTCGACGGTCGTGCCGTCGTAGTTCCCCGTCGCGCTGCCCGCAGCGTCGCCGGTGAACCACCCGCCGTAGTCGGCGTCGCCGCCGGAGCCGCCGGAGCCGCCGCTCTCCTCCGGGGCGGTGACGGCGGACTCGTCGTAGTCCTGCACGACGAACTTCCCGTGCATCGAGCGGTGGCCCTCGCCGCAGAACTCGTTGCAGACGACGTGGTAGGTGCCGGGGTCGTCGAAGGACATCTCCAGCACCCACTCGTAGCCCGGAAGCACCTGCAGCGAGATCTGCTGGCTGAGGTTGTCCGCGTTGCGCACGGAGAAGCCGTGCTGGACGTCGTAGGAGCCGAGGTGGAACCGGTACGTCTCGCCGGGCTTGAGCACCGCCGGCAGCCCGTCCCAGCCCCACTGGAGCGCGCCCACGTACACGTCGTTCTCCGGGGGGACGAGTAGCTCCTCGCCCCCGACGGTCAGCGTCCCCGCCGACTGTTTGTAGGCCTGGACTTTCTGCTGGAGCGCCTCGGTGGAGACCTGATACGTCTCCCCGGTCTGGTTCTGTTCGCCGAACTCGGTCCAGCCGATCATCCAGCCGAACAGGGTCAGCGCCCAGACGCCGCTGATCCCCAGCCAGATCGACTCGCGGCGGTTGATCTTCTCGCTCCACCAGTCGCCGTCAGGGGGGGTGATCGGGGAGTCCATCGGCGATCACCCCATCGGAACCGTCAGGACGTCGATGACACCCCAGACGACGTACGCCAACATCCAGTAGATGATGGCGGCGAGCGCGAGCAGCCAGATGCTGTCCAGCAACTGCTGTGGCCACGGGGCGTTCTCTGTCTCTGTCGCCATACTCGGAACACGACGCAACAACCCCCTGAACCTACTCCCGAACGTATTCGCCGTCTCCCGATTCCGGGACGGAAAACGAGTCCGTTACTCCTCGCGGTCCGCGATCTCGGAGTGGGCGCCGACGAGCGCCCCCGAGAGGTCCAGCCCCTCGACGTAGCTCGCGGTGTCGACGATCGAGTCACGCAGCGAGGAGTCGACGACCGTGGCGTCGTCGAACACGACGCTCCGGTCGATCTCGCCACCCTCGACGGTCGCGCCGGACATGACGTGGACGTTCTCGCCCAGTTCGGCGTCGACGGTCGCGTCGTCGGCGATCATGTTCTCCCCGTCGAGCTTCCACTCGACGGCGTCGAGGTAGCTCTCGGGCGTGCCGATGTCGAACCACGCGCCGTCGAAGGTAAAGGCGTGGACGGCTTCGCGGGACTGGAGCCACTGGAGGAACCAGCCGGGTTCGTCGGGGTTGTTCTCGCCGGCGAGGTACTCATCGAACTGCGGCAGCGTCTCCGCCGGGAACGCGTAGCAGGCGATGGAGACCAGCGTGCTCTTGGGCTGGTCGGGCTTCTCCTGGAAGTCGACGATGCGGTCGTCCTCCAGTTCGACGAGGCCGTAGGAGCTGGCTCGCTCCTTCGAGCCAACGTCGTAGGCGGCGAGACAGGGCGTCCCCTTCTCCTCGAAGAAGTCGCCGAACTCCGCGAGGTCGAACGAGATGAGGTTGTCGCCGGCGACGACGACCAGGTCGTGGGCGATCCCCTCGCGGTCGATCAACTGGGCCAAGGCGCCGACGACGCCGAACTTCTCGTCCTCGTCGACGGTCTCCTCGACGGAGACGACGGGCTTCTCGAACTCGCTGTCGGCGAGGTAGTCGTGGAAGTCGTCGGCGAAGCGCTCGTTGGTCGAGACGTACACCTCGTCGACGCGGTCGTCGGCCTCCAGATCGGCGAACACGTCGTCGATGACGGTCCCCTCGCCGACGGGGAGGAACATCTTCGGGCGGTTGCGGGTGATCGGCCAGAGACGCGTGGCGTAGCCGCCCGCGAGAACGATAGCCTTCATGGCACCGTGGTCGGGGTGGAGACGGTAAACGCTTTTTCAATTCTCCCACGGCGGGCGGAAAGGCGTTTGTTCGCGCCGCCCCAACGGTACCCATGGAGGAAGCGACCACCCGCCAGCGGATCGTCGACGCGCTCCGGGGGGAGCCGGCGACGCCGCGGGAGCTGTCCAAGCGCGTCGGCGTGCCCACGAGCGTCGTCTACGACCACGTCCGACACGTCGCGAAGAGCCTCGCGAACGACGACGAGCAGCTGTTGGTCGCGCCGCCGGAGTGCAAAGAGTGTGGCTTCGCCGGCTTCGACGATCCGCTGTCGGCGCCGAGCCGGTGTCCGGAGTGCAACTGCGAGCGCCTCGCCGAGCCGCAGTTGGTCGTGGAGTCGCGGTAGCAGTTTCACCTCGGGACGGTAAGGTTTTCCCGCACTCACCTACTCCCACGGGTATGGTCACCCGGCTGGTGCTGGGCTGTGGCGCGGTCGGCTTCGATCTCCTCCAGCGGCTCCCCGACGGGGAGACGACCGTCGTCACCGACGAGGAACCCCGCGCCGAGAGCCTCCGCGAGGCCGGCATCGCCGCCGTCGAGGGCGGTCCCACCGACCC
>NZ_JBHUDH010000028.1:1793-6636 GCF_042678005.1 Halolamina salina | reverse complement strand
GTTCCCCGACGCGATGCTGATCGCTTACGCCGGCGAGGGGGCACGACCCGACACCGTCGACGCAATCCGCGAGACGGTCGACCGGCTGATCGACCCGACCGAGGCGCTGGCCGGGCGCGTGCTCGACCGGACGGTCGGCTTCGAGAGCGAGCGCGCACGCGGCCTGCGCGGGGCGCTGCTCGCCGCCGAGGAGCCTGTCGCCGTCGTCGCCCACGACAACCCCGACCCCGACGCCATCGCGAGCGCGGTCGCGCTCTGTCGGCTGGCCGACCGGATCGGCGTCGACGCCGACCCCTGCTACCACGGCGAGATCAGCCACCAGGAGAACCGCGCGCTGGTGAACCTCCTCGACCTCCCGATGGTCCGGCTCGAAGACGACGATATCGAGGCGTACGGCGGCATCGCGCTGGTCGACCATTCACGGGCGGGCGTGAACGACAGCCTCCCCGATGACACGGAGATCGACATCGTGATCGACCACCACCCGCCGCGAGGCCCCGTCGACGGCGAGTTCGTCGACCTCCGCAGCGGCGTCGGCGCGACGAGCACGCTGCTTGCGGAGTACCTCGACCGCTTCGACGTGCCCGCCGACACCACGACCGCGACCGCGCTGCTGTACGGCATTCAGGTCGACACAAAGGAGTTCACCCGCGAGGTGTCGAAGGCCGACTTCGCGGCCGCGGCGTCGCTGATCCCCGACGTCGACGCCGACACGCTCTCGCGGGTGGAGTCGCCCAGCCTCTCCATCGAGACGGTGTCGGTGCTGGCCGCGGCGATCGAGAACCGCACCGTCGACGACGGCGCGCTCTCGACCTGCGTCGGCGAGGTCCGGGACCGCGACGCGCTGGCGCAGGCCGCCGAGCGCCTGCTCGACATGGAGGGCGTCCAGATCACGCTCGTCTACGGGTTCATGGACGAGACGATCTACGTCTCCGGCCGGTCACGCGGCTCCGAACTCGACCTCGGCGAGACGCTGCGGGACGCCTTCGGCGCCATCGGCGACGCCGGCGGCCACGCCGACATGGCCGGCGCCCAGATCCCGCTGGGGATCCTCGCCGAGACCGGTCCCGACCGGACCGGCTCGCTGACCGAGATCGTCAGGGAGGTGGTCGAGGAGCGCTTCTTCGACGCGCTGTCGGACGCGCCGGACGCGCCGACGGCCGACGACTCGCTGGAGTACGACTACGCCCCCGAGGGGGCAGCGTCGGTCGCGCTGCCGTACGAGGAGGGCCGCGACGACACCGAGCGCTGAGCCTGTCCCTTTTTCGTCGCCGGGCCCGAACGGTGAGTGATGAGTGCCAAAGCGCGGGTCAAGGAGTACATGACCCGGGAGGTGGCGACGGTCGACGCCGACGACACGGTCGGCGACGTGGCGCGACGCATCGCCGAGAGCGACCACAACGGGTTCCCGGTGACCGACGGCCGGAAAGTCGAGGGGTTCGTCTCCGCGCGGGACCTGCTGCTCGCCGACGAGGAAGCGCCGATCTTCACCGTGATGGTCGAGGACATCGTCGTCGCCCACCCCGAGATGGACGTGATCGACGCCGCGCGGGTGATCCTGCGCTCGGGGATCCAGAAGCTGCCCGTCGTCGACGACGCCGGCAACCTCACGGGGATCATCTCCAACACCGACGTGGTGCGCAGCCAGATCGAGCGCGCCACCCCCGAGAAGGTGGGCGAACTGATGGAGACGCTGCAGCACATCCACGACGTGACGGTCAGCGAGGAGCGCCGCCGGGTCCGCCTCGACGACCTCATCCCCACGCAGGACCGGGTGTACGCCGACGAACTCGAGGGGCGCCGCTACGAGCTCGAACACGGGCTGGCCGAGCCGCTGGTCGTCATCGCCAACGCGACCGGCGACAAGGAGCTTCTCCTGTTGACCGACGGCCACCACCGCGCGCTGGCCGCCGACCGATCGGACATCGAGGAGATGGACGCCTACGTGATCGTCGTCGAGGCCGACGAGCCGATCACGCTGGGGATGGAACGCACCGCCGAACAGGAGGGGCTGGACTCCATCGACGACGTGGCGGTGGTCGACTACGCGCGCCACCCCCTGATCGAGACGACCAAGCGCCTGCAGTAACGGGCCGTTCGTTCCGTGCGTCGGTAGGATTATGTTCTCTCGGGGAACTCCGATAACTAATGTCGGCCGAGACGATCGTCGATCGACTCAGACAGCCCGCCTACACCGGCGAAAACCGGTGTACGCCCTGTACCGTGGTCAACGTCGGCGTCGCCATCGTGCTCGCAGTAGTCCTCGGCGTCGTCGTCCCGGTCGCCGGCGTCGCCGCGCTCGTCCTGTCGCTGTCGGCCATCTACCTGCGTGGCTACCTCGTTCCCGGCACGCCCGAACTCACGAAGCGCTACCTGCCCGACCGCGTCCACCGCCTGTTCGGGAAGGCTCCCGACCTGCCGGACGCGGGCGAAGCCGTCGACGTGGAGGCGTACCTGCTCGACGCCGGCGTCCTCCGGGAGACGGCGACCGGTGACGAACTCGAACCGACCGACTCCTTCCGGGCGGCGTGGGACGAACGGATCGACGAGGTGCGCGAGCGCCCGGCCGCGGCGGCCGGCGAACTGCTGGGGCTGGACGATCCCGGCGTCGAGGAGCGCGACGGCGCGACGGTGGTGACCGACGAGGGGATCCACGTCGCGGACTGGCCCTCGCGCGCGGCGCTGCTCGCGGATCTGGGCGCGGCGGCGCCCCTGCGTGCCCGCGACCCGACGTGGCCGAGCCGGAGCCGGGAGGAGCGGGGTCGCATCCTCGCCGGCCTGCGGCTGTTCGTCGAGCGCTGCCCGGCCTGCGGCGGGACGCCCGAACTCGGCGAGGAGACCGTCGAATCCTGCTGTCGACGGGCGGAGGTGTACACTCATCAGTGCCGGGACTGCGGCGCGCGCCTGCTGGAGATCGAGCAGTAACGGGAGCGGCAGCTATTCCTCCCCGCCGGCCGACCCCCCCACATGACCGCCGACCGCGACGCGCTCGAACGCCGGACCAGCGACGCCCAACAGCGACTCCGCGACCGCGGCGACGACGGCCTCGTCCTGTTCCCCAGCCTGAACCTCCGCTACCTCGCCGGCTACTCCGAAGACCCCGGCGAACGCCACTTCCTCCTCTTCGTCCCCGCGACGGGCGAGCCGGTCTTCCTCGTCCCGGAGCTCTCTGGCGAGCAGGTCCGCGAGGCGTCGTGGGTCGGCGACGTGCGGACGTGGAGCGACGCCGAGGACCCCGTGCCGACGATCGCCGAGATCGCCGGCGAACTGGGGATGGGCGAGGGCCACCTGCTCGTCGACGACACGATGTGGGCGCTGTTCACGCAGGACCTCCGGGAGGCGCTCCCCGGTGCGACGTTCGGCCTCGCGAGCGAGGTGCTGGGCGAGCTCAGGGTCCGGAAGGACGACGCCGAACTCGACGCGATGCGCCGGGCCGGCGCCGTCGCCGACGAGACGGTTCGGGACCTCCGGGCGATGGGCGAGGAGGCACTCGGGCTGACCGAGGCCGAACTCGCCGCAGAGATCGAGGAACTGCTCGAGGCCAACGGCGGCACGGGCGTCGCCTTCGAGACGATCGTCGGCGCCGGCCCGAACGGCGCGAAACCGCACCACCACCACTCCGACCGGGAGATCACCCCCGGCGAGCCGGTGGTGCTCGACTTCGGCACCCGGGTGGACGGCTACCCCTCCGACCAGACGCGGACGCTCGTGTTCGGCGGGGAGCCGAGCGAGCGGTACCGAGAGGTTCACGAGGTCGTCCGCGAGGCACAGCAGGCGGGCGTGGATGTAGTGGCGCCGGGCGTGACTGCGGAGTCCGTCGACGCCGCGACGCGGGCGGTGATCGAGGACGCCGGCTACGGCGACGAGTTCATCCACCGCACCGGCCACGGCGTCGGCCTCGACGTGCACGAAGAGCCGTACATCGTCGAGGGGAACGACCGCGAACTCCGGCCGGGGATGGTGTTCAGCGTCGAGCCGGGGATCTACCTCCCCGGGGAGTTCGGCGTCCGGATCGAGGACCTCGTCGTCGTCACCGAGGAGGGCTGCGAGCGGCTGAACGACACCGACCGCGGCTGGCGCTGCTAATTAGATCAGGTCGTCGGGGTCGTGCTGTGCGGCCATGCGCTCGGCCTCGGCGGCGTACTGCTCGCGCTTGTCGTCGCCGGTCTCGCCGAGGTTTCCGGGGTCGGCGTCGATGGCGGCGGTGGTGTCGCGGTGGTCGCCGAAGGAGGTGAGCGCGCGCTCCTTCCGGAGGTAGCGCTCGCCGTCGGGGGTGGCGTAGACGAGGATGACGATGTTCTGCTCGTCGTCGGAGTAGGTACGTTCGACGAGCCAGACGCGGACGGTGTCGGCGTCGCTGTCGTCGGCCATGTCGACACGGACGGTCGGCCTCGTCAAAACGTTTCAGGCCGGCCTCGGCGTGTGAGAACGCGGGCGGGGCCGGCGACCTTACTCCTCGTCGACGGGCTTGCGGGGGACGATCGTCGGTCCCTCCGGGCCGAACCCGACCTCGGCCTCGACGCCGAACACGTCCTCCAGCAGGTCCGGCGTGACCACCTCGTCGGGCGGTCCCCACTCGTAGGGCTGGCCGTCGCGGAGCGCGATGAGGTTGTCCGCGAAGCGGGCGGCCTGCCCGATGTCGTGGAGGACGACGCAGACCGTGACGCCGCGCTCCTCGTTGAGTTCGCGGGCGGCGCGCAGCACCCGGAGCTGGTGGTGGAGGTCGAGGAACGTCGTCGGCTCGTCGAGCAGCAGCGCGTCGGTCTCCTGTGCGAACGTCATCGCGAGCCACGCGCGCTGTTGCTGCCCGCCGGAGAGCCCGCCGACCGGTCGGTCGGCGAGG
>NZ_JBHUDH010000028.1:0-1775 GCF_042678005.1 Halolamina salina | reverse complement strand
GACGCCGACGCGTTCGAGCGCGCGGTCGATCGCCTCGTGGTCCTCCTCGCTCAGCGACTCGAAGAAGCCGCGGTGGGGGTAGCGCCCGTGGGCGGCCAGCTCCCGCACCGTCGTCGACGCCGGGGCCTCGTTCTGCTGGGAGAGCAGCCCCAGCTTCCGGGCGAGCTCGGTCGTCTCGTACTGCTCCACGTCCCGGCCGTCGAAGTAGACCATCCCGTTCTCCGGCGAGAGCTCGGCGTTCATCGACTTCAGCAGCGTCGACTTCCCGCTGCCGTTCGGGCCGACGAGCGCGGTCACTTCGCCGGCTGGCACGGTCAGCCGGTCGAGTTCGACGACCGGCTCGCCCGGCTCGTAGGCGAGGCTGAGGTCGCTCGCCTCGATCCCGGGCGGTTCCTCGTCGCCGTCGGTCGTCTCGCCGCTCGGTCCGACAGTGCTGTCCCCGTCCGGGGTGGTGTGCTTGCTCATAGTTGACCGACCTCCGTTCGCCGCATCAGGTAGAGGAAGTACGGGCCACCGACCAGCCCGGTGACGATCCCGACCGGGAGCTGCGTCCCGGGGATCGCCAGCCGCGCGCCCACGTCGGCGACGACGACCAGCGCCGGGCCGGCAAAGGCGCTGCCCAGCACTACGCGCTTGTAGTCCGAACCGACCAGTTGACGGACCATGTGCGGGACGATCAGGCCGACGAAACTGACGATCCCCGCGACGGCGACGGCGGCGCCGGCCGCGAGCACCGCCACGCCGGAGAGCAGGAACCGCACGCGCTCGACGGACATCCCCAGCGAGCGTGCGGTGCGCTCGCCCAGCAGTAGGACGTTGAGTTGGCGGGCGCCGGCGAGGGTGATCGGCACCGTCGCGAGCGTCCACGGCAGCGCGATCCGGACCTGCTCCCAGTCGACGCCGGTCAGCGAGCCGGTCGTCCACGAGATCGCCGACTGGACGACGCCCAGATCGTCGGTGAAGAAGAACAGCCCCGTCTGGAGGGAGTTGAACACCGTCGAGACGATCACGCCCGCGAGCACCAGCCGGACTGGGTTGGTGCCGCCCTTCCACGCGATCGCGTAGACGAGGCCGAAGGCGATCGTGCCGCCGCCGGCGGTGACCAGCGGGAGGAACGACGCCAGCCCGGTGAACACGACGAGCGTGAGCAGGATCGCCAGCCCCGCGCCCGCGGAGACGCCGAGGATGAACGGGGAGGCGAGCTCGTTGCGCGTCACCGCCTGGAACACCGCCCCCGAGATCGCGAGGTTCGTCCCGACCATCATCGCGACGAGCACCCGCGGCAGGCGGATCCCCCAGACGATCAGCGTCTCGCGGCCGAGCTCGACTTCGCTGGTCGAGAAGCCCAGCAGCTCCGCCGTGCGCGTCCCCAGCCCGTCGCCGAGCAGCAGGCGTAGCGGATACTGGGGGTTGGTCCAGACGGCCGGGTCGAACACGGCGCGCCACGCGTCGAGAATGGACATCGTGTACGTCCCGAAGCTCACCTGTACCAGCCCGCCGACGCCGACGATCAGACAGCTCCCGAGGATCAGCGTCGCCACCCGGGAGTCGATCCACGAGACCGCGGCGCGGAGCTCGGGGACGATCTCGCCCGTCTCACTCGCCACGACGATCTCCCCCGCGTTGCATATGCTTTAGGCAGCCCTAAATGGGGATAAGGGTAGC
Source organism: Halolamina salina (assembly GCF_042678005.1). Classification (GTDB taxonomy): domain Archaea; phylum Halobacteriota; class Halobacteria; order Halobacteriales; family Haloferacaceae; genus Halolamina; species Halolamina salina. The sequence continues at coordinate 110 of NZ_JBHUDH010000028.1, read as the reverse complement.
GATCCGACGCCACCCGATCGCGTCACTCGGTGAACGTGACGACCTTGGCGTCGGCCGTCTCGCGGAGCCGTTCGGGAGCGATCGACCACATCGACGTGGGCGTCCCCGCG
>NZ_JBHUDH010000027.1:25713-35996 GCF_042678005.1 Halolamina salina | reverse complement strand
CGGAGGATCGACCCCCACGAGGGGCGGGGCGAGGGGACGCCGACGCCGAGGAAGTCGCCGAGCGGACGACGGCGCCGGAGGGAACGGTCCAGAAGTGGATCGACCGCGCGAACGAGTACGAGTGACCGAACCCGCCCGTTTTTAGCGGATCGGCGCCGTTTGCCGACGCATGACCGAGACGACGGTGATCACCGACCCCGAGCAGTTCCACGCCGTGGCCCGCGAGGCCCCGGCGGGCGCTCGGGTGCCCGTCGAGATCCGGACCGTCGTCGACGACCCGTTCGACGCCTACCGCCGCGCCCGGCACGAGCGCGGCGGGGTGTTCCTCGAAACGTCGGGCGGACAGGAAGGGTGGGGCTACTTCGGCGTCGAGCCCGCGGAGTTTCTCACCGTCTCCGGCGAGTCGGTGCTCGCTGACCACGAGTCGACCGAGGGGTCCGACCGCCGATTCGGGCAGAACCGCTCCGAGACGCTCGCGGCGCTGTCGGGGCTGCTCGACGGCGAATCGCTCGCCCGCGGCGACTGCGACGTGCCCTACCCCTGTGGCGCGATCGGCTGGCTCTCCTACGACATCGCCCGCGAACTGGAGTCCTTCGGCGACGGCGCCCCAGACGACCGCGACCTGCCGACGCTCCAGATCGGCGTGTACGACTGTCTCGCGGCGTGGGAGGAGCCACGCGGCGACGAGGTAACGCTGCGGATCACCGCCTGCCCGCGCGTGCCCGCGGACGCCGACGAAGCGACGCTCGACGCCTGCTACGACCGCGCGCTGACGAGAGCGGCCGAACTGGGCCGACGGGCACGCGTCGGCGACCCGGCGGTCGGTCCCGCGCCCGTCGACGCCGAGGCGGCCGCGTTCGAGAGCACGTGCGGGCGCGAGCAGTTCCGCGAGCGCGTCCGCCGCGCGAAGGCGTACATCCGCGAGGGGGACACGTTCCAAGCGAACGTCTCCCAGCGCCTCGAAGCGCCCGCGGCGGTCCACCCCGTCGAGGCGTACGACGCGCTGCGAGACGTCAACCCCGCGCCCTACTCCGGGCTGCTGGAGTTCCGCGGCGTCGACCTCGTCAGCGCGAGCCCCGAACTCCTGCTCGAGCGCGAGGGCGACCGCCTGCTGACCGAACCGATCGCCGGCACGCGTCCCCGCGGCGACACCGACGAGGAGGACGCCGCGCTCGCCGACGACCTCCGGACCGACGAGAAGGAGCGCGCCGAGCACGCGATGCTGGTCGACCTCGAACGCAACGACCTCGGGAAGGTCAGCGAGTACGGCAGCGTCGAGGTGACGGAGTACCGCCGCGTCGACCGCTACTCGGCGGTGATGCATCTCGTCTCGCTCATCGAGGGGCGACTCCGCGAGGACGGCACGCTCACCGACGCCGTGGCGGCGACGTTCCCCGGCGGCACCATCACCGGCGCGCCCAAGCCCCGGACGATGGAGATCATCGACGAACTCGAGGATCGGCGCCGCGGGCCGTACACCGGGAGCATCGGCATCTTCGGCTTCGACGGCCGCGCGACGCTCAACATCGTGATCCGGACGCTGGTCCGCCACGCCGACGAGTACCACCTCAGCGTGGGCGCGGGCATCGTCCACGATTCCGACCCGAACGCCGAGTACGACGAGACGCTCGCGAAGGCCCGCGGGCTGCTCGACGCGATCGACGACGCGCTCGATCGGGGCCGCCTCGGCGTGGCCGACCCCGAGCAGGGGGACGCCGCGGACACCGCCGACGGCGGCGAGGTGGAGCGATGAGCGCCCCCGAGATCCTCGTGATCGACAACTACGACTCGTTCGTCTACAACCTCGTGCAGTACCTCGGGGAGGCAGTGCAGGAGCGCGACGGCGCGGTGACGGTCCGGCGCAACGACGCGATCGACCGCCGGGATATCCGCGATCTCGACCCCGACGGGATCGTCGTCTCGCCCGGCCCCGGCACGCCCGCGGCGGCGGGCGTCTCGATGGACGTGTTCGACCTCGACTACCCGACGCTTGGGGTCTGTCTCGGCCATCAGGCGCTCTGTGCGCACAACGGCGCGCCCGTGGGCCACGCGGACGCGGTCGTCCACGGCAAGCCCTCGGAGATCAGCCACGACAGCGAGGGCGTGTTCGACGGCCTCCCGCAGGGGATCCGGGTCGGGCGCTACCACTCGCTGGCGGTCGACCGCGACGCGATTCCCGACGCGCTGGCGGAGACGGCGACCACCGACGACGAGGACGTGGTGATGGCGGTGCGCCACCGCGAGAAACCCCACGTCGGCGTGCAGTTCCACCCCGAGAGCATCCTGACCGACCACGGCAAAACCATGATCAGAAACTTCCTCGGAATCTGTCGAGAGTGGGAACGATGAGCGACGAAGCACGCGCGGACGACCTGCTGTACCACGTCGACGGCGACCTCCGCCCGGCCGACGAGGCAACCGTCTCGGTGGAAGACCGCGGGTTCCAGTACGGCGACGCCGCCTTCGAGACGCTGCGGGCCTACGGCGGCGACGTGTTCGGCTGGGACGCCCACGCCGACCGGCTCGCCGAGACCTGTGACCTGCTCGCGATCGACCACGGGCTGGCTCGGGAGGACCTCCACGACCGAATCCGGGAGACCCTCGACGCCAACGACCTCGACGACGCGTACGTCCGGCTCTCGATCTCGCGGGGGGTCCAGCCCGGGAAGCTCGACCCCGATCCCGAAGTCGACCCGACGGTCGTGATCGTCGTCAAGCCGCTCCCGCGTGTCGAACTCGACGGCCAGTCCGTCTGGGACGGCCCGGCGACGCTCCGGACCGTCTCCACCCAGCGGATTCCCGACGCCGCCGTGCCCGCGCGGGCGAAGACCCACAACTACCTGAACGGGATTCTCGCCCGCATCGAACTCCGCGGCACCGACGCCGACGAGGCGGTGATGCTCGACGCCGCGGGCCACGTCGCCGAGGGGGCGACGAGCAACGTGTTCGCGTTCGACGGCGACGGCCTGCTCACGCCGGCACTCTCGGGGCCGGTACTGCCCGGGATCACCCGGGCGACAGTGATCGACATCGCCGAGGAGGAAGGGATCCCGGTTCGGGAGGTGACGATCGGCCCGGACGCGCTCCGAACGGCGGAAGAGATGTTCTGCACCAACTCGACGTGGGAGGTCCGTCCGGTCGAGAGCGTCGACGGTGCGAGCGTCGGCGGCGGGCCGGTGACGGATCTCCTCGCACAGCGCTACCGCGAGCGCGTCGAGGAGACGTTCTACTAAGCGGCGGCCAGCAGGATCGTCGCGACCGCGTACAGCAGGATCAGCAGCACTGCGCCGACGATGAACTTGAGCACCAGCCCGTCCTCCTCGGGCGTCTCGCCCTCGGGGAGGCCGTCGTCGTACAGGTCGCCGTCCTCCTCGCTCATTGTCGGGATGAAGGCCCCCGCCGGTATGAATCCGTCCTTCGCGGACTCAGAAGCCGATCCGGGACTCCGTCGACTGGGGACCGTCGTCCTCGTCGTTCTCGGCTTCGCCGAGTCGGTCGAACGCGTAGCCGTCGTCGTCGACGAACACGCCGCCGTCGGCGCGTCGGATTCCGAGTTCGTCGAGCACGGCGCCCTCGCAGGGGCCGAACGTGCACTCGCCGCTGTCGCACTCGAACGTGGCGCCGTGGCGCTTACAGACCAGTTCCCCGTCGCGGACCACCGCGCCGTCGCCGGTGTCGAGGTTCACGTCCCGCCAGTGCTGGCAGTAGTTGAACCACGCTCTCACCCCGTCGTCGGTGTCGACGAGGACGGCCTCGCGTTCCTCGCCGCTCTCGCGGTCCTCGACGGTGAACAGGAGGCTACTCTCCGCCGGGACGGCGTCGACGTCGGCGATTCGCTCTCCACTCATTTGGTCGGGCTACTCGGTCGGCGAGGAAGGGCGTTTGGGTCCGTAGCGACGTCGAGTGGGCGTTCCGGGAGAATGCGAGAGGTGGCTATATCCCTGCCGACCGGACTCACGGCTCGCGCCGCTCGCCGTTGGTCGGCAGGAGAATATAGCGGGAGGTAGATTTGAACTACCGATCTCCGGGTTATGAGCCCGGCGGAATCTCCTGGCTATCCCATCCCGCTACCTGTATCAAATCGGGTACGACGGTTAAGCGTTCTGTTTCGGTCGCCCTCTGTCGGTTCTTCCCGTGGTCAGTCAGCGGTCACGCGCCACGTGAACAGGCTCTCCAGCACGTAGTTCAGCAGCAGCGAACAGCCGATCGCGATCGGGAACGTCGCCAACTCCCAGAGGTCGACGCCGAACGCTTCGAGGACGATCGGCAGGCGCGTCAGTCCCGCGACGACTCCGACCTGCACGGCGACGCCGCCGCTGCGGACGAGGTTCGACTTCAGCAGCCGGCGGAGGATCGCGCCGACGCCCTCGTCGCCGTGGTCGGCGAACGTCCAGCGCTCGTTGACGACGAACATCACGAGGATCGCCACCTCCGCGCCGACCAGCTTCGCGATCTCCGGCGAGACGCCGAGGCCGGCGGTCAGCGCCGAACTGGTCGTCAGGTCGAAGACGGCGCCGACGGCGCCGACGGAGACGAACTGCCCGAACCGGTCGATCGCGAGCAGTTCGTCCGGGATGCCCCTCACTGCCCACCCCGCTCGATCAACGGCGGGCGGTCGTTCCGTGCCGCGAGCAGCTCGTGGAGCCGATCGCCCCGGACCGCCTTCGCGCGGTGGCGCGCGGTCAGTAGTCCGGTGAACATCGAGAGCGTGTCGCTCACGGGATCGACCGTCGACTCCGGCTGGTCCTCCCACACCACCGGGACCTCGGTTATCTTCCCCCCGAGCGCGCCCGCGATGGCGAGCAGTTCGATGTCCCACGCGAAGCCGGACTCGGTGAGGTGGCGCCGCAGCCGCGACCAGAAGTTCGCCGAGACGGCCTTCGCGCCACACTGGTAGTCGTGCAGGTCCGGGTCGAGAAGTTGGCGGGCCAGCCACGCGAACGCGTCGCCGAGGAAGCGCCGCAGCGTCTTCTGATGGGACTGTATCTCCGATTCGGGGTGGCGCCGGGAGCCGGCGGCGAGGTCGAACGCCCCCGAGAGGACGGGGTCGATCACGTCGGCGATCGAGTCGGCCGGCGTCGAGCCGTCGGCGTCGGCGAAGGCGAGCACGTCCGTGCCGAGCGCGTCGAACCCCTCGGTGATCGCGGCGCCCTTCCCGCGCCGGCGGTCGGCGACGTGCACCGTCGCCGGGAGATCGGCCAGCGCCTCCCGGTCGCCCGGTCCGGGGTCGTCGAGTTCGATGCGGAGTTCCGCGGGGGCGAGCCGCTCGTCGAGGTCGCGCACGTAGCGCGAGAGGCGGTCCACGTCCGGCCGGTAGGCGGGGACCACCACGCCGACGGAGCGAGACATGTGGCGGCGTTCCGCGCCATCGGGGAAAAAGCGTCCGAACTTCCCCGGCGTTCAGGCCGATGGGCGACTCAGCCCCACTGCCCGAGGCCGGTCTGCTCCTGTCCGGACTTGACCTCGTCCCACGACAGCCCCAGCGCCTCGATCACGCGTTCGATCGGTCCCTTGAGCGTCTTGTCGAGCATCTTCGGCCAGTCGACCTCGAACTCCGGGGGCACCTCCTCGGCGTACTCGAAGCAGATCACGTCGGGGTCGCGCTTGAACTCGCGGTAGAGCGGGTCGGTCTGCGGGTCGAACCCCTGTTCGTTCTCCATGCGCTGCCAGAACTCGGGGTGGACCTTCTTCAGGTAGAGCCGCTTGGGCTTGGAGCCGCGCTGGAAGTTCGTGCCGAGTAGGAGGTTCGCGTACTTCGCCCCGCGGACCTGTGCGGTGTCGGTGTCGTAGGCGTCGAGGCGCTTGCCGATCCCGCCGGGGATGCCGACCTCCTCCAGATCCGCTTCGCCCTCCTCGAAGGTGGTGATCTCGTCGTGGAGGTACTCCTTCACGTCGTCGAGCTCCCCACCGCGGACGATCATGTCGATCACCTCCTTCTGGACGCGCTTGGTGACGGGTGCAATGTCCGAGCGCTTGTACTCGAACCCCGTGATGTCGATGTCGTCGACGTGTTTCCCCTCCTTCCAGACGATGTGGCCGGCGTAGCGCTTCTTCTTGCCGGCCTGGAAGAACCGCCGGTAGAGCTTCTCGAACTCGATCTCGAAGCGGTGGGAGTCGGCGTCGAGTTCCTCGCTGGCGAAGTCGTCGTAGCGCTCGTTGATGTGCTCCTCGATGTCGAAGGACTGCTCGATGGCGTCCTCCTTGGAGACTCCTCCCCCGAGGGACAACATGACCGAGTCGGTGTCGCCGTACGCCACCTCGTGGCCGATCTCCTCGGCGGCCGTCTCGGTGAACTCGATCACCTCCCGCCCCGTCGCCGTCACGGCGGCGGCGCCCTCGGTGTCGTAGAGCCGGAAGCGATCCCACCCGGAGACGCCGTACAGCGAGTTCATGATCACCTTCACCCCGCCCTGCTGTCGGTCGTAGCGCTCGTACGCCTCGGAGTCGGGGTCGTGCTGGTCCCGGAGCTTCTTCTTCTCCTCGCGCTCGGTGAGCAGTTCGTCGATCATCTCCCGCATGATGCCGTCCGGCTCCTTCCGGAAGTGGGTGCCATCCGGCGCGCGGTAGGTCTCCCCGTCGTACTCGTCGGGGTCGACCTTCGTCTCCGGCGAGGAGTTGATCGTCGCCATCGACATCGGGTACAGCGACTTCAGGTCGAGCACCGTCACGTTCTCCTTCACGCCGGAGATCGGCTCGAAGACGGCGCCGCCCTCGAACTCCTCGGCGGCCTCCTGCTGGCCCTTCGACGGCAGCCCGAACTCGCCGTAGGCCTTGTGCAGCACGTACATGTCCACCGCGTCGCCCGCGGTCGGCGCGTCCTCCAGCTTACAGCCGACGAACGATCGAACCTCGTCCCAGAACGCGATCACGGACTGCTTGCGGTCGATCTCGACACAGAGCTCCACGTCCCGGAGGTTGTACTCCAGCAGCTGTTCGGGGTCCTGCTCCCAGAGGTCGCCGATGTCGCCGGAGTAGTGCTCCTTCCCGACGTCGAGTTCGCGCTCGCCGATGGCGTCGAGGCGGAACGACTCCAGCTCCTTGATGACGATCTGCTTGTAGCCGTACAGCAGGTCGAACACCACCCGGCCCTTCACGTCCGGGCCGCCCCAGTCCGAGCGCCACACCTCGTCCACCCGGGAGAGCCGGTCGATGTCGAGCTCGTACTCGGTGGTGGGGTCGACCGCCTCCAGCCGGTCGAGCACGTACGGCATGTCGAAGTCCTCGAAGTTCCAGCCCGTGAGCACGTCCGGGTCCGTCTCCTCGATGTACTCGACAAAGGCGTCGAGCATCGCCGGCTCCTCGTCGAACACGCGCACGTCGATGCTGCCCGAGTCGGCGATCTGCTCGTACTCCTCGAGCACTTCCGGCGCGTCGACCTCGGCGTCGGGCGCGTCGAACAGCCACACCACGTACTCGTCGTCGTAGGAGTCGTGGGAGGTGAGACAGACGATCGGCTCCTCGCCGTCCTCGGGGAACCCCGAGCGGTCGTCGACCTCGATGTCGAACGTGTTGACCCGGAGGTCCGCCGCCGTCGGCGCGTCGACGGCGACCAGTTCCTCGTCGTCGTAGCGCACCTGAATCCGGCCGTCCTCGAGTCGTCGCTCGGGCACCTGCAGCCCGGCGCTCACGTCCTTGTCGATCAGGAAGCGGTTGGGGAACAGGATGTCGGCCTCGTAGTGCTCCTCGAAGTCGTCGCGCATCTGCCCCACGTCACGCGGCGTGCGGCCGACCACCTTCGTCAGCGGCTTGCCACGGATCGACTCGAAGCGCTCGCCGTTGGGGTCCTCCTCGCGGGTGTCGAGGATCGCGTCGTACTCCTCGGTCAGCGCGCGGTCCTCGACGTTCTCCGTGGGGACGTAGAAGTACGGCTCGACCCCGAGCACGCGGACGTGCTCGGGTTCGTTGTCGGCGGTCCGGCCGAAGACGTGGACGACGGGGTACTCCTCGGCACCCGACCCCTCGATCGTGTAGTCGACCTGCGAGACTTTCAGTTCGACGACGCCCTCGCTGTCGGGAAACTTCAGGTCCGCGGCGTCGACCACCTCGCTGACTGACTGGCCGGCGTCGCCGGCGACGACGGCNNNNCCCCCTCCTCGTCCGGTCGGCCCCCGTCGGCACCCGCGAACTCGCCGAGGCCCGATTGCTCGCGCTCGCTCATTGGCGGTGGTTTGCCGTGATCCGTTAAAACGACGGTGGTCCGACCGCCGCGGCCGGTGGTTCGCACACCCCCGAAAGGCATATACTCCACCGTTTGGTAGACCCTCCCATGCCCGACGAGAGTGGCCTGCCGGAGGTGGCATCGGAGCCGGTCGAACCCGCCGACGACGGTTTCGAGACGGTCGAGTCCTACGAGGTCGACGGTGGGGTGGTCCTCTACGACGCCGAGGCGCCGCTGGCGTGGCTCCGGAGCGACGCGGCGGTGTCGCTCGGGGATCGACGCTGAGACGACTGCGAACCCTTTTGCCGGTCGGTCGGGGAGTGGGAGGCGTGAGCGACGACGACCCCGTCGAGACGTTCGTGGAGGAGACGTTCGACGGCGAGGACGACGGGGTCTCGGCCCCGGAGACGCGGGACATGGAGGCCGAACTCCACGAACGGACCGGAACGAACGCCGGCGGTGAGGAGGAGCTGACCGAGGTCGACTCCGAGACGGCGACCGCGTTCTGGGGGGCGGTGATCTACGTTAACGCCGGCGTGCTGCTGATCGCGCTCGGTCCGACGGTGTACGCGCTCCGCGGCTACCCCCTCGTTTCGGCGGGGCTGGTCGCCGGGGGCGTGCTCGCGCTGGCGCGTGCGTACTGGGTGTACCGTCGGTTCGCTGCCGGCGACGAGGAAGGGGAGGCGGAAGACGCCGACGCTGTCGGCGACGCTGCCGACATCGGGGATGGCGACGACACGTGAGGCCCGGAAGCGTTTTGCGCGGCCACCGGCTACCGACGAGCGATGCGACCGGTCGAGACTCCCGACGGCCAGCGCCACCTGTTGCTCTCCCAGTCCGAGGGGACGGCACGGCTCCGTGACCCCGCGACCGGCGAGGAGCGAACCGTCGACGTGGACGTCCTCGAACCGGTCGGGGACGGGGCGTTGAGCGTCGCCGCCGAGGGTGTCCCCGAACCGGTTCGACGGGTCGTGACGGCCGCCCACGACGAGCGCGCGCTGGGCGTGCTGGTGACGCTGGTCGACAGCGGTCCGACCGCTGTCGTCGACCTGCTCTCCTACGCCGGACTGTGTGAGAGCGACTTCAACGGCCTGTTCGCCGAACTCCGCGCGGCGGGCCTGGTCACGACGTGTGAGGTCGCCGGCGAGCGCGGCTACGAGGCGACCGAAACTGCCGAAGAAGCCGTGGCGCTGCTACGCGACGACGCTTAGTCGTCCCCGCTCTCCAGCAGTGCCGCAGCACCGGACAGCGTCGCTGCGTCCTCCCGCCGTGCGGTCGAGCGGTTCGTGGTCGTGTCCTTCTCGACGGTGACCAGTTCGTCGGCCGCGTCGACCAACTCCTCGTCGTGGCTCACGATCAGGATCTGTCGCACGCCGAACCCGCGCATCTCCTCGACCAGATCGACGAGCCGGGAGACGTGGCCGGCGTCGAGGAACACTGTCGGGTCGTCGAGGATCACCGGCGGCGTCGCCGCCGCGCCCTCGATCCCCTCCGAGAGCAGCCGGTAGATCGCACACCGCAGCGAGAGGTTGAACAGCGCGCGCTCGCCGCCGGAGAGCTGATCGGGCGACAGCGGCGTGCCGTCCTTCTGGTAGACGGTGAGTTCGTACTCGCCGTCGAGCTCGATGTGTGAGTAGGCGTCGTTGCCGTACGCGAGGTCGAACGTCTCGTTCAGCATCCGTTCGAGGCTCTCGACGTTCCGCTGGCGGAGCTCCGCCCGCAGGTCGCCGTACGTCTGCTCCAACTGCTCGGTCTCCTCGTGGAGCGACTCCAGATCGGCCACCGTCTCGGCCAGCGCCTCGCGGTCCTCTCGAAGCTCCTCCAGCTCCCGAATCTCGTTCTCGACGCTCCCGATCTCGCCGGTGAGCTCGTCGCGCTGTTCGGCCAGCGAGTCGAGCTTGGCCTCGACTTTCTCGAGGTACTCCTCGGCGCTCTCCCGCTGCTCGCGCGCCTGCTCGACGCGCTCGCGGTCGAACGCCTCCCGGAGGTCGTCGCGGCGCGCCGGCAGGTCGTCCAGCCGGTCCCGGCGCTCGTCGGCGATCTCGGCCTTGCTCTCCCGGCGCTCGCGCAGGCGGTCGATCTCCTCCTCGGCGTCGTCGATGGCGTCGAGCGTCTCCTCGACGGC
>NZ_JBHUDH010000027.1:17193-25700 GCF_042678005.1 Halolamina salina | reverse complement strand
CGCTCGCGGCGCTCCTCGATTGCGTCGAGCCCCTCGTCCAGTTCGGCGACCTGTTCGCGGGCCTCCTCGGCAGCGTCGGCTTTCTCCTCGGCGTCGGCTTCGGTTTCCTCGGCGTCGGCTTCGAGTTCGTCTGCCGCCTCGAGGAGCTCTTCCGCCTCCGCACGGTCGCTCTCGATTTCGGCTTCGAGCTCCTCGACGCGCTCGGTCATTGTCTCGCGGCGCTCGCTGAGCATCTCCGCGCGGCTCTCGGCCTCGACGAGGGACTCGGCGTCCTCGATGTCGGCTTTCAGCTCCTCCTTCCGGCCGTTGAGCTTCCCGAGCCGGGCGGACAGTGCCTCGACGCGCTCGCGGTCCGCTTCCAGCGTGTCGACGTGCGGGGAGTCCTCGACCGGCTGGCCGCACTCGGGGCAGTGGCCTTCCTCGAGCAGTTCTTCGGCCTCCTCGACGCGGTCCCGGGCGGACGCGAGATCCCCGACCGTCTCCTCGATCTCGGCCTGTCGCTCGTCGAGCTCCTCGCGGAGCGACTCGCGGTGGGTCTCGGCCTCGCCCATCTCGACTGGCGCGTCGGCGAACCGGGCCTCGATCTCCTCGCGCTCCCGGGTCACCTCGTCGAGCTCGTCCCGCAGGTCGTCGCGGTCGGCCTCGGCGTCGTCGGCTTCCTGCTCGAGTTCGTCGGCGCGCTCCCGCTTCTCGGTCGCTTGCTCGCGCAGCCGCTCGGCCTCGTCTTCGAGGCTCTCGGCGTCGCTCTCGAGGCTCGTGACTCGATCGCGCTGCTCCTGTCGCTGCTCGCGGAGGTCCGCCTCGCGTTCGTCGAGTTCCTCGCGAGCCGCGGCGACGGCGTCCTCAGTCGCGGCGTCGATGCCAGCGTCATCGGCGAGGTCGTCGAGTTCGGCCTCGCGCTCGTCGATCCGCTCGCGGATCTCGGTGATCTCTTCGAGCAATTCCTCGCGCTCGCTTTCGGTCTCGCGGATCGACGCCTCCAACTCCTCGATCTCCTCGTTCAGCTCTTCGAGTTCGCTCTCCCGTTCCTCGGCCTGCTCGATGATGGACTCGGCCTCGTCTCTGGTCTCTCTCGCGTCCTCGCGGTTCCCCTCGAAGCGCTCGATCTCGTCGTCGAGTTCGGAGAGCTCGCTCTCCAGTTCGTTGAGCCGGTCGTGGAGCTCCTTCGCCTCCTTCCGCTCGATCTGTTCATCGAGCTTGTTCAGACCGCCGCGCTTGTCCGCGAGCACGTCCTCGACGCCGAGGCGGGCGTCGCGGGCCCGCTCGCGGTACTCCTCCAGCTTCCCGAGCTGGAGCAGGTCGTCGATCATCTCCTGGCGCTCCCGGGGGGAGGCGTTGATCAGCCGGTTCACCTCGCCCTGGCGGATGTACGCGCAGTTGCGGAACGCCTCGCTGTCCATCCGGAGCAGCTCCTCGCCGACGAACTCCCGCACGTCGCGGGCACCTTCGACGGTCGTGTCGGCCCCCTCCAGCACGCAGGTCCGGGTCGAGATCGACCCGCCGGAACGCCGGAGCTCTCGAGTGATCTTGTACTCCTCGCCGGCGTGGGTGAACCACAGCTCCACGTCGGTCTCGTCGGCGCCGGTGGTGACCGCGTCGTCGAGCGTCCCGTCCAGCGCCTTCGAGCCGTACAGGGCGAAGAAGCAGGCCTCCAGTAGCGACGACTTCCCGGAGCCGTTCAGCCCGTGGATCACGGTCACGCCGTCGGTGAACTGCAGGTCGGTGTCGGCGTACGGCTTGAAGTTCCGGAGCCGCAGGCGGTCGAACTTCACAGGTACTCCTCCATGGTGCCCTGCTCCTCGTCGTCGGTCTGTAGGCTCGGTTCGTCGGCCTCGGCGTCGCCCTCGCTACCGCCATTTCCGTCGTCGCTGCCGTCCTCGCTCGCCTCCTCGTCCTCACCGGCCGGCTCGAACGCCGCCGGATCGTCGTCGAGCAGGTCAGTCACGCGGTTCCTCACTTCCTCGCGGACGTTCGCGTCGGCCACCTTGCTCTCCCGGACGGTTTCGTCGACGCCGCGGGCGGCCGTCGAGAGCCCCATCTCCGAGACGCGCTCCCTGACCGCCTCGTCCGGGTCGGCGAAGTTGACGCCGATCTCGGCCGCCTCCTCGATCTCCCGGCGGTCGGTGACGCGGACCAGTAAGGCTCCCTCCTCTTCACCGGCCTCCTCGACCGCCGCGGGCGTCACGGGCTCGCCCTCGCCAGTGATCTCGACGATACAGACCGCGTCCGCGAGGTCGTACTGGCGAACCTGCTCGCGCACGCGCTCGACGCCCTCGCCCTCGGCGAGGTCGACGGAGACGAACGCGAACGGTCGGGTGTCGAGGCTGCGCCGGCGGATGTCCACCTCGCCGTCGAACGTGACGAGGTTGTAGCCGCGGGCCTCCTCCTCGCTCGCGCTCGCGCGCTCGGTCGACCCGCAGTAGGTCACCCACGTCCCCGCGACCTCCGCGGTGTCGGCTTTGTGGTTGTCGCCGAGCAGCATCGCGTCGAACTCGACGTTCGCTTCCCCGAGCACGGTCTCGGTGTCCCACTCGCCGAACTCGAAGGGGGTGAACAGGCCGTGGGAGACCAGCGCCGCGTGGGCGGCGTCGTGCTCCTCGAACTCGTAGTCGAGATCGTCCCGGCGCGATTCGGGCACCCAGTCGAGTCCGTAGAACGCGGTGTCACCGACGACGACGGGACTGTCGCGCAGCCGCGTCGCGAGCCCCGTCCCCTCGAACAGGTCCAGCCACTCGCCGGTCCGGGTGGCCTCGTGGTTGCCGACGATCGCGAGAAACGGGATGTCGGCGTCGTCCAACCGCCGCAGCGCGGAGAGTACGGCCATCAAGTCCGGCAGTTCGGGCCGGCGGTCGTGGAACAGGTCGCCGGCGTGGACCACCGCGTCGACGCCTTCCTCGATCGCGTCGTCGACCACGGCGTCGAACGCCCGGCGGAAGTCCGCCCGGCGCTCGGGGGAGTGGTACTGCTGGTAGCCCACGTGGGTGTCGCCCGTGTGTATCACCCGAGTCATCTGCCCCCGGCTACGACCCCTCCCGGGAAGAGCGTTGCGCGAGCGTGGTGGAAGTGGTCCGCGCCCCGCGGGGCCGCTGTTCGCCGGCGTCGTCGGCCGCATCACGGAACGCGTCGAGCGTCTCCAACACTGTCCGACCGCGGGCTGCGACGCCGTCCTCACCCGCCTTCTCGGCGGCGTCGACGGCGCGACGGAGCGCGGCTTCCCCGTCGTTGTCGACGAACGCCGCCGCACTATCGACGTCGCCGATCGCGACCTCGGCCTCGCCGACGGTTCGCTCGGGATCGTCGCCGTGCTGTCGGTGGCTGCCGTCGGCGAGCCGAGCCAGCGCTCGTGCGACGGCGTCCGGATCGGGCATGACTGGGGTAGCCGCGCCATCACACTTGAGTATCGGGGTGATACGAGACTCTGGATAAACAGATGCCAGCGTCGCTGTGTCGCCCGTTCCGTCGCCGGCGCGTTCCGACGCGACCCGAAGCCTCATAAGAGTCAGCCGCCTACGGTCTGCCAATGAGCGATACGGTTGACGACGTCGAACTCCCCTACGAGGAGACGGCGTCGCAACAGGAGAAGATCGAGTCCCTGCGTGACCGCCTCGAGGATCTGGAGGACCAGAACGAGCAGATGCGGGACAGCCTGCTGGACGCCAACGCCGAGAACAACAAGTACCAGCAGAAGCTCGAACGGCTCTCTCACGAGAACGAGAAGCTCAAGCAGTCGCCGCTGTTCGTCGCGACGGTGCAGGAGGTCAACGACGACGGCGTCGTGATCAAACAGCACGGCAACAACCAGGAGGCGCTGACGGAGGTCACCGACGAGATGCGCGAGGAGATCGAGCCCGACGACCGCGTCGCGGTGAACAACTCGCTGTCGGTCGTCCAGAAGCTCACCCGCGAGACGGACGTGCGGGCCCGCGTGATGCAGATCGACCACTCGCCGGACGTCACCTACGCCGACATCGGCGGCCTCGAAGACCAGATGCGCGAGGTGCGCGAGACGGTCGAACTCCCGCTCCAGCAGCCCGGGACGTTCGACAAGGTGGGGATCCAGCCGCCGAGTGGCATCCTGCTCCACGGCCCGCCGGGGACGGGGAAGACGATGCTCGCGAAGGCCGTCGCGAACGAGACCGACGCGAGCTTCATCAAGATGGCCGGCTCCGAACTCGTCCACAAGTTCATCGGCGAGGGCGCAAAGCTCGTCCGCGACCTGTTCGAGGTCGCCCGCGAGAACGAGCCTGCGGTGATCTTCATCGACGAGATCGACGCCATCGCCTCCAAGCGGACGGACTCGAAGACCTCCGGCGACGCCGAGGTCCAGCGGACGATGATGCAGCTGCTCTCGGAGATGGACGGCTTCGACGAGCGCGGCGACATCCGCATCATCGCCGCGACCAACCGCTTCGACATGCTCGACGAGGCGATCCTCCGCCCCGGCCGCTTCGACCGCCTCATCGAGGTGCCCAAGCCCGACGCCGAGGGCCGCGAGCTCATCTTCCAGATCCACACTCGCGACATGAACGTCTCCGAGGACGTGGACTTCGCCGAGCTCGCCGAGATGGCCGAGGACGCCTCCGGCGCCGACGTGAAGGCGATCTGTACCGAGGCGGGGATGTTCGCGATCCGCGACGACCGCACCGAGATCGAGGAGCGCGACTTCGTCGAGGCCTGGGAGAAGCTCCAGAGCAGCGAGACGGTGGAGACGGGCGACTCCCCGGCGTTCGCCTGATCCAGCCGGCCGCTTCCCGGACTGAACCGCCCGCTTTTTCCGCGCCGCCGTCGCTCGCGTCGCTATGGTCGACGACCATTCCATGCCCGAACAGCGCGAGGTCGCCCGGTTCATCGAGGAGAATGGGATGACTGCCCCGCCGGCGTATCGCCTGCTCGACCTCGCCGCCGAGGTGGGCGAGGTCGCGGCCGACGCCGCGAAATCCAGCGAGTACGGCGACGATCCCGACTCGCTTTCGGTCCCCGAGGACGAGATCGGCGACGCGCTGTTCGCGCTCTTAGCGCTCGCCGAGGAGCTGGAAACTGACGCCGGTCGCGCGCTGGAAACGTCGCTCTCGAAGTACGAGGCGCGCATCGACGCCGGCGGCGACGCCGGCTCGGGCGCTTAGAGCAGGAAGAAGACCGCGGTCGGCACCCCGAACAGCAGCACCGTCATGCCGACCAGAATCAGCCCGTAGCCGCCGAGGGCGCCCGCAAGCGCGCGCCACGAGGGGTGCTCGATGTCCATACTCGATTCCGGGGCGCGACGGGACTTAGTTCTCCCGACCGCGTTCAGCCGATGTAGCGTAGCTCCTCGTCGCCGGAGACGCCGCCGCCGCTGCCCTCCTGCATCTGCTGGATCTTTCCGACGACCTCCTCCATCTCCTCGGCGCGCTTCTCCAGGGCGGCGAAGTTCACGCGGAAGTCGAGCTGCCGTTCCAGCGTCTCCAGCACCGCCTGTGCGCTCTTGGGGTCGACGAGGTAGCCGCTGGTCTCCCCCATCAGGCAGGCCACGTCGAGGCCGCGCCGGCCGCCGAGGCCGAGCAGCAGCCCCGAGACGCCGACGATGCCGCCGGCGGGCTCGTCGCCGCGGAACTCCACGCCCGCGTCGGCGAGCGAGTCGGTGAGCTCGCCGTCGCTGACGGCGCCGAGGACGTTGTGCTCCTCGATGAGTTCGCCGGTCGGGACGCCGCCCAGCGCGTACGCCTCCTCGACGCCGAACCCCTCGGCTACGTCGAGGAACGCCTCCGTGAGCTGGTAGTGGCCCTTGTTGCTCCCGGCCTGATGGTTCCCCGTGAGGACGAGCAGGTCGCGGTCGGTCGGGACGGTGCCGGGGTCGTCTTCCTCGGCCTCGTCCTCCTCGACCTCCTCCTCGTCGGCCTCTTCCTCGCCGCCGTCGGCGAGTGCGTCACCTTCGGGGTTCTCGTCGCTTTCGTCCTCGTCGTCCTCGCTCTCTGCGTCCTCGTCTTCCACGTCGGTAGGGGTCGGCGAGGAGAGATCGACCGCGTGGAAGGAGGCGTGGGTCAGCGAGGCGACGCCGTCGTCGTCGACGTCGACCTGCGGGGGGAACTCGTCTGCGTACACCCGCCGGACGAGCGTGCTCTCGAACTCCTCGAGCAGGTGCTCGGCGGCGAGCTTGCCGACGTGGCCGACGCCGGGCAGCCCCTCGACGAGCACGGGGTCGCGGAGCTCGGGGTCTGCGACCGTCTCGATATCGATGGGATCCATACCCGCGAATGGTCTCTCGGCGGGTAAAGGTACGTCGAAACCCTCAGTTCGTGTCGGGGCCGGCGTCGCGCGCCCGCCGGCGGTACTCGCCGTAGGGGTCGGCGGGATCGAACGACGCCGGGGCGGAGTTGACCGCCTCCGCACCGCACTCCGGACACGTCGAAGAAAGCGTGTAGACGGGTCGATCGTGATTGCCCGACCCGCCTGCTCGGTCCGGGTCGTCTTCGGACCTCCACGCCGAGCAGACGCGGATGTCCGACTTCGTCATTCTTCGGGCTCGTTGCGCTCGCGGTGGTACTCCGCTGTACCGCCGCGCTCCTCGATGGCCGTCTCGGCACGTGCCGCCGCGCCCTCGAGCTCCGATTCGGCGGTCTTGTAGTCGGGCGCCTGCACCTCGATGCGGTACTCCGGCGCGCCGACGTAGGAGACTTCGAGCTCGATCTCCTCGGGGACCTCGTGGTCGCCGTCGCCCTCGGCGGCCCGCAGCGCGGCCTTCACGTCGTCGACGCCCTCGGGACCGGGCGAGCGGATGTCGACGTAGCCGGTGACGTTGACGTACGGCACCGAGACGTTCTCGCGGGCGGTCTGGACGACCGCCTGGGCGGCCTCGTCGTCGAGGTCGATGTCGTCGAGCGCCTCCATCCCGTGGACGGCGGCCTCCTCGAACGCCTCGTACAGGGAGTCGTACTCGGCGGTCAGCGCCTCGACCACGTCCTCACGCTCGTGGTCCTCGCCGAAGGCGAGCTCCATCCACTTGTCGGCCTTCTGCTGGTTCTTCCACTCCTGGATCGTCTGCTTGCGCTGGTGCTCGTTGACGTCCTTCAGCGAGAGGTCGACCTGTTGGGCCGACTCGTCGACTTCGAGCACCTTCGCGACGACCGTGCGGCCGACGCTGACGTGGTCGCGGACGTTCTTGATCCAGCCCGAAGCGACCTCCGAGACGTGGACCAGCCCGCGGTGCTCGTACCCCTCCATGTCGACGAACACGCCGAAGTCGGCGATCTCGTCGACCGTGCCGACGACGAGCTCACCCGGCTCGGGCCACTCGTTCCCCGCCATCAGGTGTTATCGCGCCTCGACGGTGTCGGCGACCTCGCCGTTGATCTCCGCCTTCCCGCCGGTGGGGGTCGCCAGCGTGGTGCCACAGACGGCGCAGTTGACCGTCGTGGCGGCCTTCTGGAACAGCACCTGCTCGTTCTCACAGTCCGGACAGACGACTTCGAGGAAGCTCCCCGTCATTCCTGGAACTCCAGGCGGCCGGTCCGCCACCCCTCTCGCATGTGCGCCTTGTTGCAGTCCGAGCAGATGTACTTCAGGTGGGTCTTCTTGGTCGGCTTGTTGCCGGCCGGCACCTTCGAGAACTTCCCGGAGTTCCCGATGACCTTCGTGCCGCGCTTCTGCTGGCGGGCGGCCCACTTCATCCCGGTCTGGCGGCCGGATCGAACCTTCTCGACCTCGTGTTCGTGGTGGGCGTCACAGTGCGGACAGTACGTGTTCATGCGGCGTGGCATCTCCATGGATATTCGCCTCTTGTCGGCGAATTCGAGAGCGTAGCTTAAAACCCGTTTGGTCTCGACCGATGGGGGAGCGAAGCGGTTAAGGAGCGAGTGGCCGAACTCCGGCGCATGAAGCAGCTCATCGTCCACGGCGACGCGGGGTTCCGACGCGACGACGTGATCGAGGTCGACGGGGAGGAGCTGGTCTGTTTCGGCGTGAACAAACAGGGCGACTGGCACGGCCCGGACGAGCCCCAGATGTGGTGTACGGTCGGCACCGAAGACGAGCGCGAGAAGTACGACAAGCGACAGTACGTCCCCAACTGGCTCGACACCGAGAGCGTCGACGCCGAGGACGTCGAGATCCTGAGCGAGAAGAACCCGCTGAACGTTTAACGCCGACTACGGCGCGTGACCTATCGAGGCTTCCGTGCCTCGATCGTGGAGCGCCATGCCGTAGTCGTGTGAAGACCGATCGCGGCTGGCGACCTGTCACGAACTCCGTGTCGTAACACCGGAGCGCCACGCCGCGATCGTGTAAGCGACTATCTTTCTCTCGGCCGCCGCATCACGCCGGCAGCTCCTCGGCCGTCACCTCGTACACCACCACGTCGCCGTGGGTGAACACGGGCTCGTACCCGGCCCGGTCCGAGAAGTTCACCAGCTCGTCGCCGTAGCGGTTCCGCTCGGCGCTGCCGACCCAGACGTAGCGCACGTCGTGCTCGCGGATCACCGACGCGGCATCGGCGGGCGACCCCGTGTAGAGCGCGTCGACGGCGTCGACGCGGG
>NZ_JBHUDH010000027.1:0-17061 GCF_042678005.1 Halolamina salina | reverse complement strand
TCGAGCCAGTCGACCGCCGCCAGCTCGTCATCCTCGTACCACGACGGCATCTCAGTCGCGTCGAGCGTCGGGTCGCTCGCGCCGGCGAAGTGGCCCGAGAGCGCGAACCCCCCGTAGAGCGACGTCGAGATCACGAGCAGCGCGACGAACGCGGGAACCGCGACGCCTCGACCGAACGCGGGACGCTCCGCGTTCTCGACCGCCCGTTTCGCGCCACCGAGCAGCCCGGCGACCGCCGCGCCCGCGCCGACGCTCCACAGCACCCAGACCTGCATGTACGTCTTGAACACCGTGTTCATCCGGAGCGGGCCGGCCTGCTCGCTGACGTAGACGAACTCCACGATCGTCACCAGCCCCGCGCCGGCGACGATCAGCACCGTCTCGTAGCCGGCGTCGCGGAACCGCAGCACCGCCCAGCCGACGACCAGCAGCGGGAGCGTGAACGCCAGCACGTCGAGCGGGAGCGTCACGGCGACGCCCCCGACGCCGAGCACGCCAGTCACCAGCGGCAGTCGCTGGTCATCACGCAGCCGCGAGAGCAGGAACAGCCCGAACACGAGCAGGAACGCCCCGTGGACCGCGAACAGTTCGAGGACGCCACTCCGGGCCGCCGCGGGGAGGAGCGCGATCGTCCGCTCGCTCCCGCCGGTCATCGTCCGCGTCAGGAACGGGAGCGCCAGCACGCCCGCGACCGCGACGAGCCCGCCGAGGACGCCGAGCGGGACGAGCAGCCGTTCGAGTTCGGCGAGCGCGCGGTCCCCGCCGTCGCCCAGCGAGTCGGCTGCTCGCTGCCGTCCCGCGCGAACGCGCTCGGCCGCAGGCTCGGGGAGGAGTGCAGTCGGGTCGGCCGGGGCGAGCGCGAGCGCGAGGTAGGTGACGCCGAACACGGAGGGGAAGCTCCAAGTGCTCGTGACGATCTGGAAGAAGCCGAGCAGCGGGACGACCGCGAGCAGTCCGAGCCGTCGGCGACGCTCCTCGGCCGGCGTCAGGTAGAGCGCGAACCCCAGCGCCGCCGCGAGCAGGAGGAACGGGGTGCCCATCATGTGGGCGTGCATGTCGCCGTTGAGCCACGCGAACAGCGGGAACTCGTTGATCGTCGGGAACGTGTTGCCGTCGACGGTGTCGGTGATAACGCGGCTGGCGTTCCAGTAGCTGAACCCCTCGCCCGACAGCGGGAGCGCCTCGATCCCGGGCGCGAGCGACGATCGCAGCCCCGGGGGAAGGAAGCCGAGGAGGAGGCGCCCCACGGTCGCGAAGTTGCTCGCGATTCCGACGAAGAACGCGTCGAACGCGCCGGCGAACCCCGGCTTCCAGTCGCGTTCGGCGGCGACGTTCGCGGCGAGGTCGTACGCCGCGGTCACGAGCATCGCGTAGAACCCCGCGAGCGCGAGGTTGTACGCGAGTTCGGGCGCGCTGCCCGTCAGGATCGTCAGGATCGCCGCGAGCAGGTGGCCGCCGTAGTAGTACTGCACCGGCTCGCCCGCGAACCAGAAGTCCTCCGGCGGGAGCGTTCCCGACCGGAGCAGCGTCCGGAGCATCCCGTAGTCGAGGTACTTCTCGCCGCCGGCGGCGTGGACCGCGGGGTCGACGCTGCGGATCGCGATCAGGAACAGGAACGCCGCGACGAACACGACCGCCGCCTCGGCGACGGCACGGCGATCGACACCGATCCCCTCGGCGAGGCGGAGTTCGCCGTCCCGAATCGCCCCGCGGTCGAGGCCGAGGATGGCGGCGACGCCGACGAGAACCGCCAGTCCCGCAGCGACCGTGAGCGGGCCGAAAGAGAGCTTCCCGAGCCAGTACACCGGGAGCCAGATCGTCACCAGCGCGATCGGGAGCGCGAACCCCGCTCCGCCGCTCCGGAACCGGGAAAACAGCCGGGCCGCGATCGGGTAGCCGAGCACGGCGACCCCCGCGAAGACGGCCAGCCAGACGAGCACGGCGAGGTACTGCATTGCCGGAAGCCGCGGCCCCGACCGGGAAACCCCTTTCGGGTGGCGGCGCCGCCCCGCTCGAAACGCGTAACACGGCCGTCGCCGGACGTACCGGTGGGGATCGCGGAGGGCGACCCGTCCGGCGCTGTTTCTCGGTTCGGAAAGTATTGTTTTCGACTCCCGAAATACTCGGGGGGTGATGCGTAACGTTCATGGGTGCGACAGACCGATGTATGCGTACGAGGCTACGAATGGCTACACTCGAAATCAACAACCTACACGCCGAAGTCGCCGAGAACGGAGAGCGAATCCTCCGCGGGGTCGACCTCGAGGTCGAGTCCGGGGAGATCCACGCGCTGATGGGCCCGAACGGGTCCGGGAAGTCCACGACCGCCAAGGTCATCGCGGGCCATCCGGCCTACGAAGTGACCGAGGGCGAGATCAACCTCCACCTCGACGACGAAGACGTCGAGGACGTCGACGCCGACGAGGAGGACATGTCGTGGGACCTGCTCGACCTCGAACCCAACGAGCGGGCCGCGCTCGGGATCTTCCTCGCGTTCCAGTACCCCGCCGAGATCGAGGGGGTCACGATGACCAACTTCCTCCGACAGGCGCTCAACGCCAAACTCGAGGAGCGCGAGGAGCTCTTCGAGGACGAAGAGGAGGCGGAGGCCGACGACGACGAGGACGAGGGGTACGAGTCCTCGCCGATGGAGGGTCCCGCCGACGAGGGCGAGATCGGCGTCGCCGAGTTCCAGCAGATCCTGAGCGAGAAGATGGAGCTGCTGGACATGGACGAGTCCTTCGCGCAGCGCTACCTCAACGCCGGCTTCTCCGGCGGCGAGAAGAAGCAGAACGAGGTGCTGCAGGCGGCGATCCTCGAACCGTCGATCGCGGTGCTCGACGAGATCGACTCCGGGCTCGACATCGACCGCCTCAACGACGTGGCACAGGGCATCGAACGACTGCGTGACGAACAGGGCACCGGCGTCCTGCAGATCACCCACTACCAGCGGATCCTCGACTACGTCGAACCCGACCGCGTCCACGTGATGCTCGACGGCGAAGTCGTCATGGAGGGCGACGCCGAGCTCGCCGAGACGCTCGAGGAGAAGGGGTACGACTGGGTGCGCGAGCAGGTCTACGCATAAACCATGAGTTCAGACCAGGACCACCTACAACAGACCGACACCGAGGAGCGCTTCGACTTCAAGAAGGACTCCGAGGCCGCCTACGCGGCGGAGAAAGGGCTGACCGAGGAGACGATCCACGCGATCTCCGACGACAAGGACGAGCCCGACTGGATGCGCGAGCGCCGGCTGCGCGCGCTCAAGCAGTTCCAGGCGATGCCGATGCCGACCGACTGGCCGGGCCAGCCCGACCTGACGGAGATCGACATCGACGAGATCGTCCCGTACATCCGGCCGGACATCGAGACCCGCGGCGGGGTCGACGACTGGACCGACCTCCCCGACGAGATCAAGGACACCTTCGACAAGCTGGGCATCCCCGAGGCCGAGAAGAACGCGCTCTCGGGCGTCGGCGCCCAGTACGAGTCGGAGGTCGTCTACCAGAACATGCTGGAGCGCTGGGAGGACAAGGGCGTCATCTTCTGCAACATGGACGAGGCCGTGCGCGAGCACGAGGAGCTCGTCAAGGAGCACTTCATGACGGACTGTGTCCCCCCGAGCGACAACAAGTTCGCGGCGCTGCACGGCGCCATCTGGTCGGGCGGCTCGTTCGTCTACGTCCCCGAGGACGTGACCGTCGACATGCCCGTTCAGGCGTACTTCCGGATGAACTCCGAGGGGATGGGCCAGTTCGAGCACACGCTCATCATCGCCGAGGAGAACTCGGAGGTCCACTACATCGAGGGCTGTTCCGCCCCGAAGTACTCCGCGTTCAACCTCCACTCCGGCGGCGTCGAGGTGTACGTCGGCGAGAACGCCCACGTCCAGTACTCGACCGTCCAGAACTGGTCGAAGAACACGTACAACCTCAACACCAAGCGCGCCCTCGTCGAGCAGGACGGGCGCATGGAGTGGATCTCGGGCTCGATGGGCTCGAAGGCCACGATGCTCTACCCGTCGACGGTCCTCAAGGGCCGCGGCGCCAGCGACAACCACATCACTATCGCCTTCGCGGGCGAGGGGCAGGACATCGACACCGGCGCGAAGGTGTACCACAACGCGCCGGAGACGAAGTCCACCATCGAGTCGAAGTCCATCAGCAAGGACGGCGGCCGTACCAACTACCGCGGCCTCGTCCACATCGCCGACGGCGCCGAGAACTCCTCGACCGCCGTCGAGTGTGACGCGCTGATGTTCGACAACGAGTCGACCTCCGACACGATGCCGTACATGGAGATCAACGAGTCGAAGGTCGACGTGGCCCACGAGGCGACGGTGGGGAAGATCGGCGACGAGGACATCTTCTACCTCCAGACCCGCGGGCTGGACGACGACGACGCAAAGCAGATGATCGTCAGCGGCTTCATCGAGCCGATCACGGAGGAGCTCCCCATCGAGTACGCCGTGGAGCTGAACCGACTGGTCGAACTCGAGATGGAGGGGAGCCTCGGATAATGAGTGCGACCATCCAACAGGGCCTCACCGCGGACACCGTCCGCGAACTCTCCGAGGCCCGCGACGAGCCCGAGTGGCTGCTCGAACGCCGCCTCGACGCGCTCGACGCGCTCGAGGGGCTGGAGCTGCCGGACGTGATCCAGACGCCCGGCCGCCGGTGGACGAACCTCACCGACCTGCAGTTCGGGACGCTCGTCGACCCGCTGAACCAGGCCGACGAGACCGAGCGCGTCACCGCCGAGGGCGTCGAGGTGCTCGACTTCGAGACCGCCCTCGACGAGCACGAGGACCTCATCCGTGAGGAACTCGGTGCGACGCTCGACCCCCAGAGCAACTACCTCACCGCGCTGTCGGCCGCCCTGTTCACGACGGGGACGCTGATCTACGTCCCCGAGGGCGTCGACGCCGAGGACGTGAAGATCCGCACCGAGATGCGGTCGAACTCCCTGTTCAGCCACACGCTCGTGGTGACCGAGGAGAGTGCCTCCGTCACGATCCTCGAAGCGATCGACGACGAGGGGCCGACCGGCGACGAGGGGCGCTACTTCAGCAACCTCGTCGAGGTTTCGGCCGGCGCGAACTCGAACGTCCAGTTCGGCTCGCTGCAGGACCTCTCCGAGGACGCCTACTGCTACACGCTCAAGCACGGCGTGGCGGGCGACGACGCTACCATCGACTGGATCGAGGGCAACTTCGGCACCCAGATCACGCGGTCCGACGTCGAGACCGAGCTGAACGGCGAGGGCAGCGAGTCCCAGATCGTCGGCGCGTTCTTCGGCCACGAGGACCAGCACTTCGACCTCAACGCCCGCGTCTGGCACAACGCCGAGCACACGACCGCGGATCTCGTGACCCGCGGCGTGCTCGACGACACCGCACGCTCGGTGTACGAGGGCGTCCAGGACGTCGGCCGCGACGCCTGGGACACCTCCTCCTACCAGCGTGAGAACACCCTGATGCTGTCAGACGACAGCGAGGCCGACGCCTCGCCGAAGCTGATCATCAAGAACCACGACACCGAGGCCAGCCACTCCGCGACGGTCGGGCAGGTCGACCAGCAGGACCTGTTCTACATGACCTCCCGCGGGATCAGCCCGCGGCAGGCCCGAAACATGCTCGTGGAGGGCTTCTTCGTGCCCGTCCTCGAGGAGATCGCCGTCGAGGAGTTCCGCGACGACGTGCAGGATCTCGTCTACGAGCGCCTCGACTAAGCGGTTCTCGCGGCTCTTTCCCTCTCCGTTCCAGCCCGATTAGCGACGCACGGACGGTCAGCGGATCGCGTACGCGGCTCCGACGCCGGCCGGCTAACTGAACAACTTCTCGCGGCTGATCTGGAGCCTGATGAACGCCGGGATCGCGACCAGCGCGAGCAGGATCTCGGCGCCGCCGGCGAACGCGAACGCGGCGGGGTAGCCGAAGTCGTCGGCGATCACTCCCCCGCCGACGACGCCCGCGAGGAAGCCCAGACTGCCGGCGATGTTGAACCCCCCGAGCGCGACGCCGCGCTCATCGGTGGGGGCGAGATCGACGACCAGCGCCATCGTCGCCGGCGCCATCAGCGCGCCGAGCACCCCGACGGCGACCATCCCGAACTGGACCGCCAGTAGCGCGTCGGCTCGGGCGGGGAACGCGCCCTCCGCGGCGCCGATACCCAGCACGACGATCCCGTAGAACGCCGACCCGGCGACGATCGGGGCGGTGCGGCCGAAGCGGTCCGAGAGCCGACCGAAGGGGTACTGGAGCAGGCCGAACGGGGCGAAAAAGAGCGCGAGCGTGATCCCGGTCTCGGCGGGCGAGAGTTCGAAGGCGGTCCGGAAGTAGACGGTGCCGACCAGCGCGAAGAAGCCCGCAGTCATGCGGTCGGCGAAGCCGAACGCGAACGGCACGGCGAGCGAGGGCGTGCGACGGAGCGCACCCAGCGCCTCGCGGACGCCCTCGTGCTCGCCGGTGGGCGCGCGGTCCGAGACCACGAGCGTCGCCGCGCCGACGAGCGTCAGCAGCCCGGCACCGGTCCAGAGCGGCACGAACGCGCCGATCGAGTAGAGCTGCCCGCCCAGCGGCGCGCCGAGCGCGGTCCCGAGGCCAATCGCGATCCCGGCGGCGCCCATGTTCCGGCCGTTCCCCTCGCCGAGGTCGGCGAGCATCGACATCGCCAACGAGAACGCGCCGACGGTGGCGGCGCCCTGCAGGAACCGGACGACGAGCACGAGCCACATCGCCGGCTCCGTTGGTCCGAGCAGTCCGAGCACGCCGTACCCCAGCGCGCCCGACACGGCGCCGGCGGCGACGAAGGGGATACGCCGTCCCACGCTGTCGCTCGCGGCGCCCCAGACGCCGGCGGCGAGCGCGAACGCGGCGAACTCCGCGGCGAGGAACCACGTGCTCGCGTCGAGGTAGTTCCCGCTGCCCAGCCCCATCGCGGCCACGAGCCGATCCACCCCCGGGTACAGCAGCGTCTGGGAGAGCATCACCGCCCAGACGACGAGGGCGAGCGCGGTCCGGTCGCGGGAGGACACGGGCGCCCGTTGGAACTCCGACGGCTTCGGCGTTCCGGGTTCGACCGGCGGTCGGGGGGACCCCTCGAAGGGCCGGGCTTAAGTCCCTCCCTCACGGAGTCGGAGGCGATGAGGACGGTATCGGTCGCCAACCGGCGGTGGTCGCCGTGAGCGTCGATCAGCAGGTCGGCTCGGACCACCAGCTCGCCCGACTCCTCCAGATCGGCGTGGTGCTGGAGGAAGTCGTCGAAGCGCGCGCGTATCGACACTACCAGAGCCTCGCGGAGGAGGACCGCGACCTCGAAGCCGACGTGGAGGCGCTGCTCGAGGACGCCGCCAAGGAGTCGGCCCGTCACCGCGAGCGGCTGGAGGAGCTGGTGGACGAACTCGACGCCGACTCGATCCCCTTCGAGGACGTCGAGACGCTGGTCGAGGCGCGCTACGGCCGCACCAAGCCCGAGGACTTCGACGGCGTACTGTACGACCAGCTCTGTAACGAGGAGACGGCCTACAAGTTCTACGACGACCTGATAGACGCCATCGAGGCCAGCGACGCCGCGTTCACGCTTGATCGCGACCGCGTGCTCTCCGTGCTAACGGAGATCCGCGACGAGGAGGCCGAGGGCGTCGAGGAGGTCACCCGGATCATGGAGGCTCGCGAATGAACACGGCCAATCAGTACCTGAAAGCCATCTACCTGGTCCAGCGCATGGACGACGGCCCCGCGGCGACGGGCCGTGTCGCCGACTCGCTCGACGTGAGCCCCGCCAGCGCCAACGAGATGATCGGGAAGCTGGAGGACCGCGGGCTCGCCGAACACGAGAAGTACAAGGGCGTCTCGCTCACCGACGAGGGGATCGCCCGCGCCGAGAGCGCGCTCCAGACGTACTGCATCATCGAGCGCTTCCTCGCGAACGTCCTCGGCGTCGAGGAGTTCCGCGACGAGGCCCAACAGCTCGAGCCCGTCATCGACGAGACGGTCGCCGAGCGACTGGATACGATCATCGACCGGGAGGACCAGTGCCCGGACTGCTTCGACGCCGAGGCCGACGCGTGCTGTCACCTCGCGGGGACGTGTGGCGAGGAGGCGTCTGACTGAGGGGAACGGTAATACTCTTGTACGGCGGCCCGCTTTCTCCGGATGCAGTTCCGTGGTGTAGTGGCCAATCATATGGGCCTTTGGAGCCCATGACGGCGGTTCGAATCCGCCCGGAACTATAAACATTCTAACAGTTTGCTGAGGCTCCGGTAACACCCACGTCAGCGCGCACTCAAGTCCCTCCAGCGCCTACGTAGCGTATGGCTGACCCAACACCGACGCCGGGGATCCACCACGTCACCTGCGTCGCCGGCGACCCGCAGCGCAACATGGATTTCTGGGCCGAGACGCTCGGCCTCCGCCTCGTGAAGCGCTCGATCAATCAGGACGATCCGAGCACGTACCACTTCTTCTTCGGCGACGCCGAGGGGACGCCCGGGACGAGCATGACGTTCTTCCCGTGGGAGGACCTCCCGCAGGGAAAGGTCGGCTCCGGGCAGGTCTCCCGGGTGGCGTTCCGCGTCCCCGAGGGGAGCCTCGACTACTGGGCGGAGCGCTTCGACGAGCACGGCGTCGACTACGACGACCGCGTCGAGCGGTTCGGCGAAACCGTCCTGCCGTTCCGCGACCCCGACGGCCTCCCCGTCGAACTGGTCGAAACCGAGATCGGCGACGACGACCCGACGACCGCGTGGACCGAGTTCGTCCCCGCCGACGCCGCGATCCGCGGCTTCCACTCGGTGACGCTGTGGCTCGCCGACCCCGACCCGACCGAGGAGCTACTGGAGACGATGGGGTTCGACCGCGTCGGCACCGAGCAGGCCGCGGGCAACACGCCCGGCGACGAACGAACTCGCTTCGCCGCCGAGGGACCGATCGGAAAGTACGTCGACGTGCTGCCGACGATTCAGGGCGGTCGCAACGGCCACGGGACCGTCCACCACGTCGCGTTCCAGACGCCGACCGACGAGGATCAGGAGTCGATGCGCAAAGCGGTCCGATCGCGCGGGCTCAACCCCACCCAGCAGATCGACCGCCACTGGTTCCGTTCGGTGTACTTCCGTGAACACGCTGGCGTGCTGTTCGAACTCGCGACCAACGGCCCCGGCTACGACAGCGACGAACCGCTCGACGACCTCGGCGGCCGGCTCGTCCTCCCCGGGACGTTCGAGGACCGCCGTGAGGAGATCGAGGCCGGCCTCCCCGACGTGACGGTCCCCGGCGCCGCGCCGGTCGACGCCGACGACTGAGCCGTCCCCGACGACCGCCGTCCGTCGGTTTTCCGACACTGTCTCCTTGGTAGCGACGGCTATCGACCACCGACGTCGCGTTGAAGGAAATTTCTCTTCAAAAGCTGCCTTTGTTCGATAGTTCGGTACTGTTTTCACGTATCGGGGAGAATACGGCTCCACGATGCCGAACCGAACTGCCTCGTTCGCGTGGGGAGCGATCCTGTTCGTGCTGATGGCGCTGGCGATCCCGTGGTTCCTCTGGGGCAACTCGACCGTCGTCGCCGGGCTTCCGCTCTGGCTCTGGTGGCACATCGGCTGGATGGTGCTCGCGTCGCTCGCCTTCGCCGTGTTCACCCAACGAGGTTGGGGAGTCTGGATGGGGGGGTGGTCGGCGTGATCCTCCAGTCCGCGGTGGCGATCCAGATCGGAATCGTCGTCGCTTACCTCCTGCTCGCGCTGGGGGTGGGGCTGGTCGCCTACCGCCTCACCGACCGCACCGCCGAGGACTACTACCTCGCCTCGCGGACGCTCGGTACGGTGGTGCTGCTGTTCACCACGTTCGCCACCCTCCTGTCGGCGTTCACGTTCTTCGCCGGGCCGAACATCGCCTTCGCGTACGGTCCCGAGTGGATCCTCGTGATGGGGCTGATGGACGGCGTGATCTTCGGCGTGCTCTGGTACGTCGTCGGCTACAAGCAGTGGCTCGTCGGCCGCGAGCACGGCTACGTCACGCTGGGCGAGATGCTGGGCGACCGGTTCGGCTCGCCGCTGCTACGCGGCCTCGTCGCCGGCGTCTCGCTGTTCTGGCTGTTTCCGTACGTGATGCTCCAGCAGGTCGGCGCCGGCGGCGCGCTGTCGGCGCTGACGAACGGCGCGGTCCCCTACTGGGCCGGCGCGGGACTCATCACCGCGTTCATGATCGTCTACGTCGTCCTCTCGGGGATGCGCGGCGTCGCGTGGACGGACACGCTCCAAGGGCTGTTCATGCTCACGATGGTCTGGGCGGCGTTCGTCTGGGTTCTCTCCGCCGTCGGCGGGATCGGCGCCGCGACCGACGCGGTGGCGTCGTCGAACCCCGAGTTCCTCTCGCTGGGTGACGGCTCGGCGGCGCCGTCGCTGTTCGGCGGCGGCGTCTACTCGCTGCCGTGGATGCTCTCGCAGGCGATCGGTATCGCGTTCGGCGTCGCGATGTTCCCGCAGGTGAATCAGCGCTTCTTCGTCGCCGACTCCGAGAAGGTGCTGAAGCGCACGATGGCGCTGTGGCCGATCGTCGTACTCCTGCTGTTCGTCCCGGCGTTCATGCTCGGCGCATGGGCGGCCGGCTTGGGCGTCCCGATGCCCGAGAGCGGCAACATCCTCCCCGGACTGCTCGCGGAGTACACGCCGACGTGGTTCGCGGCGCTGGTCGTCGCGGGCGCGATGGCGGCGATGATGTCCTCCTCTGACTCGATGCTGCTGTCGGGGTCGTCGTACTTCACCCGCGACCTCTACCGCCCCTTCGTCGACGCCGACGCGAGCGAGCGCCGCGAGGACCTGATCGCCCGGATCGGCGTCGCCGTCTTCGCGACGCTGGCGTTCCTCGCGAGCCTCTACAACCCCCCGTCGCTGTTCGTGATCGGCGACACAGCCTTCGGCGGGTTCGCCCAGCTCGCCCCGCCGGTGATCGTCGCGCTCTACTGGTCGCGGACGACGCTGTGGGGGATGCTCGCGGGCATTCTCGGCAGCCAGCTGTTCTACACGGTCACGACGTTTACGCCGCCGGCCGGCGAGACGACGACGGTGCTTGGCGTCGTCGTCCCGGGTGTGATGGAGACGTTCGCCGGCTGGTCGTCGTCGGTGGTCGGGATGGTCGTCGGTCTCGTCCTCGTCGTCGGTATCTCCCTCGTCACCGACGCCTCGGTCGCGGAGCGGCCGTCGGTGCTGGCGGGGCCGGCCGACGACTGAACGTCGGGCTCAGTCCCGTCGCCACGCCTCCCGCAGGAACACGAGCACGCCCCCGAGCATCGCGAGGTTGCCGAAGAAGGCGAGCCGCTCGCCGCTGCCGTCCTCCTCGTTCCAGAAGTCGTGGATCGTCGGCGTCACCACCGCGAGGAACGTCGCGGCCGCGCCCGTCGCGAGCCGCGGGAACCGCCAGAGGGCGATCCCCAGCCCCCCGAACAGCATCGTCCCGGAGCCAAGCGGCGCCATCGTCTCGGGCATCGGCACGCCCGCGGACTCGGCGTACTCGACGCTGTCCTCCATGTCCCGGAAGTCCTCACTCGCCTGCAGCGCGAGGCCGAGCCCGAGCGCGATGCGACCCAGCCGCGAGAGCGATCGGTCGTCGTCGGTCATGCGTGGCCGTTTCGACGGAACGGGGAAAAGCGTGGCTGCCGCGACGACGGCGCTCCGGCGTGGATTCGCGGGGCTGGTGCCGAAAACGGTAAGCCGTGATGCATTTCCGAACGTTCATTCTATTTGACGACAAAACGCCGAACGTATGGTAGACGCTACCATCGACGTGATCCACCGCGGCGGGCTGAAGTGTGATCTCAACTATCTGATACAGGGGAACACGCTCGGGAGCCACGACGAGCCCAACCCCGACACCGACTACGAGGAGATCCCGGTGTGGAACCTCGTCATCGACCACCCCGAGGCGACGATCCTGTGGGACACGGGCAACCACGAGGACGCCCTCGACGGCCACTGGCCCGAGGGGCTGAAGCAGGCGTTCTACCCCCACGACGTGCGGGAGCACACGCTCGAGGGCGACCTCGCGGACGCGGGGTACAGCCTCGACGACATCGACGCCGTGTTCCAGACGCACCTCCATCTGGACCACGCCGGCGGGCTGCACCACTTCGACGGCACGGACGTGCCGGTGTACGTCCACGAGAAGGAGCTCAAGTTCGCGTACTACTCCGAGAAGACCGACAAGGGCAGTAGCGCGTACATCCTCGAGGACTTCGACCACGATCTGAACTGGCAGATCATCCACCAGGACCGCGAGAGCCACTTCGAGGACGTGGAGTTCATCCGGCTCCCCGGCCACACCCCAGGGCTGATGGGGACGATGATCCACCTCGACGACCACGGGACGCTCGTGTTCTCGGGCGACGAGATCTACCAGGACGTGAACTACGAGGACGAGGTGCCGCTGGGCGCCGGTCTGCTCTGGGGGAACCAGGAGTGGTTCGAGAGCCTCCAGACGCTGAAGGAGCTCGAACGCTACCACGACGCCGAGGTGGTGTACGGCCACGACCCCGAGCAGTTCGAGGGGATCCGGTCGGGGTGGTCCTGAATGAGCTACCAGCGTTCGGTTTCCGCGGACAGCCGCGAGCTCTCCCCGGAGACGGTCTGGCACATCGACATGCCGGAGATCCGGTTCGGCCGGGACGCGACCGACGAACTCGCGTTCCAACTGCGCGACCTCGGCGTCGAAGGGGCGGCCCGCGGTCTCGTCATCACCGACGAGGGGATCGCCGACGCCGGCCACGCCGACCGCGTCGTCGCCCACCTCGAGGACGACGGCCTCGACGTGGATCTCTACGCCGACAGCGAACGCGAGCCCTCGATCGGGGCAATCGAGGACTGCCTCTCGTTCGTTCGAGACAACACCGACGATGGCTACGACTTCTACGTCGGCCTCGGCGGCGGGAGCTGTATGGACACCGCGAAGGCGACCCGGGCGATCATCGCAAACGGCGGCAGCCCGCTCGACTACATCGCCGAGCCGACGGGTGAGGGCCAGCGCCTCACCGAGTCCGGGCCGCCGCTGGTGCTGCTCCCGACGACGGCCGGCACCGGCGCCGAGATATCGCCGGTCGCGATCCTCTCGGTGCCCGAAAAGGAGATCAAGGAGGCTATCTCGAGCAACCACGTCCGGGCCGACGCCGCCGTGCTCGACCCGACGCTGACGACGACGCTCCCCCCGGAGCTCACCGCCCGGACGGCGATGGACGCGCTCGGCCACGCGATCGAGGGGTACACCACCCACGAGTACGACTCGCTGCTGCGCGCCAGCGACCCGGCCGAGCGCCCCGTCTACGCCGGCCGGACGCCGCTGACCGAGATGTTCTCCGAGAAGGCGATCCGGCTGCTCTCCGGCAGCGTCCGCACCGCCGTCCACAACGGCGACGACCTCGACGCCCGCGAGGACATGCTGCTGGGGGCGCTGTTCGGCGCCATCTCCGGGCTCACCGCCGGCGCGAGTCTCTGTCACGCGATGGCGTATCCGGTCGGCAACAAGTACCACACGTACCACGGCGAGACGATCGCCGTGCTCACCCCCGCGAGCACCATCGACTACAACTCAGCGAGCGACCCCGGCCGGTTCGCCGAGGTCGCGGAGATCTTCGGCGTCGACACCGCGGGGATGACCGACCGCGCGGCCGCCGACGCGCTCAAGCAGGAGTACATCCAGCTCCAGAAAGACCTGAACGTCCTGCCGAGCGGCCTCAACGAACTCGCAGGGATCACCGAAGACGACGTGGACTGGCTGGCCCAGCAGACCGTCGACACGCAGGAACGGCTGCTGCGGTGTAACCCCCGGCCGGTGACGAAGGAGGACGTGGCGGACGTGTTCCGCGACGCGCTGCACAACTGGGAGGAGTGACGAGCCAGTACACACAGCCATGGACGCGATCAACCCCGCGACGGGCGAACGCATCGCGACCTACGAACCGGACTCGGCCGCGGACGTCGAGGACGCGCTGACCCGCGCCGACGAGGCGTTCGACGACTGGCGCGACCGACCGATCCGCGAGCGCGAGGAACTGCTCGCCGACGCCGCCGACGTGCTCCGGGAGAACAAGCGCGACTACGCGGAGCTGATGACCGAGGAGATGGGCAAGCCCATCTCGCAGGCAATTTCGGAGGTCGAGAAGTGCGCGTGGGTCTGTGACCACTACGCCGAGCACGCCAGCGCCTACCTCCAGCCCGACGGCCACCCCAGCCCGCCCGGGGCGGACGTACAGACCGTCTACGAGCCGCTCGGGCCGGTTCTGGCGGTGATGCCGTGGAACTTCCCGTTCTGGCAGGTGTTCCGCTTCGCCGCGCCGTACCTCACCGCCGGCAACGTCGGTCTGCTGAAACACGCCTCGAACGTCCCGGGCTGTGCCGAGGCGATCGAGGACGTGTTCCGTCAGGCGGGCTACCCGGAGGGGGTGTTCCAGACCCTGCTGATCGACTCCGACAGCGTGGACGACGTGCTCGCGGACGACCGCGTGCGCGCGGCGACGCTCACGGGCAGCGGCCCGGCCGGGCGCGCGGTCGCGGCGACGGCCGGCGAGAACCTGAAGAAGACGGTGCTCGAACTCGGCGGCAGCGACCCGTTCGTCGCGCTCGACGGCGCCGACCTCGACGAGGCGGCCGAGACAGGGGCGTGGGCGCGCAACCTCAACGGCGGCCAGTCCTGCATCGCCGCCAAGCGGTTCGTCGTCCACACCGACGTGTACGACGCGTTCGTGGATCGACTCGTCGACGAGGTGGAGTCGCTCACGGTGGGCGACCCGACCGACGAGGACACCGAGGTTGGCCCGCAGGCCAGCCCGGACCTGATGGCCGACCTCCACGAGCAGGTACAGCAGTCCGTCGACGCCGGCGCGACCGTGCTGACCGGCGGCGGGCCGATGGACCGTGAGGGCGCGTTCTACGAGCCGACGGTGCTCGCGGACGTGCCCGAGGGCTGCCCCGCCGATAGCGAGGAGCTGTTCGGCCCCGTCGCGGCCGTCTTCGAGGTCGACGACGAGGACGCGGCGATCGAGAAGGCCAACGACACCGAGTTCGGCCTCGGCGCGAGCGTCTGGACTGAGGACCGCGAGCGCGGCCGGCGCGTCGCCCGGCAGATCGACGCCGGCTGTACGTACGTGAACCAGTTGGTGAAGTCCGACCCGCGCGTCCCCTTCGGCGGCGTCGGGATCTCCGGCTACGGCCGCGAGCTCTCCGAGGCCGGGATCAAGGAGTTCGTCAACCGAAAGACGCTCTGGGTGGAGTAGTCGGCTCGGGGAAGTCAGTGGGGCGGCTCTCCCGCCTGTCCCCTCAGTCGAGTTCGAACGTGATCCGTTCCTCGTCGCTTCCTTTCGTCTCCCGGCCAGTCACGGTCACCTCGCCGATCTCCTCGGTGTTCTCGACGTGGGTGCCCGCACAGGCGGTGCGGTCGAACGGCTCGTCCCCGTCGTCGGTGCCGCCGATCTCGACGATCCGGATCTCGGTGATCGAGTCCGGCAGCAGCGAGAGCCGCGTCCGTTCGGGGTCGAGCTCTTCCTCGGCGGTGTCGCGGTCCAGCACGTACCAATCGACGGGGCGAGCCTGCTCGACGAGTTCGTTCATCCGGTCCTCGACGTGTTCGAGCTCGTCGTCGTGGAAGCGCTCGTAGGCGCAGTCGAGCGTCGCCTTGTGCGCCCGGACTTGGTTCCCGGTCGTCTCGGCGTCGTACTCGTTCAGCAGCAGCGCCGACAGCAGATGCTGAGCCGTGTGGTAGCGCATGTGGCTGTACCGGCGCTCCCAGTCGAGTTCGCCAGTGACCGTCGAGCCGGCCGCCGGGAGTTCCTCGTCGGCGACGCCGTCGCCCGGTTCGAGGTAGTGGTGGATCCCGTCGTGTTTCTGTACGTCGACGACGCGCCACTCGCGGCCGTCTTCGGTGCTGATCGTACCGTGGTCGGCGGGCTGACCCCCGCCCTCGGGGTAGAAGTGGGTCCGGTCGAGCACGACGCGGTCGTCGCTGACGGTCCGTTCGACGGTCGCCTCGAAGGCGTCGACGGTGGAGTCCTCGAGGTAGAGTTGCTCGGTCATGTGGCCCGGAAGCACCTCGGGCTACCTAACGGTTCGGACCGCGGGGGCGGCCACGACTGCGGGTCGGCGTCGGTGGCAGACGGCGTCGGGAATCCACGAGACGGCGTGTTTGCCCGTCCCGCAACGACTAAGAGCGAAACGGCCGTCCTCTCTGGTAATGAAACACGAACGTCGTACGACCGAACCCGGGGGACCAGCATGGGCGTCGAGATAAGGGACGCGCCCGTCTCCGCCGAGGAGTTCGCCGCGATGGAGGAGTTCGTCCACGACTACCTCGCCGCCAGCGTCGAGAGCGAGGACGACGGTGGGCGGATGCGCTGGTACCCGTGGCACTCCGCGGAGTACCGCTTCAACCACATCCGCAACGTCGTCGAGATCGCGAGCGAGATCGCGTCGGCGGAGGGCGCGAACGTCCACGTCGTCCGCGTCGCCGCCGTGTTCCACGACGTGGCCAAGCTCGAGGCCGAACAGGACCGGCACGCCGAGGCCGGCGCCCGCGTGGCCCGCGAGTACCTCCAGAGCCGGGGCGAGTTCCCCGACTCCTTCATCGACGAGGTCTGCAACGTCGTCGCGGACCACTCCTACCAGGGGCCGCTCTCGGACGTCTCCCTCGAGACGCAGTGTCTGATCGAGGGCGACGTGCTGGACAAGGTCGGCGCCAACGGCACCGTCCTCATGCTCCTCCGGATGGGGTACGAGGCCCGTACGCACATGGACGCCGCGGAGATGGTCGACCGCGTGCTCGAACGCGGGCAGGAGCACTGCGACCGCGTCGAGAGCGACACCGCCGAGTCGATCGGTCACCAGCGGCTCAAGCGCGTGAAGTGGTTCCGCGAGTGGCTGGAGGAGGAGGTCGCCGGCATCAGCGCGGAGAGCCGGGAGATGGAGTTCTGAGCGGGACACGCGCTCTCGAACGGAGAAAGCACTTACCCGCGGCGAGCGAACGCGCCGTCGATGTCCCCACACTCGCGGCGCGCCCTCCTCGCCAGCCTCGGGACGGCG
>NZ_JBHUDH010000026.1:3334-12230 GCF_042678005.1 Halolamina salina | reverse complement strand
ACGTCGTCGTCCGCCGCGCGCGGCACGACGTGGACGTGCGCGTGTCGGACCGATCCGACCAGCGGACCGGAGGTGTAGAATACG
The DNA here is from genome assembly GCF_042678005.1 of Halolamina salina. Classification (GTDB taxonomy): domain Archaea; phylum Halobacteriota; class Halobacteria; order Halobacteriales; family Haloferacaceae; genus Halolamina; species Halolamina salina. The sequence continues at coordinate 12,146 of NZ_JBHUDH010000026.1, read as the reverse complement.
CTGAACCCGTCGGGGTCGAGCACCCGCCGGAGCGCCTCGGCGACGGCGTCGACGGTCTTGAACACCTCCTTCCCCGTCTCGTCCGCCCCCAGTAGCTCCTCGCGGTGGGCTTTCGGCAGGACGAGCGTGTGGCCCCGCCGGGTTGGCATCTCGTCGAGGATCGCGAGGGTGTGTTCGTCGTCGTGAACGACGTAGGCGTCACGCTCCCCGGCGGCGATGGCGCAGAACTCGCAGTCGGCCATGCCGACCGGTTCAGCCGCCGGCGGCAAAACGTCTCGGCCGGAACCCGAACCACCTTGTCGCTCCGGACCCACCCTCCGGCCATGCTGGAAACCCTCCGATCGCGCGCCCGCGATCGCCCGCGGGCGACGGTCGCGCTGCTCTCGGTGCTCGGCTACGGGCTGGTGATGGGGACGTTCGCCGGGGCGCTCCCGATCTACCCCGACCTGACGAACGCGCAAGTGAACCTGTTCTCCCACGCGATCGCGGCGATCAACACCACCGCGACGGTGCTGCTCGCCCTCGGCTGGAAGTGGATCCGCGAGGGGAACGTCGAGAAACACCGGAAAGCGATGGGGAGTGCGTTCGGACTCATCATGGTGTTCCTCGTGCTCTACCTCTGGAAGATCGGCGGCGGCGGGACGAAGGAGATCGTGGGCGCGCCCGATCCGGTGTACTACGCCTACCTACTGATGCTCGCGATCCACATCGTCCTCTCGGTGGTTGCGGTGCCGGTCGTGCTGTATGCGCTGGTGCTCGGCCTCACCCACTCGCCGCGGGAACTTCGCGAGGAGACGCCCCACAAGCGGGTGGGCCGCCTCGCCGCCGGCTCGTGGATCCTCTCGTTGTCGATGGGCGTGCTGACGTACGTGCTCCTCAACTGGGTGTACAGCTACGAGTTCACCGCCGGCACCGGGATGTAGGCGCGGGCGACGTGTGCCCGCGGCCGTCGCGGCCGCGACCGAACCGTTCAACCCCGGGGGAACGGAACGGCGGGTATGGGCGAGCCACTCGAACCACGCCGCGAACAGGCGGCCGAAGTGATCGACCGCCTCGAAGCCGAGTACCCCGACTCAACGATCTCGCTGAACTTCGACACGCGACTCGAACTCCTGATCGCGGTCGTGCTCTCCGCGCAGTGTACCGACGAGCGCGTCAACGAGGTGACTGCGGACCTGTTCGAGAAGTACGAGTCCGCCGAGGATTTCGCCGCGGCCGACGAGGAGGAACTGGCCGACGACATCTACGGGATCACGTTCCACAACAGCAAGGCGGGCTACCTCAAGAGTATCGGCGAGACGCTCGTCGCGGAACACGACGGCGAAGTGCCGGACACGATGGACGAACTCACCGAGCTCTCCGGCGTCGGCCGCAAGACCGCGAACGTCGTGCTCCAGCACGCCCACGACGTGGTCGAGGGGATCGTCGTCGACACGCACGTCCAGCGGATCAGCCGCCGGCTCGGGCTGACCGAGGAGGAACGCCCCGAGGCCATCGAGGACGACCTGCTGGACGTGGTGCCCGAGGAGCACTGGCAGCAGTTCACCCACCTGCTGATCGACCACGGGCGCGCCGTCTGCACCGCCCGCAACCCCGACTGCGGGGAATGCGTGCTGGCGGATATCTGCCCCTCCGCGAAGGGTGACAGCGAGGTCGACCTCGCCAGCGGCGAGGCGTGGTAGACTCCGGCGATCGTCGGAACCCCGATTCAGAACACGTAGTCCATCAGGAACCGCGCGATCCCGACCAGGTACGCGAGTATCCAGAGGATCAGGTAGCCGAACACGCCGATCCGGAGCCGTCGGCGCCACGCGCCCATGTTCTCGTGGAGTTCGCCGATGTCGGCGTCGGGGTCGGGGTTACGGTAGAGGTCCGCCTGCCGCTTAGCTTGGAAGATCCGGACGATTCCGGTGAGCGCGAGCACGAGCAGCGCGTACGCCTGCAGGCCGAAGAAGGCGTGTATCGCCGCCAGCCCGCCGAACTGGCCGGGCAGTCGCGGGATCATCCACAGCAGCATCGGCGCCGTCGTCAGCACCAGCCCCGTGACCACGAACTTCAGGTGGTGGAGCAGTCGCTCCCACGTCATCACCTCCGTCTCGATCGCGTACCACGCCCCGTAGAGGAAGAAGGGGAGGCTGATCGTGACCGACAGCGCGGCGAGCGTCGCCGCGGTCGACTCGGAGACCATCCCGTCGATGTTCGCGGCGCGCCCGCCTAAAAGGAGCGACTCCGGCGTACCAGACCACCGACTCCAGTCGACCCCTTCGAGCACGGGACTGCGGACGCCGAGTCGACTCCAAGTAATCTACAAAATATGGTCTTTCCGACCGCTCACAAACTGTTTGTACGAAGCTGACTAACCGACTCTTCGATTCTGATCGCCGGTGGGTGGAACCGCAACGAAACTATAAGTAGCAACTGGGAGAGCCAACTGTGATAAGATGAAAGAAGAGGATTTTCTCGAAGCGATCGAAGAGAAGGAACGCAAGGACGAGGGAGATTCTACGGTTCAGTGGGGTCAGTGGAAGGGGAAGTCCGTTTTGAATTGGTATCGATATAGCCCTCTCGACGAATGCCCGAGGTGTGGCGAGTATAAATTAGCACACTACACTTACCACAAGGGTAGCTTGATGGGGAACAAGTATCTCCGAGGGAAACATTGCCGCAACTGTGAATACACTGACGAGGTGGACGAAGACCCCACGAGAAAGTTAACAGACGGGAGTTTTTGGTCCAGCGAGGAGTATTAGTTGTGTTGACGGGAGGTAGCTAGCTCCGGTACTCGAATATCTTGGGTCTACGATGTTCGTTTCCTTTATCGGATTCTGTGGCCGCGAGTTGCGGAACCAACACGCTAAGGAATCTCCCCCACAAACTCCGAGGCAATGAGCGAACCTCCGGACGAATCGCACGCCCAAGAGGACACTAGCGGGTCTGAGTCTGAAGACCTTGAGGCACTGCGTGAAAAAGTCGAGCAGAAGTACGACTTCGACGACTTCGGCCCCGCCGACATGGCCGAGATGGATCGCGAGGAGTGGGAGGCGGCGTTCGACCCCGACACGTGGATCACCGGCGCCGAGCTGATCGACCGGGTCGAGCAGGATCTGGAGAACCGGATCGCGACCCGCGAGGTGTTCGCACGGCTCGAACGCCACCCCAGCCCCGAGGGCGATCGGCTGCTCGCCTACTCCGACGAGGGGTACGCGATCGTCAACCCCGACGGGAGCGTCGAGGGCGAGGGGACGGTGCTCCGGGACGTGGAGCCGACGGTCGCGCTGTGCTCGATGGGGGAGTACGAGGTGCCGTCGCCGCCGGCGGACCCGAGCCTCCCCGACCCCGACGACGTGGAGTCCGGGTCGGGCGAGCTCGGCAACACGATGCTCCAACTGATCGCCGCCGCCCAGATCATCGCCGGGTTCGGGCTGGTCGTCGGCTCGCTGCTGTTCGACCTCCAGCCCGACGTGCCACAGGGGGGCGTGATCGGTCCGGCCGTCGGCGTCCTGTTCGTCCTGGTCGGCGTGTTCCTGTTCACCGTCGTCGCGAACGCGCGGCTCTCGGACCGGTTCCGTGCCGCCGAGTACCGCGATCGGCTCCGCGCCGTCGACGAGGCGGGCGAGCGGCCGGAGTTCGTCCCGCAGTTGAGCGACGACCCCGACGAGGACGGCGGCGACTGAGCCGGCCGTCCGCAGGCGCGTCGTACCGCCGTCGGCGGCGTCGAGGGTGGTGTGAAACGGAGGCTTTAAGCGCTGGCCGTCCCACGTTTTGGCCGTATGAAGAGGCGGGATTTTCTCCGAGCGACCGGCGGCTCCGGCGGAGCCGTCGCCCTCGGCTCGGGGGTCGCGGCCGGACAGGAGGAGACCGGCACGACCACCGGCACCGAGGGCGGCGGGGGCGGGGGACCGACGGAGACGGTGACCGTCGGCCCCGGCGGGAGCCTCGTGTTCGAACCGGCCGAGCTCACGATCGCGACGGGCACGACAGTGAACTTCGTCTGGGACAGCAACATGCACAACGTGGTTCCACAGAGCCAGCCCGAGGGCGCCAACTGGGAGGGTGAAGGCGAACAGGGCGTCACGTTCGACGCGGGCCACGAGTACTCCCACACGTTCACCACGACGGGCACCTACGAGTACGTCTGTACGCCCCACGAGAGTGCGGGGATGGTCGGCACCATCGAGGTCGTCGAGGAGCTCCAGTCCGGAGGCGGCGGTGAACGCGAGCTCCACGAGATCGGCGCCCCGATCCACCCCCACTGGGTGGGCGCGGCGACCATCCTGATGATGTTCGTCAGCCTCGTGTTCACGTTCTACGTGCTCAAGTACGGCGAGTCGCCCAACACCGGCAACACCGGGGGTGGTGAGTGATGTCCACGTCCGGATCCACCTACGGCGACATCCACCGCTACGAGCCGGCGCGTGAGAGCACGGCCGCGGCGATCGCGATCGTGCTGCTGACGCTGCTGGAGATCGTCTTCGTGTTCATGTTCACCTGGGGGCTGGTCTCCGGTTGGGGGCTGACCGCCGACGGGAACATGTTCCTCGGCGGCCTGCTCGCCATCGTGTTCATCGACCTCGCGTTCATCCTCGCGATCTACCGCAAGGAGTTCCTCCCGGACGTGATGGTCGTCAAGAAGCGCCGCCGGAAGTGGGAGGACCTCTACATCCGCGGCGATCAGGCCGACGGCCAACAGCTCGAGGGTGCCGGCGTCTGGGACCAGATCAAGCGCGCCGTCTACCCGTACTACAAACGATAACCAATGAGCCTCAAAGAGAAAGACGAACACGACCACCTCGGCTGGATGGAGGAGAAGCAGCTCTCCCCCATCGAGAAAGGGTACCTGTTCACCCTCATCTGGCTCGACAAGCGGTTCCGCATCGTCGACTACCTGGAAATTCTGGAGACGATGTACTACCGCGTCAACCTCCAGATGCCCAAGAGCCACACCGAGCAGTACAACCTCGACAACAAGTTCTGGTACTGGTACCCGCTGTACGCGCTGGGATCGTTCTCGACGCTCGCGTACGTCGTCGCGGCGCTTTCGGGCGCGCTACTGGGGTTCTACTACACCCCCTCGGCGGCCGAAGCCGCGACCGGGACCGTCGCCTACTCCCAGATCGCGATGATCATGCAGGACCTCCAGTTCGGCTTCATGCTGCGCTCGATCCACCGCTGGTCGGCGCAGGTGATGACCGCGGCGGTGTTCCTGCACATGCTCCGCGTCTACTTCACCGGCGCGTACAAGGAGCCCCGCGAGCTGAACTGGCTGCTCGGGATCGTCCTGATCAGCCTCACGATGGGCTTCGGCTACACGGGCTACCTGCTGCCGTGGGACCAGCTCGCCTACTGGGCGGGACAGATCGGCGTCGAGATGGCGCTGTCGATCCCGATCATCGGCGAGTGGGTCGCCCAGCTGGTGTTCGGCGGCTTCTCGCTCGGCGCACCGACGCTGCAGCGGATGTACATCATCCACGTGTTCCTGCTGCCGTTCGTGGTCACCTCGCTGATCGCGATCCACATCGGCATCGTCTGGATGCAGGGCATCGCGGAACCCCACTAACACAATGAGCGACGACAACCAACCCGACGCACGAACCGACGGCGGCACGGGGATCGTCCCGCCGGACGACGACACGCCGACGTGGAGCGAACGCAAGAGCCGGCGGTCGGGACTCCCCCGTCTCACCTACGAGTACTTCGAGCGGGCCCGCCGTGAGGATCAGGACCTCCGGCAGCAGTCGACGTACGTCGAGCGCGACGTGCTCGCGTTCCCGACCTGGCCCCACGAGCTGATCCGGAACCTCGCGCTGACGAGCTTCTTCGTGGGGATGCTGCTGCTACTGTCGGCGACGCTGCCGCCACACATCGGCAACCCCGCGAACCCCAGTTCGACGCCCGCGATCATCCTCCCCGACTGGTACCTCTACTGGTCGTTCGGCCTCCTGAAGCTGGGTGACCTCAACCCCGCGATCTCGCTGCTGGACGGCCAGAAGCTGATGGCCGACCGAACGTACGGCGTGCTCGCGAACGTGGTGATCGTCGGCGCGATCGCGATCGTCCCGTTCCTCAACAAGGGGAGCGCCCGCCGCCCGGTCGAGCAGCCGTTCTGGGCTGCGGTCGGGGTTGGCGGCCTGACGTTCGCGTTCACCATCTCGCTGCTGTCGATCCAGAACATCATGCCGATGAACGTCAGCCTGCTGTTCGACCTGACGTTCCTCGTGCCGATCGTGATGGCCGCGATCACCTACGCGGTGCTGAAGACGATGCGCGAGGGGTACATGTACGACCTCAACCGTCGCTACTACCGGCTGCGGCCCCCGAAGTAGGCCGTGGCCGACGACGACCGCAGTACCGAGGGCCGCGACGGGCGCGACGTGGCGGTGCCCATGCGGCTCTACAAGACCGTCACCGTCTTCTCGACGCTGATCGCGGTGTTCGCCGTCGTGTTCGGCTTTCTCCTCTTAGACGCCGCCGCGCTCGGGACGGGGCTGCTCCGCCAACTGGTCCGCTCGATACTCTCGGCGCTCTCGCTCTCGCCGGCCGACTCGCTGCTCTCGGCGGCCTTCGCCGTCGCGGGGCTGCTGTCGATCGCGACCGGCGCGGCCGTCTACGTGCTCGGCACGCGGTTCACGGCCGAGGAGATGAGCGAGGAGTCGGCGTAGTCTCGCCGGGATGGGAAACGCTGAAGGGGGCTCGCGGCCCAGATTCAGGTAATGGCTGACGAGTTCATGAAAGGGTTCGGGCTGTTCAGCGTGGCCGCCCTCGTGTGGATGATCTCCGCGAGCTGGTACCGCACGCCCAGTTTCGAGAGCACCCGCCAGCTGGTGGCGGCGCCGCCGGAGGACCCCGGAACCGTGTTCGACACGCTCGGGATCTTCCTCGGCGACCTGATGTTCTGGACCGCCCTGATCGGCGCGTTCACGTTCTGGGTCATCATCCCCGCGGGCAGGCAGGCCCGCGAGGCGCTGGTCGTCGACGAGTAATCTCTTCTCGCGGTCGTTCTCTCACGGCGACGCCGACACGGTCACGTCGTCGTCGGTCGTTCTCCCCGTTCGATCCGCCGACTGACTCTTCCGGGCCGGCAGTCGACCACCGTCGATAACGATCGATCACGGCCGCCCAGTCGCGTCCCCGGCGGTCGCCTTCCATCGTGTCCGGCGGCTCTCGGCCGGCGCTCGGAGCGTCGGGTGAGCGACGGGACGAGAGCGACGACGCTTCGAGTGGCGGGAGGACGACGACAGTAGGGTGCAGAGAGAACGCGGTGCGGGGAGTGTGATCGACTATCGGTACCGGGAGTGTGCACGACGGTACGACGGTGTGGCTCGGAGTACGGAGAACGAAAAGACGACGGCGCTCGGAAACGTCGGCGCGGATCAGACGATCGCCGCCCACTGATCCTCGATCACCCAGAACAGGGCGAGGAACGAGGCGTACAGCAGCATGAGGATCGAAACCGTGATCGCGCCCTTGGGCTTCTCGATGTCGAGGTTGTTCCGGGCCTCGACGTTCCGGGCCTCGAACTCGAAGATGTCGGCGATCACCGTCCCGACCACGAGGACGGAGATCACCATCCCCGAGTGCGGTTCGATCACGAGGTACAGCAGGCTGACGAGCGCGAGCACCGCCGAGACGGCGACGTGGGGCACGTAGCGATCCAGCGTGTCGGCCCCGTTCTCCGCGGCGCGCTTGTAGTGGCTGAACGCGCGATGACGCGTGACGAAGTTGGCCAGCACGAGCGCCAGGATCACGTAGGGGAACGCCCCAGAGACCGATTCGAGCGCCCCGATCGGGACGGCGAACTGCAGTGGGGTCATACCCGCATATCGGCACAGGACGGTTTAGTGCTTTTCCAATTCCGGCGGCTACTCGACCAGCGGTCGGAGGCAGGTGAACTCGCCGACGGCGGCGATCTCGACCGGCTCGTCCGTCCCCACCCGGCGACGCTCCTCGCCGTCGACGAACAGCGACACCGCACCCTCGTCGCGCTCGACGGTCAGCGAGAGCGGGCCGGGGACGACCCACGGGTTCGCACGGGTCGAGAACGGCGAGACGGGGACGACCGAGAGCCCGGCACCGGGGGTGACGACCGGCCCGCCGGCCGCGCGGCCGTAGCCCGCGGAGCCGAGCGGCGTCGAAACGACGACACCGTCGGCGCGTACGTCGAACAGGCGTTCGCCCGACGCGGTGACGGCGTACTCGGAGATCCGGGCGGGCTCACTGGTCATCAGCGTGGCGTCGAACACCGCGCGGTCGACGCGCTCGCCACCCACCGCGACGCCGAGGATCGTGTGAGTGACGCTGCGGTAGGCGCCGTCGGCCAGCGCCGCGGCGGCGGCTGCAAGCCCGTCGCGCGTCGCGCCGTGGCGGCCGTCGTCGGCGTCGACAGCGAGGATCGGCGTGTCGGCGTCAGCGAGCGCGGCGCGTTCGACCCCCGCCTCCCCGACGGCGACGATCGCGTCCGCGTCGTCGTCGGTCACCGTCAGTGGGGAGAGGTCGGTGTCGATCTCCGCGCCGCGTACGCTGACCCGACCGATCGGCGACGACTGGGTCATGCTCGCGTCGTCGGGCGGCGCGGGTAAAACGACGGTGGTCTGTGGCGGTTCGTGGGGTAGGTGTGTCGTGGGTGGGACTCGTCTCGTTCGATCTCTCTCCGACAGTATTGCTCTCCGTTATCAGCGACTGTATCTCGATCGTTGGCTACTGAGACAGCGGCTGCGACAGCAACAGCATCTCGGTGCTAGACCACTTGCGACCGCAACCGCCCCGCACAGCCCACAGACCTCCCCAGCCGACTCGCTCCCTACGGTCGCTCGTC
>NZ_JBHUDH010000026.1:1382-3327 GCF_042678005.1 Halolamina salina | reverse complement strand
CTGTGCCGGGCCTCGTGCCCGGCACACTGCGGTCACAAGTGGTCTACGAACGAACTGCTGTTGCTGTCGCAGTCGCTGTACCAGTCGAAGTCACCGACCCCTCGATCGTACACCCAAAACGAGTGATAACGGCCGTTACTCGAACTCGTACGGCCAGCCGTTGGTCTTCTTCATCCCGATCGCCTGATCCTCCTCCTTCAGGTAGCCCGCCATCGTCTCCGCGTCGGCGTGTTCGATCTCGACGGACTCCGCCGCCACCTCGACCACCAGCTCCGTCAGTAGGATCGCCTGCTCGCGCAGGGTCCGGCTCTCCAGTTTGTCCAGCGTGTCGGCCTCGGTGTGGCCCCACCCCCGGCCCGCGGACTCGGACTTACTCGACACCATGTAGCCCGGGACGCCCCAGCGCACGAACGGCCAGTGGTCCGAGTGGGGGACCATCCGCGGCACCGTCGCGATCGGGTGGTCGAAGCGGTCGCTCACCCGCTGGGCGGCGGCGTCGAGTTCGTCGAACCGGTGAGTCGTGAGTTCGAGCGTCCGGTTCCCCATGTTGGAGTCGACGTTGACGATCGACTTGATCGCGTCGAGGTCGGCGTTCTCCGCCTCCAGTTCCGATCCGACGAGGCCGACCTCCTCGGCGCCGTAGGCGATGCACTTCACCCGGGTCTCCAGTTCGTCCTCGCGGGCCGCGAGCGCGTTCGCGACCTCGACGATCGTCGCCGTCCCGGCGCCGTTGTCCCGCGCGCCCTCCGCGATGTCGTGGGCGTCGACGTGGCTCGAGAGGATCACGTACTCCTCCGTGTCGGGACCGAGTTCGGCGACCGCGTTGCCCGACTGGGTCTCGGGCGTCTCACACTCCACGGCCACCGACAGCTCCTCGCCGTCGAAGCGCCGGGCGAGACGCGCGCCGGTCTCCGCGGAGACCCCGACTGCCGGGATGTCGCCGTACGGACCGCCGTCGCTGCCGCCGACGCTGCCCGTCGGCGGGAGTTCGCCGGGGACGTGGTTGGCGTAGATAAACGCCGCCGCGCCGCCCTCGACGGCGTACTGGTACTTCTCGGTCCGGTGGATGTAGCGGTCGAAGTAGTCCGGCACGTCCGAGGTCGCGAGAACGATCTTCCCTTCCACGTCGGTGTTCTCGAAGTCAGCAGGGAGGCCGGCGCCGAGATCGACCAGTTCGGCGGTCACCTCGCCCGCCGGCCCGCGCGGGAGCGCGATGCAGTCCTCGACGGTCTCGGGGGTCGAGATCGAGCTATCGCCCCGGACCCAGCCCGCGAGGTCGAACGTCTCCACGCGGGCGTCGCGGGCGCCTGCAGCCGCGAACGCGTCGCGTGTGGCCTCCAGCCCCTCGGTCTCGCCGGGCTGGCCCGCCATGCGGTTGCCGATGTCGACCAGCGTCTCGAGGTGATCCCAGCCGGCGTCGCTCCTGAACGTCTCCGCGATCCAGTCTGCCATACCTCCCCCTCACGCGGCGACGGCTATCACCTATCGGCTCCGGCCGCGTTCGCCGCTTCCGCGGGCGGCGGAGCTATGGGCCCGCCGCTCGAACGCCCGGTATGAGCGACATCGCCGTCGCCGGCGCGGGGCTCGCGGGGCTGGTCGCCGCCCGCCGGCTCGCCGAGTCGGGCCACGACGTGACGCTGTTCGAGCGGCGCGAGGACGTCGGCGGCCGGGTCCGAACCCGGAGCGTGGACGGGTTCACCTGCGACCGCGGGTTCCAGGTGCTGTTCGAGTCCTACCCCGCGGTCCGACGCGAACTCGATCTCGACGCGCTCGATCTCCGCTCGTTCGCGCCCGGCGGCGTCATCTGCCGGCCGGGCAAGCGATCGACGCTGTCGGACCCGCTCCGCGATCCGGGCGCCCTCCTGCCCTCGGCGCTCTCCCGCGAGGTGACGATCGCCGACAAACTTCGGACGCTCCGGCTCCGGCGCCGACTCACCGACGGCGA
>NZ_JBHUDH010000026.1:0-1377 GCF_042678005.1 Halolamina salina | reverse complement strand
CTCACCGACGGCGACTGGCCGGCGTTCGGAACGCCCGACCAGTCGATCCGGGCGTACCTCCGGGATACGGGATTTTCCGAGGGGTTCGTGGAGAACTTCGCCGCGCCGCTGTACGGCGGGATCACGCTCGACCGCTCGCTGTCGACCTCCGCGAACGTGTTCGAGTACACGTTCCGCGCGATGTCGCTTGGGAGCATCGCCGTCCCGGCGGAGGGGATGGCCGCGATCCCGGCACAGTTGGCCGAGAAGGCGCGGGAGGCTGGCGTCGATATCCGGACCGGCGTCGCCGTGGACGATCTCGACACCGGCGGGAACCGCGTCGCGTTCGACACCGACTCCGGCAGCCCCGAGTTCAACGCCGCCGTCGTCGCGACGGACCCGCCGACCGCGCGCGAACTCACCGGCGTCGAGTCGATTCCGACCGAGGGCGCGGGCGTCGTCACCCAGCACTACCGCCTGCCCGGCCCCGAACTCGACGCCGGCACGCGGATCATGCACAACGCTGGGGACGAGGCACCCAATACGGTCGCACAGCTCTCGGCCGTCGCCCCCGAGTACGGCGACGGCAGCGACGACGCGCTGCTCGCGGCCTCCTTCGTCGACGACGGCGCACAGGACCGCTCGGCCGAGGCGCTCGCGGCGCAGACCCGGGAGGCGCTGGCGTCGTGGTACCCCGAACGCGACGTGTCCGGACTCGAACTGCTCGCGACCGACCGAATCCCGTTCGCACAGTTCGCCCAGCCGCCCGGTGCCCACGCCCGGCTCCCGGACGCCGACGACCCGGCAGGGCCGGTGTTCCTCGCGGGCGACTATACGCGCTGGTCGTCGATCCAGGGGGCGCTGGAGAGCGGGACGCGTGCGGCCGACGCCATCACGGCGCGGTTCGACGCCTGAGCACCCCGCAGGTCGGGCGGTTTATGTGGCGGCCAGCCCACAGGTCGGCTATGAGCGACGCGCTGGCGGACAAACGCACTGCGAGCCGCTTTCGCATCCTCGCGGAGATCGCCGACCGCCAGCCGGCGGTAAGTCAGGGCGAGATCGCCGAGGCCGTCGGCGTCACCAGTCAGGCGGTCAGCGAGTACATCCGCGAACTGGTCGACGACGGGCTGGTCGAGAAGGAGGGCCGCTCGCGCTACCGCGTCACCAAGGAGGGGGTCGACTGGCTGTTCCGCGAGGCCAAGTCGCTGCGGCGCTACGTCGACCACGTCACCGACGACGTGCTGGAGAGTCTGCAGGAGGACGCCGCCATCGCGGTCGAGGCGGTCGAGGCCGGCGACACCGTCTCGCTCTCGATCCGGAACGGCCTGCTCCACGCGACGCCCGGCGAGGAGGGGGCGGCGACCGGCGTCGCGACCACGGACGCCGAGGCGGGCACCG
>NZ_JBHUDH010000025.1:64043-67541 GCF_042678005.1 Halolamina salina | reverse complement strand
CTCGCGGGTCGTCGCCGTGTCGCCGTCGTCGGTCGGATCGACCTCGTCGCCGAACCACAGCGAGCCCGCGATCCGCTCCGCGGCCCAGCCGCCGCCGGCCAGCACCGCGCCGACGGTGAGCAGCCCGCCCGCGGCGTGGACGGGCGAGAACCGGATCGGCGTCCCCACCGCCAGTACCTCGACGATCCAGCCCAGCGGGACGGCGCTCAGCAGCGCGGGGTCGAGCGAGTAGGGGATCGACGGGAGCTGGAACAGCATGTACAGCCCGAAGAAGACGACGGCGACCAGCGCGCTCAGCCCGGTCCGGTGGCGGGCGACGAACGGCACTCGGGCGACGAGCCACGCCGTCGTGTAGCCCGCGAGCCGGCCAGCGACGACCGCGCTGGCGACGAACAGGCAGCCGACCAGCGGCACCGTGAGCAGCGGTGCCGGCGATCCGAACGCGTAGGCGCCGACGACGGTCACGAGCGCCGCGGTCGGGAGCACGTACGTCAGCACGCCCATCGACTCCGCAATGACGCCGCCGAGGACGGCAGTCCGGGGGGAGACGGTCGTCAGCACGAACGGCGCGGCCACGGGCTCGCTGTGGGCCGACGACGCCCGCTGGCCCAACAGAAAGACGCCGAACAGCCAGAACAGCGTCGCGCCGCCGCGCAGTGCGGGCGGGACCGCGGTCCCGGCCGGCGCGCTCTCCCGGATGATCGGCGTGAACAGCGCGGCCATCCCGCCGAGCATCAGCGTCGGGAACAGGACGCTGAGCGCCAGCAACACCAGCCGGCCCGTGTCCTCACGGACCGCCCGGACCGAGCGACGGTACTCGAAGGCGCCCGCCCGGAGCGCGTGCCGGAGCCAGTTCGGCTCAGCCATCTCCCTCGCTCGGTGCCGCGTCGGCGCGCTCGCCGGTGAGTTCGAGGAACACGTCCTCGAGCGAGCGCGCCTCACCGGTCTCGGCGCGGCGCTGCAGTTCGGCGGGTGCGCCCTCGGCCACCAGTTCGCCGTCGTAGAGGATCCCCACCGCGTCGGCGACCGCCTCGACCACCGGGAGGATGTGCGTCGAGAGGAACACGGTCGTTCCGCCGTCGGCGAGTTCGACGATCAGCTCCCGGAGCGTCCGGGCCGCACGCGGGTCGAGCCCGGAGGTCGGCTCGTCGAGGAACACTACCTCGGGCTGGTGAAGCACCGCCTGCACGTAGGCGACCTTCTGTCGCATCCCCTTCGAGTAGTCGGCGATTCGGCCCGCCGCGACCTCGGCCGGGAGGTCGAGGCGGTCGAACAGGTCGCCGGCGCGCTCGCGTGCCCGCTCGGGGTCGAGGTCGCGCAGGCCGGCGGCGTAATCGAGCTGTTCGTACGCTGTCGCGTGATCGTACAGCGGCGGTGTCTCGGGCAGGTAGCCGATCCGGGGGCGGAGGGCGTCGCGGTCGGTGGCGTCGGCGCCGGCGACCGTCGCGCGGCCGCGTGTGGGCCGGACCAGCCCGGTCAGCATCCGCATCGTCGTCGACTTCCCGGCGCCGTTCGGGCCGAGGAAGCCGAACACGCTACCGGACTCGACTGCGAGGTCGAGATCCGCGACGGCGACGGTGTCGCCGTACTGCTTGGTCAGGTCGGTGGTCTCGATGGCGGGCATGGGAGCGCGGGACACCGGCGTCTGACGGCGCTGTCCCATAGGCGTACCGACCGGGCGTCGGCGTGGCGGGGGTGATCGCCCGAGAGGGGAAGGGTTATCCGCTGTGTCGTGCTGTGTATTCACATGGACGAGACCGACGACCTCTTCGTCGCGAGCCTGATGAGCACCGAGGTCAAAACCGTCACGCGGGACACGCTGGTCGAGGACGCCGCCGAACTGATGCTCGACAACCAGATCGGATCGGTCGTCGTCGTCGACGACGACGGCACCCTCGAGGGGATCCTCACGCGAACGGACTTCGTGTCGATCGTGGCGGGGCAGCAGCCGAAAGACCAGACGCCCGTGAGTGAGTACATGACTCGGGACGTTCAAACCGCGAAAGCCGGCGACTCGATCCGGACGGTCGCCGACCGGATGGTCGAGGCCGGCTTCCACCACATGCCGGTGATCGACGACACCGAAGGGCTGATCGGCATGATCACCACCTCCGACCTCACCGCGTACCTCTCGACGGTGCAGACACCGAGCCCGTAGCATTCGACCGACCATACTCCGTGCGCGAACCGATCCACGAGCACCCGTAGTACCACGAGCGCCGGCAGTACCGACCGGTCGGCTCCCCTAAAGCGAACTGTGGGAGACGCTGGCATACCTATAAGCACTCAGAGGCGAAACAGGTAGCCGACGATGTCAACCGAACGAGCCGACGAGGGGGCGCTGCGATCGGTGTACCGACGGCGAATCGGCAATCCGACCACTAACGACGAGGTTCGGGGGTACTGGCTGTTCGTGGTCGGGCTGGTGCTCGCGGTGGCGGGGGTGTTGCTCTTCCTCGGGAGCGAGCCGCAAGGCGACCTCAGACAGCTCTCGCTGGTCGGGATCAGCCTCGGGCTGATCCTGCTGCTGGTGGGGCCGGTGATCCGGCTCCCGCTCGACTCGCGGGCGACGACGCTGGTCGCCGTCGGCGCCACCGTCGCGGCGATCGGCGTCGCCTACTTCGTCGCGGTGTTCCCGGGCGGATGGTCCATCCGGAACGGGAACACGACCGTGATCGGGCTCTACGGGCTCGGCCTGCTGCTCGTCGGTGCCGGCGGCGTGCTCGTCCCGCTACTCTCCGGGCGAGGCGAGGAAGCCGCCGATCTCCGGCGTGAGCTGGCCGAGCTCGACGACGTGCTCGAGGACAGCGCGGCCGACGAGGCCGACCTCGCCGCACGGGTCGCGGCGCTCCGGGGCGAACTGTCCGCGTCGAAGGACGCCGCGGCGTCACTGGGGCGGGCCGTCACGGCGATGTCGGAAGATCTCGCCGACGCCGAATCCGACGAGGCCGACCTCGCCGCGCGGCTCTGGTCGCTCCGCCAGAGTCAGGCCCGGTTCGAGCTGTACGAGGACAACGGCGGTGAGTTCCGCTGGCGGCTCCGCCACCGCAACGGCAACATCGTCGCGACCAGCGGCGAGGGGTACACCCGGCGGCACAACGCACAGAAGGGACTCGAGAGCGTCCGGCGCAACGCGCTCGGGGCGACGCTGCTTCGCATCGAGTCCGAGGAGGAACTCGCCGAGCCGGGCGAGACGTTCGAGCCGCCGGAGGTCGTCGAGAGTCAGACGACGTTCGAGCTGTACGAGGACGAGGGCGAAGAGTTCCGCTGGCGGCTCCGCCACGACAACGGCAACATCGTCGCCGACAGCGGCGAGGGGTACACCCGGCGGTCGGCCGCCCGCGACGCGATCGAGCGCGTCCAGGAGTACGCCGGTCCCGCGGAGTATCTGCGGCTCGACCCGACGGGGTTCGAGATCTACCGCGACGGCGCCGGCGAGTGGCGCTGGCGGCTCGTCCACCGGAACGGGAACGTTCTCGCCGACGGGGGCGAGGGGGA
>NZ_JBHUDH010000025.1:61245-63897 GCF_042678005.1 Halolamina salina | reverse complement strand
CGGCCGCGCGGCGTTCGAGGTGTACGAGGACAACGGCGGCGAGTTCCGCTGGCGGCTCCGCCACCGCAACGGCCAGATCGTCGCGACCGGCAGCGAGGGCTACGCGGAGAAGTCCAAGGCCGAGGACGCGGTCGATCGGTTCAAGCTGAACGCGCCCGGCTCGGAGATCGAGGATCTGGACGCCGCCGAGGCGCCGGAAACGAGCGACGAGAGCGAGGAGAGCGGCGACGCCGCCGAAGAGGACGCCGGCGACGGGGAGTAGCGCCCCTCAGCGCCGCCAGTACTCCGGCATCAGACAGACCAGCAGCGGGATGATCTCCAGCCGGCCGGCCCACATCAGCGCCACCATGAACAGCTTCGAGCTGTTGGGGAAGCCGATGTAGCCGCCCATCGGGCCGAGGCGGTAGAACGCCGGCCCCACGTTCCCGAGCGTGGAGGCCGTCCCCGAGATCACTTCGAACACGGTGAAGTCGACGCCCGCGCGGGCGACGTCGAGGAACAGGACCAGCGCCCCGAGGAAGAAGATCACGACGTACAGCAGCGTAAACGCCATGATTCCACGGATAGCGCGGTCGTCGAGCGCGGTCCCGCCCAGTCGGACGGGGCGGACCGCCTCGGGGTGGGCGGTCGTGAACAGTTCGCGGCGGAGCACCTTTGCGACGACGATCCAGCGGACGACCTTGATCGACCCGCCGGTCGAGCCCGCGGAGCCGCCGACGAACATCGCGAACAGCAGGGCGTACTGCGCCGGCGGCGCCCAGGTGTCGAAGTCCATGCTGGCGTAGCCGGTGGTGGTGACGATCGAGACGGTCTGGAACAGCGCGTGCCGGACCGTCGGTTCGAGGTTGCCGCTGATCGTGGCGACGGTCTCCGACAGGTAGGCGGCGTCGAACGTCGCGCCCTCGGGGACGCCCGACGCGAACCCGCCGGTGAACAGCAGCCCGCTGACGATGGCCGTCAGCACCGCCATCACGCCGAGGAAGCCGCGGAACTCGGTGTCATCGAACAGCTCGCGGGGGGAGCCGGCGATCGCCTGCCAGATCAGCGCGAAGTTGGTGCCCGCGATCACCATGAAGGGGATGATGACCCACTGGACCGCCGCCGAGAACGCCTCGATGCTGCGGGCCTGCGGCGAGAATCCGCCGGTCGGCATCGTCGTCAGCCCGTGGGCGACGGCGTTGTACGCGTCCATGTTCGGACCGGCCATCCCGGCGAGGTCGAGCCCGTACAGCAGCAGGATCTCGACCACCGTGATCGCGAGGTAGGCGCCCCAGAGCACGCGGGCGGTCTCGGCGATCTTCGGCGTCAGCTTCTCGATCCCCGGGCCGGGCGCCTCGGCGTCCATCAGCTGTGCGCCGCCGACGGAGAGCTCCGGCAGGATCGCGACCGCGAGCACGACGATCCCCATCCCGCCGAGCCACTGGGTGAGCTGGCGCCAGATCATCACCCCCCGGGTGTGATCGGTGACGTTGATGCTCCCCAGCACCGTCGCGCCGGTGGTGGTGAACCCCGACATCGACTCGAACAGCGCGTTCACGGGGTTGCCGAGCGTCGATCCGGGGTGGATCGGCTCCACGAGCAGCGGGATGCCGTGGGCCTCGATCAGGTACGGGATCGTCCCGACGAGGGCGACCGCGATCCACGTGGTCGCCACCATCAGGAACCCCTCGCGGCTCCCGATGTCCGGCTCCGGGGCGAGCCGTTCAAGCCCCAACCCGACCGCGAGCGTGATCGCGATGGTGGGCAGGAACGGGGCGAGGGTCTCGCCGTAGACCAGCGCGACGACCACCGGAAGCAGCAGCGGGACCGAGAGGTACTTCAGCACCGTCCCGACGAGGCTCAGGCTGGCGCGGTAATCGACGCGTATCGACACGGTTGTTTCGGAGTGTGAGGCGTTCGGCGCTTCAAGCTACTGTTTCGGGAGCGGCCTCAAGCGGGGAAGGCCGTCGCCGTCACAGCGCCGCGGAGACCTCGTCAGCGTGCTCGGTCTCGACGAACAGCACGACGTGGTCGCCGGCTTCGAGTTCGGTCCCTCCGCGGGGGACGACGTACTCCCCGCCGCGGGTGATGGCGCCGATCACCACGTCGGCGGGCAGCGAGTGGATCGACTCCCGGATCGGCTTGCCCACCAGCGGGCTGTCCTCGTCGACCTCGACTTCCAGCACCTCCGCCAGCCCGTTCTCGACCAGCGCGACGTTCTCGGCGCCGCCGGCCCGGGTGAACCGGGTGATCTCCTCGGCGACCACCTCGCGGGGGTTGATGCCCACGTCGATGCCCACCGCCTCGAACAGGTCGACGTACTCCGACTGGTCGATCACGGCGACGCTGCGCTCGGTGCCGACCCGTTCGGCCAGCAGCGAGGCGAGGAGGTTCTTCTCGTCGGAGTCGAGCGCGGAGACGATCACCTCGGCGTCGCCGATGTGTTCGCGTTCGAGGAACTCGATGTCGGTGGCGTCGGTCTCCATCACCATCGTGTCCGGGAGCTCCTCTGCCAGCCAGCGGGCCCGGTCGGCGTCCTGTTCGAGCAGGCGCGCGGAGACGCCGCGATCGGAGAGCAGTCGGGCGACGTGGTAGCCGATCTCGCCGCCGCCGACGACCACCACCTCGCTGTCGGTGAACTCCATGAACTCGTCGTGCCACTCGTCGGCGATC